>WFXL01000090.1 GCA_015490605.1 Rhodospirillales bacterium
CTCGGCCCGTGCCCGCAGCTCCGCCTCCTGCGCCCGCTCGGCTTCCAGCCGCTCGAGCACGCCGGCGAGCTCGCTCTCGACCGCGGCGATCTCGCGGCGTCGGTCGGCCAGCGCCTCCCATTGCACTTCGAGCTGCCGGATCCGCTCCTGCCAGGTCTCGGCCTCCACGCGCAGGGCCTCGACCACGCCCCGCCGTCCCTCCAGCTCTCCCAGCTCCCGTAGCAGCTCCTCCCGCCTCCGCCGCATGAGGTCGAGCTCGGTTTCGAGGTCGTCCCTTTCGGTGGCCGCCGGCAGGCGCCCGAGGCGCACCTGCAGTTCGCGGTAGCCGGCGAGCCCCACTAGCGCCGCCACCGGCAGACCGGCCGAGGCGAGCGCGAGCACGTAGGGCAACCCAACGGCTTGCAGAAACTCCAGCATCACGGTCTTCCCTCCGCGCTGGTGGCCGGTACCGCACCACCGGCAGGTCCGGCGGCGGGAGCGGTCCGCTCCGGCGCCGGTCCCGCCGCCGGTGCAGGGTTATCGGTTTGCAGCGACGCGAGACGTGCGCGCACCACCGCGAGCTCCCCGCGCAGAGCGTCGCGTTCGGCCACGATCGCTTCCAGTGCGCCGAGTTCACGTCTGCGTTTGGCGAGACGCCTTTCGATATCGGTGAGACGCGCCTCGGCGCGCGCGAGTTCGGCCGCCAGGACGTCCCGACGGCCGCCGAGCTCCGCCACCTCGGCGGCGAGCTTCGCCCTCTCGGCTTCGAGGCGCTCCGCTTCCTGCCGGCGGGCATCCAGCCCATCGAGCGTCGTCCGCGTCTTCCGGACACGTTCCTCGAGTTCCGCGAGGCGCTTTTCGTTCGCCGCGATCTGTCGGGCCAGCTCCGCCGAACGGGCGCGTGCCCCCTCGATGTCGGCCCGCAGCCGGTCGCGCTCGGCGCGAAGCGCCGCGATCTCCTCGGCGATCTTGCCCCGTTCCGCCTGCGCATCGCGGAGCTTTGCAAGCTCGGCACGTGCCTTACCCAGCTCCGCCTGCGCCTTCCCCAACTCCTCACGCAGCGCGGCGATCCGGGCCTGTGCATCGGCCACCTGCCGTTCGAGTTCCGCCGAGCGGGCCTCCAGGGCGGCGACGTCGGCCGCGAGTCGTCTGCGACGGTCCAGCAGCTCATCCGCTTCGACTCGCATGCGGGCGAGGTCTTCCTTCGACGGTAGCCGTTCCAGCTCCGTTTTGCGCGCGGTCAGCTGCTTCTCCACCTCGGCGAGCTCCGACGTCAGCGCCTCGCGACGCTGCTGCAAGGCAGCGAGCGCTTGGTCGAGCGCCGCCCGCCGTGCCCTGAGGTCCGCGATCTCCTTCCGCAGCGCGGTGAGTTCGCCGCGGGCGCGATCCAGCTGCGCTACCTGCGGCTCCAGTTCGCGGATGCGGGCTTCGAGCCGGCCCGCTTCGGCCTCCATTTCCTTCCGACGGGCCTCGAGCGAGGCCGTGGTAGCGCGCAGTTCCTCGACCTGCCGTGCGAGCCCGTCCCGTTGCTTGCCGAGCTCGTTCAGCTGCCGCTCCAGAGTCAGACGCCTCCGTTCTAGTTCCCCGACTTGCTGCTTGATCCGTCGGCGGGTGTTGGCGTCGGGCAGGGCGGCGAGCTCCTTGCGGGTCGTCTCCAGCTCCCGCATCAGGGCGTCACGCTCCGCACGGGCCGCCTTCACGGCGGCTTCGAGTTCGCCTTTTTCGGCCAGCAGGTCCGATCGCTGCCGTTCGAGAGTCTCGACTTCGCCGCGCAGGTCCTCTCGATTGCGCTCGAGCTCCTCGAGCGCCGTGGCCAGCGCCTTGCGTCGTCGGTCGAGGTCCTCCACTTGCCGCTTCAGCGGATCGCGCCGTGCGGTGAGCGCCTCCACGTCGCGTGCCAGGTCCTTCTGCCTGCGGGTAAGCCGTTCGACCTCGGCAGCGAGCTCCTTCGCCCGGCGTTCGGCGCTCTCCCGCGCACCCGTGAGCTTGGTGAGCTCGACCCGGGCCGATGCGATCTGCTGCCGCAGCCGGTCCCGCTCGGTCGAGAGCTCGCCCACCTGGTCGCGCAGCGTGGCGAGCTCTTCCAGGAGGCGCTCGCGTTCGCGTCGCTGCCGCTCGATGTCGGGTCCGAGGCGCTGGCGCTCCGCCTCCAGCTGCGCCAGGGCGCGCCGCGTTTCGGCGAGGGCACGTTCCGCCTGCTGCCGTTCCGCCTCGAAGGCGCTGCGTTCCGCGTGCAGACGGAACGCGAGCAGCAGCACCAGCGCACTGGTGACGACGCCCGCGGCGAGCGCGGTCCAGAAGGTCAGCGCCAGCCAGCGCGTGCGGCTATCCCTGCGCGACGAGATCGCGGACGCGTTCGAGGATCCGTTGGACGCATCCATCGAGGTCTTCCCTCAGCTCATAGACCCAAAGGCGCATAACCCGCCAGCCGGCCGCCCGGATCTGCAGATCGCGCCAGCGGTCCTCGATGCGGCGGTAGCCGTCGGGACCACGGTGGAAATCGCCGTCCACCTCGATGTCGAGGCGTACCTCCGGCACCGCCAGGTCGAGGAACCGTCCGACAAGCGGGTATTGGGGAACGGTTCGCAGGCCGCGTGCCGCGAGCGCTTCATACAGCCGCTCTTCCCACGGTGACTGGAAGGGTTTCGCGCCCTTGCCGCTGGCCGGCCGTTCCCGGTGCTCCACGTGGGCGAGAAGCGTGGTGATGTGCGGAATCCCGCTCGCTCGCGCCACTTCGCGGCTGCCGAGTACGAGGCACACCACCCGTGCGCGGCTCACCGCCACGTTGAGCAGGCGGGCCTCACGGCGCAGAAACTCGAGGCTGCCGCGCGGCATGCCGCGCCCGAGGCACAGGCTCACTAGCACCAGGTCGCGGGCGTCGCCCTGGAACTGGTGGATGGAGGAGGCGATCAGCCGGTGGCGCTCGATGGCTTCGGCGGAAAAGCGGTCCGCGACCGCATCGGCGAGCCGCCGCGCCTGTTCCCGGAAGGGGGTGGCGATGCCGATGGTGCCCTCGAAGCCGGCATCCAGCAGCCGCGCCACATGGTCGACCGCAGCCGCCACTTCGGCCGGCGACCAGCAGCCGCTACGCGCGGCACGAACCTCGCCCTCCACCTCCTGCCAGTGGATGCCCGGCTTCAGTCCCGGCACCGGCTTCAGCGTGCCCACCGGCGTGAGCGGATGGAGTCGGCCGTCGTAGAAGGCGCGGCTCACATAGCCGGCGATGTCCGGGTGACAGCGGTAGTGCTCCGCGAGGAAATGGCGGCGTGAAGCGTGCCGCTCGGCCACGTCGAACAGCGAGCGCAGCGAACAGAGCCAGGGCCCGAGCGCGTCGAGCGCCAGTCCTTGTTGGCGCAGCAGTTCCGCCTCCCGCGCTGGCGTGGTGCGGGCGACGTGCCGCAGCTGCATGGGATCGCCCACCACCACAGCTCGCTTCGCGCGGGCGAACAGCGGCAGAGCTGAAGGAATATCGCACTGGCTCGCCTCGTCGATAATCAGAAGGTCGAACAGACCCGGGGCGAGCGGCAACCGCGAGGCGGCAGAGAGATTCGTCACGGCCACGATCGGCACCTGGGCGAGCAGGTGACGGCCGAAGCGCTTCCACGCCTCGCGGGCCCGCCGGTCGTCACCGTCGGCCTCGGCGAGCTGGAGCGCGTCGAGGAGAGACCGCAGCCCTTCGCGGGTCTCTTCGTCCAGCGGAGGATGCGGCCCTGCGGCGAGCAGCCGGCGGGCGAGTTCCCGGACGGTCCGACCCAGCTTCTCCAGCCGGACCTCGATCTCCTCGCGCGACGGGCTCGCCCGGAGCTCCTGGGCCAGCCCGTCGCGGGCGAGGGCCAGCTTCGCCATCGAGAGGGCGTGCTCCAGCCGCTGTTCCACGGACGCGGCGGGATCGGGACACCCGGCCGCGAGTTCCTCCATCTCCCGCCGGCGCGCCGCCCGCAGGCGTCGGCCGAGCACGGGGAGGCTCTCGGCGAGGCGGCGTCCCCACGCCGGCCGCACCAGCGGCAGGGCCCGCTCGATCAGCCGCTCCGGGTCCGCAAAGCCCGCCCTAGCCAGGGTATCCGCGGCCGATTCGGCCTCGGCGTAGCGCTCCCGCAGCTCCAGCAGCCGGTCGAGCTCGGCGAGCAGCCGGCGACGCTCGCCGTCCCGCTCGTCGAGCTCCCGCAGCAGGGTCTCGCGTCCCGGCGGCGGTGGACGCTCGGCCCGGGCGAGGGCCAGCTGGCAGAGCTGCTGCCAGTCGGCGGCCCGCGTACCCTCGGGTGCGGAGAGCCGCAGGAACCATCCGGGACCGAGCTGCGCGAGCCGCTCCTCCACGGCGTCGATGGCGCGGTGGTTGCGGCTCGCGATCAGCACGCTGCCGCCACGCGCAGCCACCGTCGCGGCGATGGCCGCCACCACCTGCGACTTGCCGGTGCCGGGCGGCCCGGTGATCACCGTGAGGGGCTGGACGGTGGCGTCGCGGGCGGCGTCGAGCTGCGAGCCCGAGAGCTCCAGCGGTTCGTAGAGCGGACCCGCTTCGGAGGCCGCGGGCACGTCGGTGAACAGGGTGGCGAGGGCGGTTGCGCCGAGCTCACCCTCGCCGGCGCGGGCGGCGAGCTCGCGCAGCTCGCGCACCGCCCCGCCGCCGTAGCGGGTGCGATCGAGCAGCACCAGCGCGAGGACGTCGTAGACCCCCTCGCGGGCGGCGAGCGGCATGGCGGTGCGCAGGGCGAGCGGATCGAGCGGTTCCTTCAGGGCCTCGCGCAGCAGCGGCCCCAGTCGCCGGCCGAGCTCCGGCGGATCCACGGCGGCCACCGCGTCCTCCCCGTCGCCCAGCAGTCCCAGCCATTCGGCCACCCGCTGCCGCTCGGCCCGGGTGCGGATGCGCAGGGCGGACGGATCGAGGGAAGGCAGAGGCGTGGTGGGCTCCACTTCGATGCAGTCGTCCCGCGGCCGCCAGAGCGCCGGCCAGGCGACCAGCGGCGTCCACACCGGCACCTCGGCGCCGCGCGGCTCGCGCACGCGGATCCCCCAGACCAGCGCCACCTCGTCGTCCTGCCGACGGGCGAGGGCGGCCTGGAAGGCATCCGCGAGCAGCGCCCGCGAAAGCCGCAGCAGCGTGCGCCGCTCGCCTTCGGGCCACCAGGCCCTGCGGGGATGCAGCGGCTGGACGGTCTCGGCCGCCCGGTCGGCGAAGACGTCGATGCGGGTCCGCTCCTCCTCCGCCAGCATGCGGGCGGCGTGCTGCAGATAGCGGGCGGCGAATCCCCAGCCGCGCGCCTCCCCGGCATCCGGAGCCGGGGCCGGATCCGGGCCCGGGGCCGGGAGATCCACCACCTCCGCTGGCACGGCCCGCAGCACGCCGCCGAGCGACGGTTCCGCGCCCGCCGCTTTGCCGTTCTCCCCTCCCGGTCGGACACCCGCGAGCCGCCAGCGGCGCAGCGGTCCGAGGCGCACGGCGCCCACGGCGTGCAGGGCGGAAAGCGCCCGCAGGACCTCGGGTGCGCGCGCTCCGAGCTGCACCAGCGCCGGCGCCCGCACCAGCTCGTCCACCCGCAGGCCGATGGCCGAGCCCTCCAGTGTGGCGAGGACGGCCTCTTCGACAGCCGGATCCACACGGACCGATCCTTGGGTGCCTCCCGTGGGATGTGGGTCGGATGGTGAGGATACCCTCACGCGAATCGATTCCGGTGCGTGGACCACATCATCTCCTCCGCGCTATCGCCCTGCGGATCAAGCCTTCGGCAGGGCTGCCCGACGCACCTGCCGCCGCCCGCGCGGCAGCTCCCGGACCGCCCGGATGGAAGCGGCGCGCGGCCGCGGCAGGGCTGCCGGCTGCTGACCAGGCAACGGCTCGAAGAAAGAATGGACATGCGAAGACGAAGGGGTGTCCATGATGCAAGTGAGCGCCTCCCTTTCTCCGACTCCCGCCACGGCCGCCGGCTGGTTGCGCCTTGACTTCCCGCTCGAGCGCCGATGGGGCTCCACCGAACTCGTCGCCTACGCCCGACGGGATCTGCCACCAGATCCGCACGATCCCCACGGCGTGCGTTTCCGTGCCTATGCGCGCGGGGTGATGGTACCCCCCTATCACGAGATTTCCTGGCTTCCGCCGCGCTGGGAGGGGGCGGTGCCGCAGGTGGCCTACTGGCAGGCTCTCGAGCTCAATGCGGAGGCGGCAGGCCGCAAGCGCCGCTTTGCGACATTCCCCCGCGGTCTGCTGGAGACGCCGGTGATTGCGGACACGGTCCGCGAGGCGCTCGGCGTTCTGCTGGCCCACGGGCTGATGGAGCCGTGCCGGCTGTTTGAGCCCTGGCTTGTGGGCGTGCATCTCGTCAAGCTGTCTCCGCAGGCGGACCGACCCGCGGAGTCATCGCCACCGTGGGTGCATCGGGACGGCGAGCCTTTCACCTTCGTGATCCTGCTGGACCGGCATAATGTGGTGGGCGGAGTCAATGTCGTGTGCCCGACCGCCTGCGCGACCCGGCGCGCCCACCTCGAGACACTCACCGCCGGCGAGCGGCTGGCCTGCTTCGTGTTGGAGCGTCCGGGGGACGCGTTCCTCGTGGTGGATGAACGGGTGAGCCACGGGGTGAGTCCGGTGATACGGGCGCATCCCGACGAACCGGGCTGGCGCACCACCCTGCTGGTCGACTTCACCCCGCTGGAGCCGCGCTTCGTTTGATCGCACCGCTTCGGTGAAGTGCTACGGGGCCGCCCCCAGGGCGGCCCTTTGCCTTCCGGGCGTTCCGCCACACCCGGATGGTCTGTCTCGATCCCTTCCGAATCAGGGGCGGCCGTTGGACGGTAAAAATGCGGAAGGTCGCCCTCCTCTTTTTCTGTCTCGATCCCTTCGGAATCAGGGTCGGCCGTTGGACTGCACCCCCTCGAAAAACCACGCTGTGAGAACGGGTTGCAAGGGGGATTCGCGAATCGCGATTCCACACAAAAAGTTTGGCAAAACGCCTGCCGCAACATCGGCTCCGATCATGCCCACGCCACCACGATGTCATAGAACACACGAACACCATCGGCCCGGATCATTCGCCTGTCAAGTTTGTCCTTCCTGTTGGAGCATCGCTCGGCCCCGCGGATGTTGCTCCTGCAACGCCGGATCGCCGCCATGGAGATCCACGCGCCCGGCGGCTACCGCATCGCCAAGGTGGAGCATGTAGCGGCGGGCGTTCCGGTCCACCTCGAGCCAGGAGGCGTCGAGGATCTCACGGGGCGTCATGTCCTTCAGGCGTCCGAAGTTGGAGATGAGCGACTTGATCCAGCGCACCCGTTCGAGATCGGACTGTTCGAGCAGGCGCACCTCGTCGGGCGCGAGTCGCATGGGCTCCCCCGCCTGGCCGTCCGGACGCACCACCACCACCGTCCAGTCGCGCCAACGCCGCTGACGCCACCAGCGCACGAGCTCGAGAGCAGCGGTAATCCCCACCACGTAGGTGAGCCAGATGGGAAACTCGGCGACGACCTGACTCCAGAACCAGCTAAGCCACGCCCACAACCCGTTCATACCTTTTCGAGCTCCTCCTCCGATGCCACCAAGGTGGAGCCGTCCTCGAACCGGAGAAACCAGCGCCCATCCTTCCAGGGGACCGCCGAGGCCGCCACCCGGCCGCTCGGCCGGTGCCTGACCCTCTTCGGCCGCGGTGGCTGCCGCCAGTAGGGGGCGAGCACCAGGTGGGCATTCTTGGCGTCGGCAAACTCGTTCACACCGCTGTCGACATCGAGTCGGGGATAGCGCAGCTCGCCAGGAAATCTCTTCTGTGGCGGGACCGCCCGCTGCGGATCGGCCATGGCGACGAGCTGGACCAGCTGGTCGGTCTCGCGCCAAGAGCGACCGAAACGGTCCCTGCACCAGCGCTCCATCAGCTCCTCGAACGCTACGCGGCACGCGTCGCGAGAAGGCGCGGAAGCACCCGGGTCGTTGGGCTCGATCTGGACGTCGCCCAGCTCGATAGAGAGCTGTCCCCAGCCGAAGGGCCGTCCCATACCGAGGGCATGGCGCAGCTCGCTCCGTCCGCCCCAGGTGAGCGCCCAGATCAGGGCGCCAAGCTCGGCCGGCTTCAGATTGTGAAAACGCACCTCACCATGGAAACGCGTGCCGGCCGGCAGCGGATAGAGGCGCACCCGCACCTTCGCGCCCGATCGGGGAGGTGGTGGCGGCACCCGCACCTCCGAATCCGGTCGCACGGGATAGCGCTTCCAGCCGCGGATGCGCGGCGCGCACAGTTCGGGGCGCTCTGCCTGCGGAAGCGGCGTCCAGGTGGCGTAGGTGTCGCCGTCGAGCCGGCCGGGATCCTTCGGTTTTGTCGGCTGCACCACATAGTTCGGGTAGAAGCTCGGCTTGGGTGCTCCCGGTACGGTAACGAGCGGACCTTCTTCGCCCACTTTCCCTTCCGCCACCGCGTGGGTGAACACCACCCGTCCGGCGAGGCCGTGGATACCCCGCTCGGGATCACCCGCACGACCGAACAGGAGCGTGGGAAGGTCGAGTACCGCAGGATCGAGATGGCGATCCGAGGACCGGCGGATGCAGGTGTGGACCGAATCCACGCTTGCCAGCCGGAACATGCGGGCAAGGCCGATCCGCCACGGACGCCCCTCTTCATCGGCCAGCCAGAACACGGGAATCTTGTCGATCTCGCCCTTGCGCAGCCGCCCGAGCCACCAGGCCCAGTCCTCACTTTCCTGATGGACCGCGAAGAAGGCGTCACGCGCGGCCTTCGGCACCTCGAGCTGCCGGTCTTCCCGGTCGTGGAAGATGAATTCGTGCTTCTTGCGTCTCTTCGGATTCTTGACACCGGTGTTGCCGGTGAAGACCAGCCGGGCCGGCCCGCTCCTCGAGATTGCGCCGCCAGCGGGCGAAGGCGCGGGCGGCTGCGCCGGGATCCACATAGAGCGTCGCTTCCACCTGCCGCAGCCCGCCCGCGGCACCGGCCCCGGCCACGAGCTTTGCAAGCGCCACAAGTTCGGCAAAGCGCGGCTGTGCTCCGTCCAGCGCGTAGGCGCCGAGCGTGGTGCGATGCACCGGCGAACCGGGGACCGGAACACGCGCTTCATGTGCCACCAGCTCCTCGACGTCCTCCGCCAGCGTGCTCTGGACCCGGGCGAAGGCGATGGAGGGCCAGGGCGATTCCCCGTCCCGACGGAAGCGGCGCTTGGCCGCCCGGCAGAGGGTGTCCGCCAGGGCGTGGGCGTGGTGCCAGGGATGGCCCGCCCGCACCACAGCGATGCCGGCGGCGGCAGTCATGCCCCCGGCGAGTGTCGGGTGCACCGTGGCAAGCCTTGCCTGGCTCTCCTTCGCGAAGGCCTGGAGGAAGGCGGTCGCGAAGCCGAGGGCAAGGTCGGCCCGCACGATGGCGGTAAGATCATCGCCACCGAGCAGCACCGGCCGGGCCGGCATGCAGCGGAGCCGATCGCGCTCTGCCGCCGGCTTCAGCACTTCTGTGGCAGCGCTCTGCGCCGCGTGCTGCGTGATCGCCGTCAGGGTCCGCGAGAAGGCCGCGAAGGTGTTGCTACCGACCCCGGCCTTGTGCAGCCGTTCCAGGTGCAGACCGAGCCCGTTACCGTCGATATGGACCACCGCCACCAGCCGCCGTCCTTCGCCAAAGGGAAAGGAGCGGGGATGTTCCGGATCCTCGGCGGCGAGATCCACGGGCCAGTTCCAGTCCCGCCAGTCCGCGCAGAAGCGGGCGAGCAGGGCCGTGGCATCCGCGAAGCGGCGCTTGGCCCGCAGCAGGGCATCCAGGAGATCGTCACCGTCTCGGTCCCGCACCACCGCCGGCCGGCCCGTGCGCGGCGCCCGCTCCAGATGGGGCCCGAGGGGCGGCACCAGTTCCGCTTCCCCGTTGCGCCGCACCGTCGCGCGTGCACGAGCGGCCGTCACCGCCGCGACCTCGTCGGCCGCCTCGGCGATGGCATCGCCGTATTCGAGGCCGGGCACCGCCTGCCGCAGCGCCAAGTTGAACAGCGCCCGGAGACGGGCGAGAGGCTCCCGTTGGGGCGCCAAGGCCACGAAGGCGCCGCCGGCCCGGCGCGTGAACGACAGTTCCCGTTCCGAAGCACCGAGCGCGCCGAGTGCGGCGGCGAGCAGGTCGTTCCCCTCCCAGCGGGCGAGCCAGTCCACCAGCTCACTGCCGCCGATCACATCCCGCAGCCGCCCGCCCTCGGAGAGGAAACGCTGGATGCCGCGGACCTCGAACCAGTAGGCCGCCACCATGGCTCAGCTCCTCAGGTGCCGTGCCACCACCGCGGCGATCTCGGAGATGGGCAGCTCGGTACCGCGCCCCTGCGGTGAGCCGACGATGGTGGCCGATCCGCCCCAGCCGGGTTCGCGACCGGCCAGTTCTGCGGCCACCGCCCGCAGGTCGGCGTGCTCGGCATCCCACTGAGCCACGGTGACCTTGCGCGGGTCGTGCCCCGGCGCGTCGGGTGCGCGTGCCTCCGCCACCACCACCGGTGCCAGCAGATAGCCGAGCACGAGTGCGCCCGGCTCGGCCGAACGCAGGAGAGCAATGCGCCCGCCGGCCGCTTCATCGAGGGCGATCCGGCCTTCCTGGAGTGCCTGCCACAGCCGTTCGGCCCGTGCCCGCACCCGCTCGCACCAGACAGCTTCCGGCGCCTCGCCCAGCAGCCAGCGCTCCAGCGCCGCCACCCGGGCGGCAGGTGTCAGGCTGCCGTCGGCGCAGCAGGCTGCGAGGGCCGCCACCTCGGGATCGGGAAACAGCAGGCGCTCCAACTCGGCCACATCGGTCGGCAGGGGGCGCCGGCCGGGCCACGGACCGCGGTCGAAACGGTCCGCACGGGCGATCCGCTCCACCCGCCGACGAATCTCGTCGCCGAGCACGACGCCTTTCGCCCGCAGGGTCAGCACCGCCATGGCGCCGAAGGCGTCGGGATCGGGGCGCAGCGTCACCAGCCGGGCGCCCGGGGGCGGCAGCGGATGGTCCAGGGCGGCTTTCACGGCGGCACGCCCATCGCCGCCCGGGCCGTGCTGGGGATCGAGGTTCCCCAGTCCGCAGGCGGCGGCGAGTTCGGGCTCGGTGATCTCGATGCCGAGGGTGTCGGGTCCGAGCCGCGGCGGGTTGTGGCGGCAGGCGTCAGGATCGCGCACGGGTCTTAACAGGTCGTATCGATACACAAGTGAACATCCGGCCGTTCCGGTTGCGGAGATGGCGGACGGTGCCGGCCTCGGGGACCCCCGGCAGACCTGCCGGGCCGCTCCCCATGCAGTCGCTTCGACTTTGTCGGGACGATGCGACCGACGGATCGAGGATGGAGGAGTAGAACCTCGCCAGGCTCGCAGTCTCGATCCCTTCCGAATCAGGGTTGGCCGTTGGACGCACCTCCTCAAAAAACCACGCTGTGAGAAGGGGTTGCGGGGGGAGGGGGGATTCGCGAATCGCGATTCCACACAAAAAGTTTGGCAAAACCGGGTCCACCGACAGGGTACCGGTCACAGCCTTCCACCCGGCCACGATGTCATAGAGCGATGATCAACCGCTTGCACGATGCGCCTTCTCTGTCAAGGCTCCTCGAGCGTACTCAGTTTTGGATGATCACGCGTTGCACGCCCGCGAGGCCGAAGGCATATATCCGCTTTATGCCTTTCGCGGTGCGGACACGCACCGGGCGCGAGGGAATCGCCGGCGCATACACGCCTACCGGCGGCAGGGTGCGCAGGCGCTGGCGCAGTCGCGACATGAGGTTCTGGAGTTTGTCCTCCAGCATGGCCTCCTTTGCCCTCCAGGCTTCCCGCGCCACTCTGTCGGTGGGCATCCCGCCGGTCAGCTCGCCCCACAGCCGAATAACCTCCCACTCGGGTGGATTTGCCGGGCGGACCCGATTGTAGACTTGTCTCAGGGGCTCGACGGCCCGACCACCCGGGAGGAAGTCCTGCCACGTCAGCCAGCCGCATCCGCCGAGGCCTTCCGGTCCGTAACCGTCCCAGGCCTCGATCCGGGCACGGGCCAGGACCTCCAGCAGCGCGTATTCCGAGGGCTTGAGGACGATCTCCTGGCCGCCGAAGGTGGCACTGCGCTTGCGGCGTGAGAGCCGAAGGATGGGCGTCATCCGCGGCCCCACCCTCTGCACCAGAGCCCGATAGCCCCGCTCGCCCCGGACCAGTGGGGCGAGCTCGGACGGATCCACCCATGCGGCCAGTGTGACGAAGGGAACTTGCACCAGCTCCACCCGAGCGTCGGCGGTGGACAGCCGCTTTCCGTCGCGCACCAGCGCCCCGGGTGGGCCGCCCGGCCACCAGAAATCGGTGGCCTCGAAAGCGGCAGGCCGCACCAGCACATGGGTGAGTTCGTCGTCCGGCCGACCCAGCAGCGAGAGGGCGTAACCCAGGAAGAAGCCCATGGTCTTGCGGCCCCCGGCCAGCGAGACGTGCAGGCGCGCATCCGGCCGGCTCTGCCGAAGCCAGGCCAGGACCCGGACGCAGAGATCCGCATAATCGAATGCACCGCCCTCATCGCGCAGGTCCTCGGGGGCGGACTCCGGAACGTGGATGTGGACGCTGGGCCGTGGATGGCGGAAGGTGTCGTAGAGCTCACCGAGCCGCCCGCCGCGTTGTCCGTCGATCCGGCCCGCGTCGTCGGGATTGCACAGGAACACCCCATCGCGCCCTTTCCTCACGCTTTGCTCGCCGAGGCGGGTGGTCAGCAGGTGCAATTCCCCCGGGACCTCCGGCGGCTTGCGCTGGAACAGGCACCCCAGGGTTTCGGTGACCACTGGCGGGCTCGTGCCGAGGGAGACGACGAGAATGGTCGGTCTGTCCATGAACGTGCTCCCCAATCGCGCATCCCGTATTTTGATCGTCGCGAATCGCTCCGCCAGTTCGGGCAGACCTGCCGGGTTCGGCTATGCGCCGGAATCGCAGATCCGCCCGATCGAATCCGGCATCGAGACGAACTATCCGGACGTTCCGTCAGTCCGTTACCCGGTCGGCCGTGCCTCCGGACGCTTCGTCAGGTCTGCGCGCATGATTCGACCCACGCCCCGTCTCCGCGAGTCGGAACTGGCCGCAGCCCAGCGTCACCGCCCGCCCCGCGCCGAGCCGGGTGCCGAGCGCCAGTGCCGGCTGGAGCTCCGGGGCGTCGGACGTATCCAGCACGAACGTGCCGAGCAGTCCCTTGACCGGCACGCGTCGCTGCTGGCGGCCCGACCAGCGGCTGCTGCACCAGGCGACCAGGTCCGGGCCGAAAAGCCGCGTTCGGGCACAGGCATCGAGGGCCGCGTGCAGATCCACAGGTTCCCCGCCGTAGTGGGCGGCAAGCAGCCCGAGACGGCGCACGAGGGCAGCACCGAAGCCGAAGGCATCGAAACGACCGGGCGTCACTTCTTGGCCATTGCGGCGATAGCGCAGCGGGCTCTCGAGGATCACCCGCAGCCTGGATGCTTTCGGGACCGGCACGGCGCCAGACATTGGCTCGGCTCCGGCAAGGGCCAGCGCACCCGGCACTCCCGCCACGTGCAGGCGGGGTGCGAGCGCGAGCGCGTCGATCACCGGCTCCGCCGCATCGGCCACGTCTCCGACCAGCACCAGGCGCACCCCGAGCGCGTCCCCCGGCACCAGCCGGCACCCGTGCGGATCGAAGACGTCCAAAAGCCGCCATGGCGGCGGCACTCGGGCGAGACCGGCGAACGGCGCAAGGCCCGTGCGCGGCGCCGGCTCGAATAGCCGCCGACGCAGATCGGAAAGGGCGGTACGAACGGCGGGGGTCGCCGCGGCCTTCTCGAGGGCGACGAGGCCGGCACCCAGCAGGCCGCGGAAGGTGGAACCGAACAGCGGCGGCAATGCCAGAGGCACGCGTACCGAAAAGCGCAGCCGGACAACCAGATGGGGGATGTGCCACACGGGTGCGCGACCGCCGTTCCCTGCGGATGCAGCCGGCATCATCGGGCCACGACCTGCCATAGGCAAGTCCCGGCCTGCGGCCGGCGGCTTGCATGCTCTCAAGGTCCGGCCGTTCCTGCCACCTACTCTCGGTCTGCCCGCGCCACCTTTTGGAAGCGTGACAGCACGCCCGGATGGTGGCCGGGAGAGAAGGTCTCGGCCGTGAAGCCGCGATCGCTTGGACGGGAGATCCGCGTCGAGTCCCGGGCCAAGCACCGCGTAGCAGCGCGTGCGCCGTGTGAGCCGTGTCGTCCGCTCCTACACGAGCGGTCCATGGGCAAGGTCGATGAAGCAGGTATGGATCATGGCTAGGCCGCGTGGCCCGCCGCCCACAGCTGTGCTGTCGTGTGGTGGCCTGAACTTTTCCCGGGATGATCGCGCCCGGCATCGAGAACGGACTTCGCAACCGTACTGCCGTCATTCCGTGCTATTCACACCGCTCTTCAGCCCACTGCGTCACCCCACAGCGGTTCGCCGCGGGTGAAGTTGGGATAGTCGTTGGGCGGATCGCCAAGCCATACGACGCGGCTTTGCACCACCTCCACCACCCCGTGCGGACGCAGTCGCCCCGGCTCTGGCGTCTGTGCCATAAGGGCCGGATGGCTGAGCAGGGCTCTCACGGCCGCCGGCCGGGCCGGTGGGATCCAGATGGGCCAGCGCAGACGGACCCTGCGCGGTGACGTTTCGAGGAAAGTCGGCACCCTCACCCCCGACCCACCCGGGTGCAGTGGGAACCAGGGCAGAGCCAGCGCCGCCAGGCGGACTGCGGCCTCCACCGTCTCCGCCGGCTGCTCGGACGGATCCTGCCAGCGCTCCGCGTAGGGTCTGAGTTCCAGTGGATCCCACCGCAGGGCGAAGCGGGACCGCCTCGGCCGCCAGGCCTCGAACAGGCATTCGCGTAGTTGTGCGCGAAGATCCTCGTCCCTGTCGTCCAGTCCATGGTCGAGTGCGGCCAACCGAGCGAGGAAGTTCTGCTGTCCAGCAGCCCGCTTGGGCAAGAAAGGGGTGATGCGAGGGCCGAAGCGGAGGA
>WFXL01000091.1 GCA_015490605.1 Rhodospirillales bacterium
GGAACGCCCGGATCTCGCCGAGGTCGTAAGTGATCAGGGTGGGCGGCATGAGTTCGTGGAACTGGGTGACGAACAGCTTCTCCGGGGCATTGCGCACCGCTGTCGGATCGTTGACCACGAGGGTGCGCGGATGGACCCGATCCAGCAGATGCGTGGCCGAGATGTAGGCCATGTTGAAGGGCGGGTCCTGGCGCATGAGCACCACGTCCAGGGTCTCGAGGTCCACCGTCTCGGGCGCGCCGGCGGTGAAGTGACGGCCGTGCTCGCGCCGCAGCTCCACCGGCCGCATGCGCGCGAACACCCGCCCGTCGCGGTAGAACAGCTCCCGCGGGGTGTAGTGGAACAGGGCGTAGCCGCGGCGCTGGGCCTCGAGCCCGAGGACGAAGCTGCTGTCGGCATCGATGTCGATGCCCTCGAGCGGATCCATCTGCAGGGCGACGGCGAGCGACATGGGGCCTCCTCGCACCCTCGCGGCTGCTGACGCCGTCCGCCACCTAGGCGCACCCTCGCCCCTTGTCCACAGGAGGCCGACCATGCCGCCGAAGGCCGCCTGGGCGACGTGAAGCGGGGGCCCCCACCCGTCCGCCGGCTCCGCAGCGACGCGGTGCTCCCCTTGGCCCCGACACCGCGAGGACGCACCGCGCCGGCGGTAGAATCCGCCACCGGCAAGCCGGCTCACGCCCCAGGAGACGGGCGCCCCAGCCGGCACCCTCCGGGAGCCGCTCCCCACGCCGCTGCCGCCGTCCCCCGCATGGCCTCCAGCCCCCACGGGCGGCGGGCGGGGCGAGCCCGCACTCGCGTCCACCGGCATGCACGGGTGGCCGGTCAGGGCTGCGTGCGCCAAAACCCCGTCGTGACGCGCTCTCTGGGGAAGGGTTTGAATCGCTCAGAAACCTGGAAGGGATCTGTGCGGGCAAGCCCCCTCATTGCGCGCCACCGCACGGGCGGATGAGGGGTGGACCAGGTCCACATTTCTCTAGCCCCAGTGCGCACGCCCCTGCAGGGGCGGATGTCGACTCCGCCCCACCATGGGCACGGCAGCGCTCACGCCCCCACGCGCACGAGGGCCCGGCCCATCCGCCGGATCAGCTCCTCCGGCGGCAGCGGCGGGGCGAACAGATAGCCCTGGGCCTCGTGGCAGCCGAGCCCGCGCAGATAGTTGCGCTGGACCTCGGTCTCGACCCCCTCGGCCAGCACCTCGAGGCCGAGATTGCGGGCAAGCGAGAGCACCGCGGCGACGATGGCGCGGTTCTCGCCATCCTCCGGCAGGCCGCGCACGAAGGTGCGGTCGAGCTTGAGGCGATCAAAGGGAAAGCGCTTGAGATAGACCAGCGAGGAGTAGCCGGTGCCGAAGTCGTCCATGGCGAAGCGGATGCCGGCCTCGCCCAGACGGTGGAGATTGTCCGCCACCGTCTCCGCATCTACCAGCAGGGTGCGTTCGGTGATCTCGAATTCGAGTGCCGTGGGATCGAGCCCGAGATCGCGCACCAGCCGCACCAGCCGATCGGCAGCCCCGCAGAGGGCCAGCTCCCCCGGCGAGAGATTGATGGCAAGCCTCAGGGGACAGCCCAGAGCCGCACTAAGCCGCGGGAAATCCCGGGCCACCTGCCGCAGCACATGTTCGGTGAGCCGTGATGCCAATCCGCGCTCCTCGGCCACCCGCACAAAGCGTTCGGGCGAGACCCGCTCGCCCGCCCCGGCCGGCCAACGCACCAGCGCCTCCACCCCCACCACCGCACCATCCCGCAGTCGTACGGCCGGCTGGTAGTGCACCTCGAGGGCGGCGGCATCGAGATGGGCCCGCAGATCCCGCTCGATGCGGCGCTGGGCCTCGGCCTCGGCCAGGAGGGCGGGATGGTAGACCACCGGCTCGCCGTGGCGCTCGCGCATGGCCGCATAGAGGGCGAGGTCGGCGCGGGCCAGCACCTGCTCGGCGGTCTCGGCATGGTGGGGGAACAGGGCCAGGCCGATGGTCACCCCGAGCCGCAGATCCCCCTCGCCCACCTCGAACCCACGGCTGATGGCGATCCGCAGCCGTTCGGCCAGCATCAGCGCATCCGCCTGGGTGCGAATGTCCGGTGCGATCACGGCGAATTCATCACCACCCATGCGGCAGACGGTATCCCCCGGCCGCACCAGCCCCCGCAGGCGCTCGCCCACCGCCAACAGCAGGCGGTCGCCGAGGCTGTGGCCGAGGGTGTCGTTGATCTGCTTGAAGCCGTCGAGATCCAGCAGCAGCAATGCGAAGGCGCGCTTGGCCGCACTCAGTTCGGCCAGGCGCGCGGCGAGGAAACGGCGATTGGGCAGGCCCGTAAGACTGTCGTGATGGGCAAGCCAGGCGAGTCGTCGCTCGGCCGCCTTGCGCTCGCCGATGTCGCGGGCGGTCACCAGCACCGCCGATCCGTCCGCCCCGGACACCCGCGCCGCCCGGGTCTCTACATGGACGATGCTCCCATCACGCCGGCACAGCCGCAGCTCCGCCGGCGGCACCTTTCCGAGACGGTCGATCTCGCGCCAGCGCGCCACCACCTGCGGGCGGTCCTCGGGGTGGACCAGATCGAGCACGTGCAGCCCCAGCAGATCCTCCGCCCGCGCCCAGCCCAGCATCTCGGCCACGCGGGCATTGGCAAAAACGATCACCCCCTGACGGTGCATCACCATCCCGTCGGGCAACAGCTCCACCAGCCGCCGGTAGCGTTCCTCGCTCTCACGCCGCGCCCGTTCGGCCTGCTTGAAAGCGGTAATGTCGCGCCCGGTGCCGCGATAGCCGCGAAAGCGGCCCTGCTCGTCGAACAGCGGGCGGCCGTTGCTGCGCACCCAAAGCGGCCCCTCGGGGCCGAGGATCTGGAACTCGAAGTCGCGATAGGGCTCATGGCGCTGGATCTGGGTGAAATGGCGCTCGAGCGCGGCCGGATCATTGTCGGGCCCGAGGATGTCGGCCCGACGCTTGCCGTAGAACCATCGACGGGGAATGCCGAGCACCCGCTCGACGTTTTCGGAGAACCAGACGTAGCGGTGCTCGGCATCGGTCTCCCAGAACCAGTCGGAGGCGAGGGTAGCCATGTCGGCGAGCCAGTCGTCCTTCTCGCGGAGCTCCCGCAGCAGCGCAAATTCGGAGCGGAGGTCGCGCAGCAGCACGAGCTCGCCCTTCTGCCCGCCGATCCGGCAGGGTGCGCGCTGCACCTCCACCGGCACGCCCATCCCCTGGCTGCCCTGGACGATGCGGATCTCGCGCAGGCCTGCCTCCGCCTCCCGCCGCCGGCCGAGGCCCTCGAGCCGCCGGCCCACGAGACGCCGCCGCGGCCCGAACAGGGCGCGCGCCCGACGGTTGACGGCGAGCACCCGCCCGTCTTGGCACCAGAGGGCCGCCTCGGGGATGAGCTCAAGCAATGCCCGCAGCTCCGGACCAGGACCGCGGCCGGCCGAGGTGCACGGGAGCAAGCTGCGGCTGGCCATCCCGGGAGCTCCGTTGGAACCGCCCCGACCCTGCCACGCCGATCCTAACATCCGGTAAACGCCTCCGGCTCACACCGGCGCCGCCCGGCTTCGTCCGAGACGCCGTCGGTGGGGGCCGATCTCGCGCTCGCCGTAGCGGACGCGTTCCACCTCCCGCACCCGCTGCAGCACGCCGAGACGGAGGCGGGGGCCGAGGGCCTCGAGCTCCGCCACCGTCTGGCGCACCCGGCTGCGCGCGGTTGTGCCCCAACGCACCACATAGACCAGGCCGTCGGCGAGCGCCGCAAGCCGCAGCGCTTCCGCCGCCACCCCCAATGGCGCGCTGTCCACCACCACCAGCCGGAAGTCACAGCGCAGCTGCTGGAACAGGCGGGCCACGCCCTCGCCGGCGAGCAGCCCGTCGGCCTGGCCGGCGTGGGCAGCCCCCGGCAGCACCCTGAGCGGTGTCAAGGGGTCGTCACACAGCACCGCCCGCGGCTCGAGCCCGCGGCGCAGCACCTCCGCAAGCCCCGCCCCCCGCGGCAGCCCCAGGCGTTGGCGCAACACCGGTCGCAGCGGATCGGCATCCACCAGCACGGTAGGCAGGCCCTCGAGGGCGGCGGCGCGCGCCAGCGCCACCGCCACGGTACTGCGCCCCTCGCCCGGGAGGGTCGAGCCCACCAGCACCACCGCGCCCTCGTCGAGGACCGCCAGCAGCCGCGCCAGCGCCTCGCGCACGCCCTCGGCGAACTGCCCGCGCGGCCGCTCCACCACCAGGTCCTCAGGCGGCAGATCCCGCACCAGCCGTGCCGGCACCTCGGGCAGCGCCACCACCGCGGGCACACCGAGATCGCGGGCAAGCCGCGCGCCCTCGCGATAGCCGCGGTCCAGCTGTTCCCGCAGGAAGACGGCGAACAGCCCGAGTCCGAGCCCGGCGGTGGCGGCGAACGCCAGAAGCGGCACCGGCCGCGGCCAGACGGGCGCGGGTGCCACCACCGCCCGCTGCACCTGTTCCACATCCGGCACCAGCAGCCGCTCGCGGGTCTCGGCCTCGGCCAGACGGCCCGCGTAAGAGTCCCGCAGCGCCTGCAGCCGCTCCATCTCCTGCACGAGCTCGCGCTCGCGCCGGCTGCGCGCCGCGGCCCGCTGACGGCGCGCCCGCAGGCTGGCGAGCTCCCGTTCGAGCACCTGCTCGCGCGCCCGCGCCTCGGCCAGCCGCGCCCGTGCCTGCTGTCGCAGCAGCTCCCGTTCGCGTGCAATCCGTGCCTCGAGAGCACGCACCTCCCGCTCCAGCTCGAGTCGGGCGGGATGGCGCGGGCCATAACGGTCGGCGAGCTCCGCCTGGCGCACCACCAGCTCGGCGCGCAGTGTCTCGAGCCGTTCGAGATAGGGGCTGGAGCCGTCCACCAGCGGGCCCGCCCTCTCATCGCCGGCGGATGCCCGTTCCAGGGCCGCGAGCCGGGCCTCGAGCGCGCGCCGTTCGGCGGTGGCCATGAGTCGGCTGCGCTCCAGCTGGGCGAGGGAGTCGGGGCTCGCCAGGGCGAGCGCGCTGCCATCGGCCGCCTCCTCCCGCCGCAGCCGGGTGAGTTCCTGCTGGAGCTTCTGGAGGCGGTCGGTGGTCTCGGTGAGGCGGGCGCGCAGCCAGTCGAGGCTTTCGCGCAGGGCTCCGCGCTTGCGGGCGAGATGGTCGGCCAGGAAGGTGGCCGCCACCGCCTCGGCCAGCCGTGCGGCCGCCTCGGGTTCGGGCCATTCCGCCTCGACGGCGATGACGCGGGTGCGACCGCGGCGCATCACCCTCACCGCCGCGGCCGCTTCAGGCGGCAGGCCCGCGCGGCGGGCGGCGCGCTCCAGCAGATCGGCGCTGGCGATAAGCTGGACGACACTGTCGACGGTGATGCTGTCGGCTTCAAGCCGCGGCGGTGGTGCCGGCAGATCGGCCTCCGCCACCGGCCGTGGGGCCACCGCCAGGAGGGTGGTGGCGCGATAGCGGGGCGGTGTCAGATCCACGTAAAAGGCGGCGGCGGCGAGCGCGAGCAGCAGCGGCAGCACCAGCCAGAAACGGCGGCGCCAAAGGAGGTGGAGGAGGGCGGCGAGATCCAGCCCCTCCTCCTCGCGCACGGACGCAGGCCCGGTGGCCACCTGAGCGGTTCCACCCCGAGGCTCCGCGCTGACTATATCGGAAGTTGAGACGATCGCAAAGGAATACCCCTATTGCGGGAAGGCGAGGCGGCGCCCGCCCTGCGCTACCCTTGTCAAAGCCGGGGGGCGTTCCTAGAACAGGGGCGCGTCGGAGTGTAGCTCAGCCTGGTAGAGCACCGCCTTCGGGAGGCGGGGGTCGGGCGTTCGAATCGCCCCACTCCGACCATCCTTCCGCCCCAGCGGGGGCCTCCCATGGAACTCCTCTACATCGCCAATCCCCTCTGCTCCTGGTGCTATGGCTTCGGGCCGAGCCTGCGGCGGCTGCGTGCGCGCTGGCCTCAGCTTGCCATCACCCTCGCCCTCGGAAGCCTGGGCGAGGCGCGCCTTCAGAGGCCCTGGGATGCAGATGAGCGCGCCCGGCTCCGCGCCCACTGGCGTCGCATCCAGACGCTCACCGGCCTGCCCTTCGCCTTCGGCTGGCTTGAGCGGGAGGACTTCATCCCCGACTTCCGACCGGCCTGCCGCGCACTGCTGGTGGTGCGGGCATGCTGGCCGGCACTGGTGCTGCCCTTCTTCGAGCGGCTGCAGGAGCGCTTCTACGCCCGCGGCGCCGACATCACCGACCCGGCGCTGCTGCGGGCGGTGGCGGTGGGCGAGTTCGGTACACCCGAAGCCCGCTTCGATGCGCTCTTCGCCGACCCGGCGCTTGCCCAGGCGCTCGGGCGCGAATTCGCCCAGGTGGCTCGGCTCGGCGTGCGCGGTTTTCCCACCTTGCTGGCGCTTGCAGGCGATCGCCTGCGGCTGGTGACGGCCGGCTGGCTTGGGCCCGATGAGCTGATCCGGCGGGTCGAAGAGGTGGCGACGGGGCTGGGCGTTGGCGATGTCCTGCGGAACTCGGCGGCGGAGGTGGAGACGCCGGCTGCCGTGCCGCCGGCGGAGGGCCGCTAGACGTTGAAGCGGAACAGGCAGACGTCGCCGTCCTGGATCACATAGTCGCGGCCCTCGAGCCGCATGCGCCCTGCTTCCTTGGCGCCCTGCTCACCACCGCAGGCGACATAGTCGTCGAAGGCGATCACCTCGGCGCAGATGAAGCCGCGCTCGAAGTCGCTGTGGATCACACCGGCGGCCTGGGGCGCGCGGGTACCGCGGCGCACCGTCCATGCCCGCGCCTCCTTGGGGCCGGCGGTGAAAAAGGTGATGAGATCGAGCAGCCGGTAGCCCTCCCGCACCACGCGGTGGAGTCCCGGCTCTTCGAGCCCGAGGCTTTCGAGATATTCCCGCCGCTCCTCCGGTGTCAGCGCGGCCAGCTCCGCCTCGATGGCGGCCGAAACCACCACCGTGCCGGCCCCCTGGCGCGCTGCCATGGCCGCCACCCGCTCGCTCCAGGCATTGCCGCCGGCCACCGCCGCCTCCTCCACATTGCACACATAAAGGACCGGCTTGGCGGTGAGCAGCTGGAGCAGGCGCAGCTGGCGGCGCTGCTCGTCCGCAAGCGGCACCGCCCGCGCCGGCACCCCCTGCTGCATCGGCGGCAGCAGCTGCTCGATCAGGGCGAGCTGGGCCCGGGCCTCGCGATCACCACCGCGGGCACGCTTGATGAGCCCCTCCCGCCGGCGCTCGAGGCTCTCGATATCGGCCAGCAGCAGTTCCGTCTCCACCAGTTCGGCGTCCCGGAGCGGGTCCACCGAGCCCTCCACATGCGCCACATCGCCATCCTCGAAACAGCGCAGCACGTGCAGCACCGCATCCACCTCGCGGATGGCGGCGAGGAAACGGTTGCCCAGCCCCTCGCCGCGGGAGGCGCCGCGCACCAGCCCGGCGATGTCCCGCACCTCCAGCTGGGTGGGAACGAGGCAGGCGCTTCGCGCGAGCCGGCCCAGCACCTCGAGGCGCGGATCCGGCACCGGCACCCGGCCGACATTGGGCTCGATGGTGCAGAACGGATAGTTGGCGGCTTCCGCCGCCGCACTCTCGGTCAACGCATTGAACAGGGTCGACTTGCCCACATTGGGCAGGCCGACGATGCCGCAGGCGAATCCCATGATGGTGGTCCGATCTCGCGGGGTCGTCGCTGATGATATGGGGCTCAGGAGGGGGTTTTTGAGGCATCCGCCGCCTGCAGCTGGCGCCACAGTTCCGCAAGGCGCTGCTGGAGCCGGTCGGCCCGGCCGGCAAGCAGCTCCGGCAGGCCCTCGGCCAGGGTCTCGAGGATGGGCTCGAGCCGCTCGCGCTCGGCCTTCGGCAGATCCGCCAGCACCCAGCCCACCACCCGTTCGCGCTGGCCCGGATGGCCGATGCCGATGCGCACCCGCCAGAAGTCGCGCGTGCCCAAATGCCGGGCGATGCTCTCGAGACCCCGATGGCCGGCGGTGCCGCCGCCCCGGCGGATCCGCACGCGCCCGGGCGGCAGGTCGAGCTCGTCATGGAACACGACGATGCGCTCGGGCGGGATGCGGTAGTAGCGGGCCGCCTCGGCGACGGCCCGCCCGGATTCGTTCATGAAGGTGTGGGGCCAGAGGAGCAGCAGCCGCTCGCCCTCGAGCCGCACCTCCGCCAGCTCGCCCTGAAAGCGCCGCCGGCGGCTTGTGGCCTGCCAGCGGCGGGCCACCTCTTCCAGCGCCATGAAGCCCACATTGTGGCGATGGCGGGCATACTGCGGGCCCGGATTGCCGAGCCCCACCAGCAGCCACACGGACACCGCTCCCCTAGGCGGGGCTCAGGTCTCGTCCCCGGCTTCGGGCTCGGCCTCCTCACCCTCGGCGGCGCCCTCCACCGCCACCGTCGGTGGCACGATCACGCAGATGGTGAAGTCGCGATCGCGGATGGTGGGCTCGACGCCGGCCGGCAGCTGCACATGACTGATGTGGACCGAATCGCCGATATCGAAGCCCGCGAGATCCACCTGGATCTTCTCGGGGATCGCGTCGATCGGACATTCCACCTCGATGGCGCGGCGGACGATGTTGAGCACGCCGCCCTTGCGCAGGCCGGGGCACTGGTCCTCATTGAGGAATTCCACCGGCACCTCCACCTCGATCCGAGCACCCGCCTCGGCCCGCAGGAAGTCGATATGGAGCGGCAGGTCGCTCACCGGATGGAGCTGAACTTCGCGCGGGATCGCCGGGATGCGGCGGCCGTCCAGCTCCAGCATCACCACCGTGCTGGTCAGCCTGGGATTACGCACCACTGCCCGCTGGAACTCGTTGAAACCGATGGCGATCATCTCGGGCGGCTGCTGACCGCCATAGAGGATGGCCGGGATCTTGCCCTGCCGGCGCACCGCCCGCGCAGGTCCGGTGCCGGCCTTCTCACGCCGCTCGGCCTTGAAGACGATCTGTTCGCTCACCGTCGCTCTCCCTTGCCCCTCCGTGCCGCCGCCCCGCTCCGGGGCCGCACGGACAGACTCCGTTTCGGCAGATAGGTGCTGGTGCTCAGTCGAACAGGCTCGAGACCGAGGTCTCGCTGGAGATGCGGTGAATCGCCTCACCCATGAGCGGTGCCACCGACAGCACCCGGATCTTGTCCGTCACCCGGACTGCCTCGGTGGGGCGGATGCTGTCGGTGATCACCAGCTGCTCCAGCCGGCTCGCGGCGATGCGCGCCACCGCCCCGGCCGACAGCACGCCGTGACACACATAGGCGTGGACCGCCGCCGCCCCGTTCTCCAACAGGGCCTCGGCGGCATTCACCAGCGTGCCGCCGGAATCGACGATGTCGTCCACCAGCACGCAGCGCTTGCCGCGGACATCCCCGATCACGTTCATCACCTCGCTCACGCCGGCGCGCTCGCGGCGCTTGTCGATGATGGCGAGGCCCACATCGAGCCGTTTGGCGAAGCCGCGCGCCCGCGCCACCCCGCCCACGTCGGGCGAGACGATGATGAGGTCCTCGGTGCCGAGATTGTTGCGGATGTCCGGCACCATCAGCGGCGTCATGTAGAGATTGTCCACCGGGATGTCGAAGAAGCCCTGGATCTGGCCGGCGTGGAGCTCGAGGGTGAGCACCCGGCTGGCGCCGGCGGTGGTGATGAGATTGGCCACCAGCTTGGCGGAGATGGGCGTGCGCGGGCTCGTCTTGCGGTCCTGGCGGGCGTAGCCGAAGTAGGGAATCACCGCGGTGATGCGGCGGGCGGAGGCGCGCTTGAGGGCATCGATGATGATCAGCAGCTCCATGAGATTGTCATTGGCGGGAAAGGACGTGCTCTGGATGACAAACACGTCTTCGCCGCGGACGTTCTCATGGATCTCGACGAACACCTCCATGTCGGCGAAGCGGTGCACCGTCGCCCGCGTCAGTTCCACCCGGAGCGAGGCGGCGATGGCCTCCGCCAGCGGGCGGTTGCTGTTGCCGGCAATCAGCTTCATGGGAAAAGGTCCGCTCGGATGGAGCCCGGCCCCTGCGCGCCGCTCACTTAGGGCCCCCGGCAGGGGCTGTAAAGCGGCGCAGGCGCACTCGCCGCACTCTCGACGCCCGCCCCGGGCGGCCACATATCACCGCCACCAGGCGCACAAGCGCACACATCCACCGACCCGGATCGAGGCCATGGCCGGCAGCGTCAACAAGGTGATCCTCGTGGGCAACCTCGGGCGCGATCCCGAGGTGCGCTACACCCAGGACAATCGCAAGATCGTCCATCTCTCCATCGCCACCAGCGAGCGCTGGACCGACCGCGCGAGCGGCGAGCGGCGCGAGCGCACCGAATGGCATCGGGTGGTGATCTTCAACGAACAGCTGGCCGAGATCGCCGAGCGCTATCTCACCAAGGGCCGGGCGGTCTATATCGAGGGCCAGCTGCAGACCCGCCGCTGGACCGACCAGAACGGCCAGGAGCGCTGGACCACCGAGGTGGTGGTGCCGCGTTTTCGCGGTGAGCTGGTGCTCTTGGGCGGGCGCGGCGAGGCCGCCGAGCCCATGGGGCCGGCCGAAGGCGCTGCGCCCGCTGCCCGTGCGCCCCGCAGCGACACGCCCGCACCGGCCGCCAAGGGCGGCGGCTTCGACGATCTCGACGACGACATTCCCTTCTAGACAGAGCCGCAAGGCCGCCGGCGCAACCGGCCGGCGCCGGTGATTGCAGGCGTTGGGGCCTCTGGCCGTGCCCCCGTAAGCGGCTTTCAGCGGTGGCCGCCGGTGGCTTCTGCGCGGGCGCGTGCCTTTTGGTGGCGCAGCACCTCACAGCCCAGATCCCGCAGGGCTGCGGCCAGCGACGGCGGCGTCACGGTCGCCACCGCCTGCTCCACCCGTGCGAGCGCCGCGGGCGATGGGGGCGGCGGTGGTGGAGGTCCCCGGCGCTGCTGGCGCGGCGGCAGCGGCCCCACCTCGAAGGCGAGCCGGGCGATTGCCGGCATGCCGAGATAGCGGTTGATCCGCTCGATCAGCTGGGGGCTGCTGTGGCGCAGCTCGAGGGCGGTGCCGCCGCCTGCGCGGATCACCAGCGTGCCACCGCGGCTGCGCCCGCGCGGGAACTTCACCCTGAGCGGCAGACAGCGGCCGGCAAGCTCGGGCCCCACGATCCGCGGCCAGTCGGTCAGCAGGGTGGCGCGCACGAAGCCACGCGCCCGTGCACCGGGCTCCAGCACCGTCGCCAACAGGCCCGCAAGCGCCCGGCTGCCGCCCTTGCGCGCGTCTGGCTTGCCCTTCACCCTGCGGCCGCCTTCCTGGGACACAGGTCCATATGAGCCGGATCGAGCCGCGGCCAAGCTCCGCCTTCGCCGAGCAGCTGCAGGCGCAGCTGCTGGCCTGGTACGAACGCCACGCCCGCCGCCTCCCCTGGCGGGCACCCGCTGGCGTGCGGCCGGATCCCTGGCGGGTGCTGGTCTCGGAAGTGATGCTGCAGCAGACCACCGCCGCCACCGTGGCGGCCCGCTTCGACGACTTCCTCGCCCGTTTCCCCACACCCGCGGCCATGGCCGCAGCCGGTGAGGAGGCGGTGCTGCAGGCCTGGTCCGGCCTCGGCTATTATCGCCGCGCCCGGGCTCTTCATGCCTGTGCCCGGGTGCTGGTGGCCGAGCATGGTGGCCGGGTGCCGGCGGACGCGGCAGCCCTTTCAGCGCTCCCCGGCCTCGGCCCCTACACCGCCGCGGCGGTGGCGGCGATCGCCTTCGACCGTCCCTGCGTGCCGGTGGATGGCAATGTGGCGCGGGTGCTGGTGCGGCTGTTCGCCCTCGACTGGCCGCTGCCGTCCTCGCTGCCGCGGCTGCGGCAGCTCGCGGCCACGCTGGCACCCTCCACCCGCGCGGGTGATTTCGCCCAGGCGCTGATGGAACTGGGAGCCCTGGTCTGCCGGCCGCGGACACCCGCCTGCTGCGACTGTCCCCTCACCGGCCTCTGCCGGGCGCAGCGGGAGGGACGGGCGGCGGCGCTCCCGCGGCGCGATCCCCGGCGGGTGCGACCGCGCCGCCGGGTCACCGCCTGGCTCGCCCACACGCCCGCGGGGCTGGTGCTGCTGCGGCGGCGGCCGCCGCGGGGGCTCCTGGCGGGGCTTGTGGACCTGCCGAGCGGCCCCTTCCGGCCGGAGGAGCCGCCGGCCGCACCGCCCCTGCCGGCCCGCTGGCGGCGGCTTCCGGGCGTGGTGCGCCATGCCTTCACCCATCTGGAACTGGAGCTGGTGGTGGAGCTGGCGGTGGCGGACGTCCCGGTGGCCCCGGCCGCGGCACCGCCGGATGAGGGCTGCTTCTGGTGGCCGCTTGCGCGGCTCGAGGCGCTGCCGCTCTCGAGCCTCGGCCGCCGGCTGCTGGATCACGCCGGTCTGCTGCCCTCCCCGGGCCGCCAGGCATCCGCCAGATGACGCGGCCAGCCGCGGGGTGAGATGGCCACCAGATCGAAGCGCAGCCGCAGGCCGGCGAGCTCGGGACGCACTCCCACGAGCCAGCGGGCGGCCGCCTCGATCCGCCGGCGCTGGGCCGGCCCCAGGGCGGCCAGGGCCTCATCCGGCGTCGCCCGCCGCTTGACCTCCACGAAGGCCAGCACGCGCCCACGGCGCACCACCAGATCCACCTCCCCCACCGGCGTGCGCAGATCCCGATAGAGCACCCGCCAGCCCCACAGCCGCAGCCACAGGGCCGCCAGCTGCTCGCCGCGGCGGCCGCGCGCGAGCCGCCGGCGGCGCTCACGCCCGCTGGTCCTCATCCAAAAGCGCCAAAGCATGGCGATAGACCTGCCGCCGCGGCAGTCCCAGGCGCCGGGCCACCGCTGTTACCGCGTCCCGCAGCGATCCCTGGGCCAGCGCCTGCCGCAGGGCCTGTTCCAGCTCCTCATCCGTCGCCGGCGGGGGATCCTCAGTGGGCGGCCCCACCACTACCACCAGCTCACCCCGGGGCGGTCCCGCCGCCTCGACCGCAGCGCGCAGCTCGGCGAGTGTGCCGCGGCGGCATTCCTCGTGGAGCTTGGTGAGCTCGCGCAACAGCGCCGCCTCGCGCGCACCTCCCAGCACCTCCTCCAGGTCCTTCAGGCTCGCCTCCAGCCGATGCGGCGCTTCGTAGAACACCAGGGTTGCGGGTATGCGGGCGAGCTCTGCCAGCACCGCCCGCCGGCGGGCTGATCGCGGCGGCAGGAACCCCTGGAAGAAGAAGCGGTCGGTGGGCAGGCCCGCCACCGACAGCGCCGCGATCAGGGCCGCCGGGCCCGGCACCGGACGAACATTGATGCCGCGCTCATGCGCCTCCCGCACCAGCCGATAGCCGGGATCGGCGATGGTCGGGGTGCCGGCATCGCTCACCAGTGCCACCACCGCCCCCCGCGCCAGCTCCGCCAGGATCGCCGGCCGCACCCGGGCGGCATTGTGTTCATGATAGGAGCGCAGCCGCTTCTTGAGGCCCAGGGTCTTGAGGAGCCGGCCCGTCACCCGGGTGTCCTCGCACACCACCAGATCCGCCGCCGCCAGCACCTCCCGCGCCCGCGGCGAGAGATCGCCGAGATGGCCGATGGGGGTGGCGACCACATAGAGCCCCGGCGTCGGTTGCCGCGAAGCCGGCCCGGCACTAGGCTCGCCTGCGGGTGGTGGGGATGTCCGGGGCATGGCGCTGCGCACTCGCTCCTGGTGGCCTTGGCACCGGCGCCGGTGGATGGCGCTGGCGCTGCTGGTGGCGGCACTGGCCGCCTGCACCCCGCCGCCAGCGGCTCCGCCGCCGGCACCACCTCGTCGGGCGGAACCGGTGCGGCCGACGCCGCCGCCGCAGCCGCCGGGCCCGCCCACCGTCGCCCTGCTGCTGCCGCTCTCGGGCCCGGCCGCGGAGGTGGGGCGTGATCTGCTGGATGCCGCCACCCTCGCCCTGTTCGATGCGCCCGAGAGCGAGCTGGTGCTGCGCCCGCTGGATACCACAGGCTCACCCGAGGGCACGGTGGCGGCTGCCCGCAAGGCGCTGCAGGACGACGCCCGGCTGCTGCTGGGGCCCTTGTTCGCCCGCTCCGCCCGTGCGCTGGCCCCGGTGCTGCGCCCGCAGGGCGTGCTCGCCCTGGCCTTTTCCAACGACGCCCGGGTGGCGGCACCGCCGGTCTACATCTTGGGCTTCCGTCCCGAGGAGCAAGTCGCGCGCATCCTCCGCCATGCCCGCCGCGAGGGGCTTGGCCGCATCGCCCTGCTGGCGCCGGAGGACGCCTACGGGCGCCGGGTGGTGGAGGCCTGGCGCCGGCTCGCGCCGACGCTCGCGCTCGACCCGGCGCTGGTGCTCACCTATGGCGACGATGAGACGGCTCTGGCCGACCAGCTGCGGCTGTTCACCGCCTATGATGAGCGCCGGCGGGCGCTGACGGCACGGATTGAGGAGTTGGAAGCGCTGGCGGACGACCCCGCGGCCCAGCAGGAGCTGGCCCAGCTGAGGGCGCGCGACACCCTGGGGCCGCCGCCCTTCGAGGCGGTGCTGATCGCCGATGGCGGGCTGCGGCTGCGCTCAGTGGCGGCCTTGCTGCGCTACTATGATGCCGGAGCAGGCACGGTGCGGCTGCTCGGGACCATGCGCTGGCTCGAGGGCGGCGCTGCGGCGCTGGCCGGCCGGCCGGAGTTCCTGGGCGCGCGCATCGCCGCCCAGGACCAGGATCTGGCGCGTGCCTTCGCCCGGCGCTTTCAGACCGTCTACGGCCGCAAGCCGCGGCCGGTGGCGGTGCTGGCCTATGATGCGGTGGCGGCAACCGTGGCAGTCGCCCGCCGGCGGGGCCGGCTGGAGCCGCGCGATCTGCTGACACCCCAGGGCTTTCGCGGCTTTGCCGGGATCCTCAGGCTGCGGCCGGACGGCACCGCCCAGCACGGCCTGGCCGTCTATGTGGTGGGTGCTGAGGGGCTGGTGCTGGTGGAACCGGCACCGCAGCGGTTCGATCTGGCGGCTGCCTCCGGTGCCGCAGTCGGCAGCTCCGCCACGCCGAACCAGAAGCGCACGATGGCCTCGGCGATGCGCTGAAGCCCCTCCAGGTCCACCGGCTTGGCCACATAGCAGTTGGCCCCGAGGCGATAGCACGCCTCCACCTCCTCGGCAGCGGTGGAGGTGGTGAACACCACCACGGGGATCGCCGCCAACTGCGGATCCGCCCGCATCGCCCGCAAAAGCTCGCGGCCGTGGCGGCCGGGCAGATTGAGATCCAGCAGCACCAGATCGGGCAGCTCCGCCCCTGCCGCCGCTCGTGCGCGCAACAGCGCGAGCGCGCGATCGCCGTCGGCCACATGTTCGATGCAGCCGCACCAGGCCACTTCCCCGAAGGCCTCCACCGCCAGCCGGGCATCGGCGGGATTGTCCTCCACCAGCAGCACCCGCCGGCGGGGCGCGCCGGTGACCGACGAGACCACCGGGATGGTGCCGATCATGGTCGCCCTCCTGGATTATCCCTTTCAGCGAATTTTACACCAACATCTTTCCTCAAAGGTTGACAAATCCCCGCCGATGGGGTCCAGTGACCGCGTACCATCGGGTGAGTCGGAAGGACGTGGTGTCCACCCACGGCGGCGACGGTGGCGGCGGGCTGCGCAGCATCGCGCGCGGGGTGCTGGAGGGCGAGGCCGCGCCGTCGCTGCCTTTGCCGCCCGCCCGCGGAGACGAGCAGGGCGAGGCGGCGGCTGGCTCGCGCCGGGCCATCGTGGTGATCGGCGATGAGGAGTCGGCGCCGCTGCTCGCCGATATGCTGGTGCGGGCGGGAGCGGTGGAGGTGGCCCACACCACCGGTCTCGACGGGCTGACGGCGCGGCTCGATGACTGCGCCACTCTGGTGGTGGACATGGACACGCTGGCCGATCCCTGGTGGCTCGCGCGTCGGCTCCGCACCCGCGAGCGTGCCGTGGGGCTGGTGTTCGTCGGCCAGGATGTGGAGCCGGTGGAGGAACAGGCGCTCGCCCTGGGGGTGGCGGAACTTTTGGAGTGGGACCAGGTGGACGGCGGCAGCCTGCTGCGGGCGTGTCGCCGGGCTGCCTGGCGCGCGCGCGAGCGGGTGCGGCTGCAGCGCCTGGCCCGCAGCGATCCGGCCACGGCCCTGGCGAGCCCGCTGCTGCTGCGCGAGCGTATCGCCGCCGCCCTGGCGGCCGCCCGCCGGCGCGAGGCGCTGTGCGCCTGCTTCCACCTGACCCTGGGCCGGGGCGATCCGCCGGGATGTGGCGAGGAGCTGGGAAGCCGGCTGGAGGCGCTGGCAACCCTCCTGGGCGCGCGGCTGCGCCGGGCCGACACCCTGGCGCGGCTGGGGCCGGGGGAAGTGGGTGTATTGCTCGAGGATCTGAAAAGGCCGGAGGATGCCGTCACGGTTGCCCGCAAGCTCGAGGCCGCTGCCCGCGAGGCCGGCTTCGTGCCGGGCTTCGATCTGTTCGCCGGCGCTGCCCTGGGGCCGGCCCCCGGCCAGGATCGGGAGGGGCTGCTGGCCGCGGCCCTGGAGGCGGCGGTGCTGGCACGCCGCGAAGGGCGTGCCTTCGCCTTCGCTGACCCCGCCTTCGATCGCCGCGCCCATGCGCTTCTGGAAGCCGCCACCGCCCTCGCCGAGGATCTCGCCGCCGGCCGTCTGGCCGCCGTGTTTCAACCGCAGCTGGCGCTCCACCCCGGCCCGCACGGTCTTGCTGCCGGCCTCGCCTGGCAGCATGGCAGCTGCGGCCGGCTGGAGGGTGAGGCGCTGGCGGAGTTCGCTGCCTGCGTCGGCCTGGCCGATCGGCTTGCGGCCGAACTGCTGGAGGTGGCCGCCGCTCAGGCGGCTGCCTGGCATGAGGCCGGGCTGCAGGCCTTCCATCTGGCGATCCCGCTGCCCTCGCGGCGCACCCTGGCCCATCTCGACCTCGCCACCCCCCTCGGGCGCATCCTCGCGCGCCACCGCCCACCACCCCGCAGCCTCGAGCTCGAACTCACCGAAGCCCATCTGCTGCAGGCGCTCGATTCGCCCTCGCTGCTGCGATCCCTCACCGAACTGCCGGTGCGGCTTGCGGTGAGTGGCTTCGGCCGCGGGCCGGCGGCGCTGCGGCTGTTGTGGGAGCTTCCGCTGGATACGGTGCGCATCGCCGCCGCGGCCTTCGCCCTGCCGCCCGGGCGCAACGAGCCGCCGGCGTTCGAACTGGTCCGCCTGGCCAAGGCCGCCGGCCGGCGGGTGGTGGTGGAGGTGGAGACCGTGGACCCGCTGCCGGCCCTGCGGCGGGCGGGCTGCGATGCGGTCCAGTGGGTGCGGGGGCGTCCCGGGCTGGATGGCGCCGCGGCACGCCGCTGGCTCCTCCGCGGCCACGGAGCCGAGGCGGATGAGGGGGCGGTGCGCGGTCGCGGACTGACCCACGGCGGTTCTCCATCCTGCCGCCCCGAGCCTCCCCGCGGCGCGTTAAAAAAGGGTTGAAGCGGCCGCGTCGTGGGCCGCGTGCGATACCTCAGGGCAGCAGCGGTCCCCCCAACCGGCCGGCATCCATTGGCAGCAGCACGCCTGTGATCGAGGGGGCGGTGAGCACAAAGCGGATCGCCGCCACCAGCTCCTCGGGGGTGGTGCGGCGGGCAAGCGGAGCTGCCCGGGTGAGGCGCTCGACCGTAGCAGGTGGCGTGTCCTCGGCGGGCATCACCAGATCCGGTGCCAGCGCCACCACCCGCACCGCCGGTGCCAGCCGGCGGGCGAGCACTCGCGTGGCCCCCCACAGGCCCGCCTTGGCGGCGGTATAGCCGAGGCGGCGGCTGCTGGGGGCGAGGATGCGGGCATCCAGCAGGTTCACCACCAGCCCCTCGGCCCCGCTCGGCAGTGCCCGGGCGAACGCCAGCGCCAGCGCCAGCGGCGCCTCGAGATCCACCGCAAGCTGATGGCGCAGGGCCGCCGGATCGAGCGCAAGGCCATGATCGTCGCCGAAATGGGAGGCATTGTTCACGAGCAGCCCCAGCGGGCCGAGGGCGTCGGTCGCGCGCGGCACCAGCTCCGCCACCGCCCGCGGATCAGCGAGATCGGCGCCCAGCAGCACGCAGCTGCGGCCGAGGGCGCGGATCTCGGTGGCGGTGCGGCGGGCGGCCGGACCCGAGCGGTGGTAGTGGAGCGCGATGTCGAAACCGTCGCGGGCGAGTCCTAGGGCGATGGCGCGCCCGAGCCGGCGGGCCGCACCCGTCACCAGCGCCCGGCGCGGCAGGCGCGGTGATGGCGCGGCCATGTCAGCGGCGCCGGAGGAAGTTCTCGGCGTAGGATTTGGGGATGAAGGCCCGTTCCTTGGGCTGGTCCACCGTGTAGGGGATGCCGTGGCGTTCGCACCAGGCCACCGCCGCCTCGCGGGTGGGAAAACGCAGCTGCACCTGCTGGGCGGTATCGCCGGAGCCCACCCAGCCCACCAGCGCCTCGGCCTCGCGCCGTTCGGCCGGGTCGAACTCCACCACCCAGTAGCGGGTCTTGGCCTTGCCCGAGGAGACCGCGGTCTTGGCCGGTCGGTAGATGCGCGCGTTCATCCCTCCGCTCCCGACTGATGGTCCTCCATCCAGCGGCGTCGCAACGCCTCGCCATGGGCTTCGAGCCACAGCAGCGGCACCACCGCCGTGGCCGCCACGATCTCGCCCCGCCGGCGGCGCTCGAAAGCCTCGGCGGTGGCCATGGGCACCGTGCGGATGTCCTCATGTTCGTCGGCGCGGCCGAAGACGCCGGCCTCGGCGGGGGTGACCACCTCGGCGATGAACACCTCGACCCGCTCGCTGGTCCCGCCCGGGCTTGCGCGATAGGCGCCCACATGTTCGAGCCGCCCGGCCTCGAGCCCGGCCTCCTCCAGCAGCTCGCGCCGGGCCACCTGCGCTGGCGTCTCGCCCGGTTCGATGATGCCGGCCACCGCCTCCAGCAGCCACGGCCCCTCCGGCGCATCCACCGCGCCCACGCGGAACTGTTCGATCAGCACCACGCGATCGCGCCGGGGATCCCACGGCAGCACCGCCACCGCATCCGGCTGGATCAGCCGTTCGCGCACCAGCGGCGGCGTCCAGCCGCCGGCAAAGCGCTCATGGCGCAGCAGCAGCCGCTCGAAACGATAGAAGCCCTCATACAGGCGCCGACGGTCGAGGATCTCGAAATGGCGTCGCGGACGGCGCACTGCCAAGTCCGGCTGTCAGGAAAAGGCTTTGAAGGTGATGAGGGTGAAGGTGTCCTGCACCCCCGGCAGGGTCTGGACGCGGCTGGTGACGAAGCGGCCGATGTCCACCTCATCATCGAGGTGGAACTTCATGATGAGGTCGTACTGGCCCGAGATGGAGTAGACCTCCGACACCTCCTCGATCCGCTGCACCGCCTCATCGGCCACCTCATAGGCCTTGCCGAGCTGGCACTTGACCAGCACGAACACCGTCCTCATCGGCTCGCCCCCGCCTTGGCACCGCTCCGAAGCGGGATCGGGATCAGCAGAAAGCGCGGCACATGGTCGCCCATGCCCCGCACCGGCTCCTCCCGCGACGGCGCCCTCGCCGCATCCGCGCCCTCGCCATTGCCGCTGCGGCTGCGGCGCCGCCGACGCCGGCCACCCTCGGCGACAGCCACATCCGCCGCCACCGACGCGGCTGCAGCCTCACCATCACCGGCCGAAGCTGCCGCTGGCGCATCCGCTGCAGGCACCGCCTCGGGGCTTGCTGCCGGTGCGGCCGCTTTCGGTTCCGGCTCGCGCCCACGCCGGCGCCGCCGGCTTGCCCGCTGGGGCTTTTCCGCGTCGCCGGATGCTGCTGCCGCCGGCTGCTCGGCCCGGGCGGGCGGTGCCGGCGCCGTCTCCTCCTCGAGCTCGAGCTGCGGCACCCGGCGGCCGGTGAGGCGCTCGATGGCGGCCACCTGGCGCGCATCCGCCGGCGTGATCAGGGTGTAGGCGCGGCCGCGGTGGCCGGCACGACCGGTGCGGCCGATGCGGTGGACATAGTCATCGGCCGAGAGCGGCACATCATAGTTGATCACCACCGGCAGCTCGGCGATGTCGAGCCCGCGGGCGGCCACGTCGGTACAGACCAGCAGCTTGACCTCGTCCGCCTTGAAACGCTCGAGGGTGCGCAGGCGCACGCTCTGTTCGAGATCGCCGTGGATGTCTTCGGCCTCGAAGCCGAGCCGCCGCAGATGGCGGGTGAGGGCTGCCACCTCGCGCTTGGTGTTGCAGAAGATCATGGCCTTGCCGATGTCGCGGGTGCGCAGCAGCCACACCAGGGTGGCGCGCTTGCGCTCGGCCTCGGTGGGGACGAACACGTCGTCCACCAGTTCGGCCTTGCGTGCCGGCGGCGAGACCGCCACCTCGACGGCATCGGGCATGAAGGTCTCGGCCAGCCGCCGCACCTCGGCCGGCATGGTGGCGGAGAACAGCAGCGTCTGGCGGCGGCGGATCAACAGCCGGATGATGCGCTCCACATCGGGCATGAAGCCCATGTCCAGCATGCGGTCGGCCTCGTCGATCACGAGGATCTCGACCCCACCCAGAAGGATGCGTCCGCGCTCGAACCAGTCCAGCAGCCGCCCGGGGGTGGCGATCACCACATCCACCCCCTTCTCCAGCGCCCGCTCCTGCTCGCCCATGCCGACGCCGCCGATGAGCAGCGCGCGGGTGAGCTTGAGGTATTTGGCATAGAGGTCGAAGTTGCGGGCCGTCTGGGTGGCCAGCTCGCGGGTGGGCGAGAGCACCAGCGCCCTGGGCATGCGCGCCCGACTGCGGCCGCGGATCAGCAGCTGCAGCATCGGCAGCAGGAAGGAGGCGGTTTTGCCGGTGCCCGTCTGGGCGATGCCGATGAGATTGCGGCCCGCCAGCACCTCGGGAATGGCCCGCGCCTGGATGGGGGTGGGGTGCTCGTGTCCGGCCTCCGCCACCGCCCGCAGGATCTCCTCAGCGAGACCGAGTTCCGCGAAGCTCGCGGCCTGCTGGGTCACGGTTTCGTCGTGCAAAGTCTTCCGCTCGTATCCGCTCGGGGAATGCCACAGCGTTCGGGCCCGCCGCATGTGGGGGCCCGTCTCGCATATGGGCGCTCATGGGGAGGGGTCAACGCCCCGAAGGGTCGCCGGCGGCCCCACAGGCCGCCCGCAGCCGCTCTAGGGGCAGGCGCACGCCGGTGCCGGCAAGGCCGCAGTAGCCATAGGGGTTTTTCGCGAGATACTGCTGGTGGTCGGGCTCGGCCGGATAGAAGGGGCCCGCCGGTGCGACCTCGGTGGTGGGCGCGCGCACCCAGCCTAAGGCCTTCAACGCCTCAGCATAGAGCTCCCGCGCCCGCCGGGCCAGCGCCAGCTCGGCATCATCAAACGTATAGATGACGCTGCGGTACTGGGTGCCCACATCGGCCCCCTGGCGCATGCCCTGGGTGGGATCGTGGTGCTCGAAGAACAGCTGCAGCAGCCGCTCGAAGTCCACCTGCCGCGGATCCCACACCACCTGCACCACCTCCGCATGGCCGGTGCGGCCACTGCACACTTCGGCGTAGGTGGGCCAGGGGGTGTGGCCGCCGGCATAGCCCACACAGGTGACCCACACCCCGGGCTGCTGCCAGAACAGCCGCTCCGCGCCCCAGAAGCAGCCCATGCCGAACAGCACCCGCCGCAATCCCTCGGGAAAGGGCGGCAGCATCCGCCGGCCGTTGACCGCATGGGTGGTGGCCAGCGGATAGGCCGGGGCGGAACGGCCCGGCAGGGCCTCTTCGGGTGTGGGCAGGGTGAGCCGCTTGCCGCCACGCATGCGCCCTACTCCAGCCCCACCAGCTCCAGCTCCTCGGGCCAGCTCACTTCATAGCCGAAGCGGAGCTTGCGACGCTCGCCCGGCTTGAGGGTGAGATCCCAGGCCAGGGTGCCCAGCACGCCGTCCACCTCGCGCCGATCCGGCGGCGTGGTGGCCTCATCCAGCGCCACCTCAATGCGCTCATCCTGCGGCACCGGCAGCCGTTCCACCACCGTCAGCCGCACCGGCCGCTCGTGGCCGTTGTGGACCAGGATCTGCCAGCTCCGCCGCAGCCGCTTGCGACCCCCGAAGAGCCCCGCCTCGCCGCGGCGATCGCCCACCACCCGCCGTTCCACCCGCACCCGGGGATCGACGCCGAAACCGAGCACCAGCTCACCGCCGGGCTCAACCCCGGGGAAGTCGGCCTCGCCCACCGGCACGCCATCCCGCACCAGCCGCACCCGGCCCGGAGGCAGCGCCACACCTCCCTCATAGG
>WFXL01000092.1 GCA_015490605.1 Rhodospirillales bacterium
ACGGCGGCGGGCGAGCCGGCCCGGGCCTGTGCCGCGGTGGTAGCACGGGTGCTGCATGCGCTGGTGCTGCTGGTGGCAGCCGATGGCACCCTGCGCTGGGCCTCACCCGAGCCCGCCACGCCGCTGGCCGATCGGCTACGCGCCGGCGTCGGCGGCCATCTCGCCCAGCTGCTGCCGGCGGCGCTGGCGGAGCGCTGGCTCGATCTGGTGGAGCGAGCGCTGGCCGGTGGCGAGCGGCTGGTGGAGCGGGTGACGGTGGCGGGCGAGGCGGCCGAGCCCTGGGAGACGGTGGCGGCGGCGGTGGATCCGGCCCATGTGCTGTTGGTGGTGCGCCCGCTGGAGGTGGCGGCAGAGGAGGAGGCCGCGGCCGCGCCGGCCGCGGCGGCCGCCGGCCTCGCCGAGGCGCCGGCACAGTTCGAGGGGGCCGGCCTGCCGGTGCCGGTGCGGGCGCATCCGCTGGTTCAACGAGGCGGCCGAGGTGATCTTCGGCCGCAGCGCCGAGGAGGTGCTGGGGGAGCCCTTCGATCGGTTGCTGGGGCCGGCGGGCGAGCGCCCCTTTGATTTCGAGGAGCTGCGCCGGCAGCTGGAGCATGCGGCGGTGGGCTATGCCGAGGTCACCGGCCGCCGCCGCGACGGCGAGCTGGTGGCGCTTGAGCTCTTTGCCGCCCATGTGGACGTGCCGCCCGGCGGCTATGCGGTGACAGTGCGCGATGTCACCGTGCGGCGCCAGACGGAGGAGGCGATCCGCACTCTCGCCTATTACGATCCCCTCACCGCCCTGCCCAACCGGCTGCTGTTCCTCGACCGGCTGGGGGATGCCATCGAGCGCGCCCGCCGCCAGCGCCAGATGCTGGCGGTGATGCTGGTGGATCTGGACCGCTTCAAGCTGGTGAACGACTCCCTGGGGCTGCCGCTGGGAGATGCCATGCTGCGGGCGGTGGGCGAGCGCCTGCGCCAGACCCTGCGCAAGAGCGACACAGTGGCCCGCCTCGGCGGCGATGAGTTCATGATTCTCCTGCATGGTCTCGCTAGCGCCGAGGCGGCCGCGCGGGTGGCGCAGAAGCTGCTGGAGGCGCTGCGGGCACCCTTCCGGGTCAACGGCCATGAGCTTACCACCACCGCCTGCATCGGCATCGCCATGTTCCCCCACGACGGCGCCGATCCCGAGACGCTGGTGAAGAATGCCGACACCGCCCTCTCACGGGCCAAGGAGCTGGGTCGCGGCCAGTACCGCTTTTATACCACCGACATGAACGCCGCCGCCTTCGAGCGGCTGATGCTGGAAAGCCGCCTCAGGCGCGCCCTCGAGCAGCGGGAACTCGTGGTCTACTATCAGCCGCAGGTGGACCTTGCCACCGGCGAGGTGGTGGGGGTGGAGGCGCTGTTGCGCTGGTTCCACCCCGACCACGGCATGGTGCCGCCGGCGGAGTTCATCCCGCTGGCGGAGGAGACGGGCCTGATTGTCCCCATCGGCCGCTGGGTGCTGGAGACGGCGGCCGAACAGGTGCGCCGCTGGCAGCGCTGTTTGCGGCCGGATCTGCGGCTTGCGGTCAATCTCTCGGCCCGCCAGTTCCAGGAGCGGGACCTGGTGGCGACGGTGGCGGAGATCACCGAACGGGTGGGCTTTCCGCGGCGGCTGCTGGAACTGGAGATCACCGAATCGGCGGTGATGCGCGATGCCGAGGAGGCCCAGCGACGCTTTCGCGAGCTCACCGAGCTGGGCTTCCACCTGGCCCTGGACGACTTCGGCACCGGCTATTCCTCGCTCGGCTACCTCCAGCGCTTTCCCATCAACACCCTCAAGATCGACCGCAGCTTCATCCAGGACATCGTTCAGGATGCCCGCAGCGCCGCCCTGCTGCGGGCCATCGTCAGCCTCGCCCGCACCCTCGATCTCCGGGTGGTGGCCGAGGGGGTGGAGACCCGGGAACAGGCGCTGCTGCTGCGGAGCTACGGCTGTCAGGAGATGCAGGGCTTTCTCTTCGCCCGACCGCTGCCGGCAGCCGAGCTCGGCGCCCTCCTCAAGAGCGGCCGGCGGCTGGTGATCGATTGAGGCATATCCCCCAGGTGGCGGACGGCATGGCGCGCCCCGGCGCCCCCGCGGCTCGGGTGCGGTTGCGGGCCGTGGTGGCGGCGAGCGGAGCCGCCGTCACGAGGTGGCGGTGCGGCCACAAAGACGCGGGGGACCGGGCTTCGCCCGATCCCCCGTGTGCAGCACAATTCCAAAGCTATGGTCGCGTCTAGGGCTTGTCGGGCGGGGTCGTGCCGATCTCGAAGTTGGCGAGCCCCTCGAGTGCGCGCACCAGCGCCGCATGGTCCCAGCCGGCGCCGCCATGGGCGCGGCAGGCCTGGAACAGCTGCTGGCACAGGGCGGTGGCCGGCAGCGCCAGCCCCAGCTCGCGCGCACCCGCGAGCGCCAGCCCCAGGTCCTTCTGGTGCAGTTCGATGCGGAAGCCGGGCTCGAACTTGCGCTCGATCATCCGCTGGCCGTGGACCTCGAGGATGCGTGAGCCGGCAAAGCCGCCCATCAGCGCCTGGCGCACCTTGGCGGGATCGGCGCCGGCGCGGGCGGCGAACAGCAGCCCCTCGGCCACCGCCTCGATGGTCAGCGCCACGATGATCTGGTTGGCCACCTTGGCGGTCTGGCCGTCGCCATTGGGCCCGATGAGGGTGATGTTCTTGCCCATGAGCTCGAACAGCGGCCTGGCGCGTTCGAACGCCTCCTCGGGCCCGCCCACCATGATGGTGAGGGTGCCGGCCTCGGCCCCCACCTGGCCGCCCGAGACCGGGGCATCGAGATATTGGCAGCCCAGCTCCTCGATCCGCCGGGCAAACTGGCGGGTCGCCAGCGGGTCGATGGAGCTCATGTCGATCACCAGCTTGCCTGGGCTCAGCCCCTCGGCGACCCCGTCGGGGCCGAACAGCACCTTCTCCACATCGGGCGTGTCCGGCACCATGGTGATCACCACCTCCGCCGCCGCGGCCACCTCCCGCGGGGTGCGGTGGGGGATGCCGCCCAGCTCCACCAGCTCCTGCGGCACGCCGCTGCGGCTCATGAGGTGGACCTCGTGGCCGCCGCGGATGAGATGGCCGGCCATGGGCCGACCCATGATCCCCAGTCCGATGAACCCGACCTTCATCACGCCACTCTCCCGTGTCGGCGGTACAGGCTGAGCCAGCCGAGCCCCTCGCGGGTACCGGCAGCGGGACGGTACTCCAGCCCCACCCAGCCGTCATAGCCCTCGCGGTCGAACAGATCGAAGAGGAAGTCGAAGCGGATCTCGCCGGTGCCCGGCTCGTGGCGCCCGGGGTGGTCGGCGATCTGGATGTGGCGGATGCGCTCGCGGTGGCGCCGGAAGGTGGCGGCGATGTCACCCCGCATCACTTGCTGGTGGTAGACATCGAACTGCAGGTAGAGATTGGGGCGCGCGGCCGCGGCCACCACCTCGGCCACAGCCTCCACCGTATCCAGGTGGAAGCCGGGCACATCGCGGCTGTTGACCGCCTCCACCAGAAGATCGATGCCGCGTTCGCCGAGCCGGTCAGCGGCGTAGCGCAGATTGTCCACAAGCGTGATCTCCACCAGCCGCCAGGGCACCCCCTCGGGGGTCAGGCCCACCAGACAGTTCAGCTGGCGGCAGCCGAGGGCCTCGGCATAGGTCAGGGCGCGGTCCACGCCTTCGCGAAAGGCCTCGCGCCGGGCGGGGTCGCAGGCGATGCCGCGGTCGCCCGCCGCCCAGTCGCCCGCCGGCAGGTTGAACAGCACCTGGCGCAGTCCGTGGCGCTCCAGCTCCCGGGCCAGGACCTCCGGTTCGTAGTCATAGGGGAACATGTACTCCACCGCCTCGAACCCGTCCTCCGCCGCGGCGCGGAAGCGGTCGAGGAAGTTGAACTCCCCGTACATCATGGTGAGATTGGCGGAAAAGCGCGGCATGGTGGCTCCCGTTGCGGTTCAGCTGGAGGGCTCCAGGTCGAGCACCGGCTCGAACTCCTGGATGGCGTCGATCTCCGGTCCCATGGCGATGTCGGTGACCTTTTCGGTGATCACCTCCACCACCACCGGCAGCTGGCGGCGTTCCGCCTCGGCGCGGGCCCAGGCGAAGGCGGGCGCCAGCTCCTGTGGCCGGGTCACCCGCCGGGCGATGGCACCGAAGGCCTCGGCGGCGCGCACATGGTCCACCCCATAGTCGCCCAGCTCGGGCGCGTGCGGATTGGTGAAGCCCAGCTGGACTTCGTAGTCCATGCCATAGGCCTTCTCGCCCTGGCGGATGAGGCCCAAGTAGGCGTTGTTGATGAGCACCGTGACGAAGGGGATGCGGTACTGGGCCGCCATCGCCAGCTCCTCCACCAGGAACTGGAAGGAGTAGTCGCCCACCACCGCCACCACTTCGCGCTCGGGCTCGGCCAGCTTGGCGCCGATGGCGGCGGGGATCTCCCAGCCCAGCGGTCCCGCCTGGCCGCAGATGAGGAACTGGCGCGGCCAGCTCATCTGGAGAAACTGGCAGGCGGCGATCTGGTAGAGGCCGATGGCGGTCACATAGCGGGTCTCGCGCGGGAAGCTCCGGCGCATCTCACGGAACACCCGCTGGGGCTTGATGGGCACATCGTCGAAGTCGTCGCGCCGCAGCATGCGCCGCTTGCGCGCCTGACAGGCGGCCACCCAGCGGCTGCGATCCGGCAGCCGGCCGGCCCGCCGGCGCTCCTCGGCGGCGGCGATCAGCATCTCGAGGGCGATGCGGGCATCGGCGACGATGCCGAGATCGGGGTCGAAGATGCGGCCGATCTGGGTGGGCTCGATATCGATATGGACGAAGCGGCGGCCGCGACGGTAGACCTCGAGGGAGCCGGTGTGGCGGTTGGCCCAGCGGTTGCCGATGCCGAGCACGAAGTCGGACTCGAGGAAGGTGGCATTGCCGTAGCGGTGCTGGGTCTGCAGCCCGACCTGGCCGGCCTGCAGCGGGTGGTCGTCGGGGATCACGCCCCAGCCCCATGAGGGTGGGCACCACCGGCGTCTGGGTAAGCTCGGCAAAGCGCACCAGGAGATCGGCGGCATCCGCCAGGATCACCCCGCCGCCGGCGACGATCAGCGGACGCTCGGCGGCACACAGCATGTCCAGCGCCTGTTCGATGGCGCGCGGCTCGGGCCGCGGGCGCGCCACCGGCAGCGGCGCATCCAGCTCCGGGTCGTAGTGGATCTCGGCCTTCTGCACATCCACCGGCAGGTCGATGTGGACCGGGCCGGGCCGGCCCTCGCGCATGCGCCGATAGGCCTCGCGGAACACCCGCGGCACCTGGGCCGGCTCCTTGACGCACACCGACCATTTGGTCACCGGTCGGGTGATGGCGGCCACGTCCACCGCCTGGAAGTACTCCCGCTCCAGCTCCGCCACCGGCGCCTGGCCGGTGATGCAGAGGATCGGGATGGAGTCGGCGATGGCCGAATAGAGACCGGTGACCATGTTGGTGCCGGCCGGCCCGGAGGTGCCCACGGCAATCCCGATGCGGCCCGAGCGGGCGCGGGTGTAGCCCTCGGCCGCATGGGTGGCGCCCTCCTCGTGGCGCGCCAGCACATGGCGCAGGCGCGAGGTGCGCAACGCGGCATAGAAGGGCAGGATGGAGGCGCCGGGGATGCCAAAGAGCACATCAGCGCCCTCACTCTCCAGCACCCGGACGGCGGCCTCGGCAGCGGTCATACGCGGCATGGGCGGTCTCCCTGAGGTGGTGAACCGCCATCTAGCGCGCCCGGCGTGGGAATGGATCAGGATTTCACCATGCGGGAAGATCGCCGGCAGGGCTCAGGGACGGGGCGTTTCACCGGCATTCCGGAATGTGGAATCGGGTGGCACGCCGCCGAAGGCGCGGGTGATGGCCTCGGCGATCTGCCGCATCCGCGGGCCGAGCGCTTCAAGCCGCGCATCATCCAGGCGGGATTTGGGCCCGCTCACCGAGATGGCGGCCACCGCCCGGCCGTCCTCGTCGAACAGCGGGGCGGCCACGCAGCGCACCCCGAGGGCGTTTTCCTCATCGTCCACGGCGAAGCCGCGGGCACGGACCTGCGCCAGGTGTTCACGCAGCCGTGCAGGGCGGTCGATGGTGTATTCGGTAAAGCGTTCGAGGCCGTGGCGCCGCAGCACCGCCGCGAGCTCCTGCTCGTCGCGGAAGGCCAGCAGCGCCTTGCCCGCGGCCGAAGCGTGCAGCCGCACGCGACCGCCGGGGCGGGCGATGGCGCGGACGAAGTGGCGGCTTTCCACCTGGCCGATGCACACCGCCTCGCCCTCGTCCTCGATGTAGAGGTTGGTGGTCTCGCCCGAGGCCTCCATCAGCCGGCGCATGTAGGGGCGGGCGATGCGCAGGAGATCGCGGTTGCGGGCGAAGGCGCAGCCCACCACGAAGGCCCGCACGCCGATCTGCCACAGCCCCTCATTGGCATCATAGCGGACGAAGCGGGCGCTCTCGAGGGTGGTGAGCAGCCGGTGGGTGGTGGAGGGCGGCAGCCCCACGATCTCCGCCACCTCCCGCAGCCCCAGCCCCTCATGGCTGTCGGCGAGGGTGGTGAGGATGCGCAGCGCCCGCTGCAGCGCCTGCACCTGCCCGCGCCGCTCCGGCCGGCTCGGGCCGCTCATGAGGCCTCCTCCCGGGCGAGGGCGGCGGCGGCCATGAAGGGCAGGCGCACGCAGTCGTGGCGGCTGCTCACCTCCCGCACCGGCGCAAACAGTGCCAGCGCCTCATCCGGCACTTCACCCGCGCCGGCAAGCCAGTGCTCGAGCCTGCGGTCGAGCTCGGCCAGCTCCGCCGGCGTGCGTCCGGGAGCAAGCCGCGCCAGCAGCGAGGCGGCGGCGCGGGTCAGCAGACAGCCGCGGGTGGTATGGCGCAGTGCCACCACCCGTCCGTCTCGAAGCTGCACTTCCAGGCGGATGCGATCGCCGCAGAGGGGGTTGTCGCGCTCCACCACCCGCTCCGGCGCTTCCAGCCGGCCAGCTCCCTCACCCCGGCGGGCCTCGGCCAGGATCGCCTCATGGTAGAGCCGCGCGCTCACCCCAGAATCCTCCGCACCGTCTCGAGTCCCTCCAGCAGTGCATCCACGTCTGCCTCATCGTTGTAGGGGGCGAGCGAGGCGCGCACGCTCGCTTCAATGCCGAAATGATCCATCAGCGGCTGGGCGCAATGGTGGCCGCCGCGGGTGCAGACGCCGCGCTCATCCAGAAGCTGGCAGATGTCGTGGGGATGGTGCGATTCCAGGGTGAAAGCCACCACGCCGATGCGCTCACCCACATCGGTGGGGCCGAGGATGCGCACATCCCTCATGGCGGCAAGGCCCGCCAGCAGCCGGCGGGTGAGGGCCTCCTCATGAGCGCGCAGTGCCTGCCAGTCCTGCGCCATCATCCATCGGGCAGCAGCCCCCAGCGCCAGCACCGGGCCGATGGGCGGGGTGCCGGCCTCGAAGCGGTGGGGCGGCTCGCGATAGCTGGAATGTGCGAGCGTCACCCGGGTGATCATCTCGCCGCCGCCCAGGAAGGGCGGGAAGGGCTCCAGCAGTTCGCGCCGTCCCCACAGCACGCCGGCGCCGGTGGCGCCATAGGCCTTGTGACCGGAAAAGGCATAGAGGTCACAGCCCAGGCGGCGCACGTCCACCGGCCCGTGGGGAATGCGCTGGGCGCCGTCCACCACCAGCACCGCCCCCACCGCCCGAACCGCCCGGGCGACCCGCGCCACATCGCTCACCGCACCGGTGACGTTGGAGGCATGGGTGAGGGCCACCACCGCCACCCGCGAATCCAAAAGCCGCTCCAGCGCCTCATGGTCCAGGCGGCCGTCGGCGGTGGCCGGCACCGCCACCAGTTCGGCGCCGGTGCGGGCGCAGGCGAGCTGCCACGGCACCAGATTGCTGTGGTGCTCCAGCACGCTCACCAGCACCCGCCGGCCGGGGCCAAGGCGCGGGCTCAGCCCGTGGGCGGCGAGATTGAGGGCGAGGGTGGTGCCCGCGGTGAACACCACTTCCGCCGGATCCACCCCGCCCAGCAGGCGGGCCACCTGGCGGCGGGCCTCCTCGAAGGCGCGGGTTGCGGCTTCCGCCAGCCGGTAGACCCCCCGCTTGACGTTGGCGCGGGCCTTGCCCTCGAAGCGGCACAGCGCCTCGAGCGCCGGACGGCAGATCTGGGCGGTGGCGGCGCTGTCGAGATAGTGGAAGGGAGCGGGCTGGGCTTCGAAGATGGGGAAATCGCGGCGCAGCACCGCCACGTCCACCCTCATGGCCGTTCTCCCCGGATGGCCGCCAGCGCCTCGGGCGTGTCCACATCCAGCAGCACCGCCGGATCCTCCAGCTCCACCTCCACCACCGCCTCGGGATGGCGCGCGAGGATGGTGCGGGCGCCTACATCGCCCTCAAGCCGCGCCATCTCGGCGAAGAAGGCGCGGGCGAAGAGCACCGGATGGCCGCGGCGGCCGCGATGGACCGGGACCACGATGGCGCGTCCCTCTTCCGGGTGGAAGGCGTCCATCAGGGTCTCGAGGATCGGGGCCGAGAGGCGCGGCATGTCGCCGAGGCAGATGAAGGCCCCGTCCCGGTCCGGCGGCACCGCGGTGATGCCGGCGCGGAGGGATGTGGCCATGCCCGCCTCATGGTCGGGATTGTGGACGAAGGTGACGGGCAGGTGCGCCAGGGCCGCCTCCACCCGCTCGCGCTCGAAGCCGGTGACCACGATCACCGGCCGCGCGCGCGAGGCGAGGATGGCCTCCACCACCCGCCGGACCATGGGGGTGCCGTCCACCTCCAGCAGCAGCTTGTTGGCCGCCCCCATGCGGCGGGAACGGCCGGCCGCCAGCACCACCGCCGCCACCTGGTGGGATCCGGTGGCGGTGGGGCGCACTTCCCGCGGCTGGGGGCGGCTCGGAATCTCGGCCAGAAGCCCGCCGTGGCCCATGGCGGCGAAGGCTTCCTCGTCCGGCTCGAGGCCGGCCATGAGGCGCTGCAGCATCACATCCACCCCCGAAGGGCGCGCCGAGCGCGCCGAGCCCGGCAGCACCAGCACCGGCTGGCCGTCGAGTTCGGCCCACAGCAGGAGATTGCCCGGATCCAGCGGCAGGCCGAAGCGGCGGATGCGGCCGCCGGCGGCGAGGATGGCGCTGGGGATCACGTCGCGGCGGTCCACCGTGGCCGAGGCTCCCACCACCAGCAGCAGATCAAAGCCCTGCGATGTGGCTTCCGCCAGCGCCGCCCGCACTGCTGTTTCCTCATGGGGGCAGCGGTTGTCCGACAGCAGCCGGCCGCCCAGGCGGGCGATGCGCTGGCGGGTGGTGGCCACGGTCTTCTCGAGGATCTTGGCGGGGGTGCCGGGCAGCACCGTCTGAAGCAGGCGCACATCCAGCGGCCGGTAGGGGCGCAGGGTAAGCACCGGTCCGCCGTGGGCGGCGATGCGCTCAGCCAGTGCCACCACCGCCGCCGGCAGGGCGAAGGGCACCACCTTGACCGTCGCCACCATCTCGCCGACACCCACGCCGCTCAGGGTGCGCAGCGTGGCAAGCGACCATCCCTCATGCAGCCGGCCGATGGCGGTAAGCCGCGCCACATCCACCACCAGCACCCCGGCCTCGGCGGCGCGGATGTTGGCGCGGCCGGTAAAAGGCGGCTCCACCAACAGCTGCGGCCCCACGAGGGCGCGGGCGAGGCGGTGGGCCGCCTCATCCTCAGGCACATCGTCGGGATCGAGGCGGGCCGCCACCACCCGTGTCAGGCCGCAGGCGCGCAGGCGGGCCAAGTCCTCACGGGCAAGGCGCATGCCCTTGCGCAGCACGCCATCGGGCAGCACCAAGCGGTGGGCGAGGATCGCCCCCTCGGCCTCCTCCAGCGGGAGCTCGCCGAAGCGCACCACCACCTCCGCGCCTAGTCGCGGAAGGGTTTGGTCTCGCCGTAGGCGACTGCCTCAATGTCCCGCTGGGCCGAGAGGATCAGCATGGCCAGCGCCGAGCGCGCCTCGGGGTGGGCCTGATAATAGGCGCGGGAGACGCCGAGGACCGCCGAGATGGCGAGAGTCTCGGGATCGCCGAAGGTGGCGAGATTGCGGTAGAGCTCGTCGTTGAACGTGACGATGTCGTAGACCTGCTTGCCGCCGATCTCGATCTCCTCGAGATCGGAATTGTCGATCTCGGCGAAATAGAGCTGGGAGCCGGTGCGGTCGTTGTCGTTGAGCACCCGCAGGAGGTCGCTCTGCGGCGCGATCACCTCGAACAGGCAGTCGGCCTTGCCGTCGAGGACGGCAAGCGCCCCCTCGAAACCATTGGCGGGATAGATGCGGATGCGGCCGTAGAGGTCGGGGAAGGCCTGCTGCAGCACCACCAGGGTGGCGAAGGAGCCGGAGCCGAAACTGCCGGCGGCAACAGTACCGTCGCCCACCTCGTCGAGATCACCGATGCCGGTGCGGCGGTGGCACAGCAGCATGCCCAGCTCCTTATAGAGCGTGCCCACCACCTGCACCTTCTCCAGCACCTGGGGGTCCACCTTGGCCTGGAAGAAGGCGAGGGCATCGCCCTGGGCGATGAAGCCGTCGCACTCGCCGGCGAGGGTGCGGTTGAGATTGTCGATGGAACCCTGGCTTGGCACCGGCTCGATCACGAGTTGGCCCAGGGTCATGGTGCGAGCCAGTTCGGCCAGTTTCTGACCCACACGAATGTAGGTCTTACCGGGGCTGCCGGTGCACAGGCGCAGCGGGTCTGCGGCCCTGGCCGGCGGGGCCGTGAGGGCCGCCACCAGGGCCAGCAGCAGGGCAGGAAGGGCAAGTCGGCGGATCATGGGCTCGTCTCCGTGGCCGGTTGCGTCCGCGGGATGGGCGCCCCCCGCAGGGTGGCGACGATCTCGGCGAGGATGGCAAGGGCGATCTCGGCCGGGCTCACCGCGCCGATATCAAGGCCCACGGGGGCATGGATGCGGGCGATCTCCTCATCGGCAAGCCCGCTCGCCCGAAGCCGCGCGATGCGTTTCGTGTGGGTGCGGCGGCTTCCGAGCGCGCCCACATAGAAGGCGGGTGAGCGCAGCGCCACCTCGAGGGCGGGATCGTCCAGCTTGGGGTCGTGGGTGAGGGTGACCACCGCGGTGCGGCGGTCGAGATCGAGTGCCCGCAGCGCTTCATCGGGCCATTCCGCCACCAGCTCCACATCGGGAAAGCGCTCCTCGGTGGCGAAGGCGCGCCGCGGGTCCACCACCACCGGCTGAAAGCCCACAAGCCGCGCCATGGGCACAAGCGGCTGGGCGATGTGGACCGCCCCCACGATCACGAGCCGAAGCGGCGGGTTGATCACCTCCAGAAAAACACGCCCCCGGGGGGTGTCCACCGCCCTCGAGCGGTCCTCCCGCAGGGCTGCGGCCACCAGCGGTGCGAGCTCGGGCTCGAGCGGCGCGCCCGCCACCACCTCACCGTCCACCCACAGGCTCACACCGCCATCATCCAGCCGGCGGATGAGGCAGATGCTGCGCTTTTCGGCCCGCGCCCGCAGCAGCGCCTCGAGAATCTCGAGTTTCATGTGATGGCCTCGACCCACACCTGCACCCGCCCGCCACAGGCGAGGCCCACCTCCCACGCCTGTTCGTCGGAGACGCCGAATTCCAGAAGCCTAGGCGGGCCGCCCTGCATCACCTCGCGTGCAGCCTGCACCACCGCCCCCTCGATGCAGCCGCCGGACACCGAGCCGCGCATGCGGCCGTTTTCGTCCACCACCAGATGCGAGCCCGGCGGACGGGGCGAGGAGCCCCAGGTGGAGACCACTGTGGCCAGCGCCACCCGCCGTCCCTCGCGCCGCCAGCGGGCGGCGGTCTCGAGGATGTCGGCCTCTTCCACCGCGCTCATGCCGCCTCCCAGTCCTCGCCGAAAAGCCGCTCACGCCACGCGCGTGCTGCCCCGAGCCGGGGGCCTGCGGGCTTTTCCAGCGCGCGTGCCAGCGCCTCCAGACTCTCGAGATTGTGGATGCTGCGCACTTCGTCCACCCAGCGGATGATGATGCGCGCACCGCTCGAGATGGGGGCATAGGCATCATAGCGCAGCAGCGGATTGAGCCAGATCAGCCGGCGGCAGCTCTTGTGCAGCCGCTCCATGGCCCGCTCCAGCCCGAGGCCGCCCTCGCGGTCAAGCCCGTCGGTGATCAGCAGCACCACCGCGCCCTGCGCCAGCACGCGACGCGACCATTCCACATTGAAGCGTTCGAGGCAGTGGCCGATGCGGGTGCCACCGCCCCAGTCGTGCACCGCCTCGCCCACCTCCGCCAGCGCCCGGTCCACATCCCGCCGGCGCAGCTGGCGGGTGACGTTGGTAAGCCGCGTGCCGAACAGAAAGCTGTAGACCCGGTCGCGATCGTTGGTGACGGTGTGCATGAACAGCAGCAGCATGCGCGCATAGCGGCTCATGCTGCCGGAGATGTCGCACAGGATCACCAACGGCGGCGGTCGGTGGCGGCGGCGCTGGCGCACCAGCTCCACCAGATCACCCCCCTCCCGCAGGCTCCGCCTCAGGGTGCGGCGCAGGTCGATGCGGCGCCCGCGCACATGCGGCTCGAGCCGGCGGGTGGGGACGGTGCCGAGCAGCAGGCGCATGTGGCGGATGTGGCGGCGGGCGGCCTCCAGCTCGTCCGCGCTCATTTCCTCGAAGTCCTTGCGCCGCAGCCGCTCCTCGGCCGACCAGGTGAGCCGCGCATCGAGCTCGATGCGGGGCTCGCGCGAATCTTCGGAATCCCCCTTGCCGCCGCGGCCGGGTGCGGGCTCAGGCGCGAAGGCCTCGGCCACCCGCCGCCGCGCCGGCTCGCCCGGCGGCCGGGCGGTCAGGGATTCCGGCAGCAGCAGGCGCATGATGCGCTCGAGCAGCTGCGGATCGCGCCAGAAGATGTGGAAGCACTGGTCGAAGATCTCGCGCTGTTCGTGCCGGTTCACGAACACCGCGAACAGGGTCCAGTAGAAATCCTGCCGGTTCCCGATCCCCACCCGCGCCACCGCCTCCAGCGCCCGGATCACGTGGCCGGTGCCCACCGGCAGGCCGGCGGCCCGGAGCGCCCGGGCGAAGTGGAGCATATTGTGGGCGAGACGGCCGCCGTCGGGGTCCAGCGGCGGTGCGGCCGGCGCATCCGCGCTCACGTTCCCGCCACCTCCCGCCGGACCGTCTCCGCCGCCTCCCGGCGCAGCTGCGCGCGCACCTCCTCGAGGATGCGCGCGGCCTCGGAGCCGCGGATCTTGAGGATATCGTCCTGATATTTGAGCAGCGTGCCGAGGGTGTCGTGCACCACCTCAGGCGTGAGTTCCACCACATCCAGGGCGGTGAGCGCCCGCGCCCAGTCGAGGGTCTCGGCCACGCCGGGGAGCTTGAACAGGTCGCGCTTTCTGAGCTCCTGGACGAAGGCCACCACCTGGCGCGAGAGCCGTTGCTCCACCCCCGGCACCCGCACCCGCACGATCTCGAGCTCGCGCGCGAAATCGGGATAGTCGACCCAGTGGTAGAAGCAGCGGCGCTTCAAGGCATCGTGGATCTCGCGGGTGCGGTTGCTGGTGATCACCACGATGGGCGGCTTGGCCGCGCGGATGGTGCCGATCTCGGGGATGGTGATCTGAAAGTCCGACAGCACCTCCAGGAGATAGGCCTCGAACGGCTCGTCGGTGCGGTCGAGCTCGTCGATGAGCAGCACCGGCGGCCCCTCGGGATGATCCTCGAGCGCCTGCAGCAGCGGCCGGCGGATGAGAAAGCGTTCGTCGAAGATGTCCTGGGCCAGGGCCTCGCGGCTGGTCTCGCCGGCGGCTTCGGCGAGGCGGATCTCCAGCATCTGGCGGGGATAGTTCCACTCATAGACGGCCGAGGCCACATCGAGCCCCTCATAGCACTGCAGCCGGATGAGCCGCCGCCCCAGCACCCGGCTCAGCACCTTGGCGATCTCGGTCTTGCCGGTGCCGGGCTCACCTTCGACGAACAGCGGGCGCTCCAGCGCCAGCGCCAGATAGACCGCCGTCGCCAGCGGCCGGTCGGCGACATAGTCGCCCCGCCGCAAGAGCTCGAGGGTCTCGTCCACAGTCTGCGGAAGGTCCGCCATCCCCGCTCCCCGTGCCGCCATCCTCCCGCTACATAGGCCACGGGGGACGGGGTTTCGAGCGCCGCGGCGGCAATCGCCCGCCGTCGTGAGGGATCGGGACCGCGATCGGGGAGGCTGCGTGCCATGGCCGGGGTACTCGCAAGCGTGGCGACGGTGGCGGAAGCGCGGCTGGTGGCCGGGCTCGGGGTCGAGGTGGTGGACTTCAAGGATCCCGCCCGGGGCGCTCTCGGCGCCTGGGCGCCGGACCGTCTGCAGGCGGCGGCGGCCGCCGTTCGGGGGCCGCTGACCAGTGCCACCATCGGCGATCTGCCGCTTGTGCCCGGGCCCGTGCGGGCGCGGGTCGAGGCGGTGGCCGCCTGTGGCGTGGATGTGGTCAAGATCGGCCTGTTCCCGGGTGAGCTCGCGGCCACCCTGCGGGCGCTGGCGCCGCTTGCGGCCGGGGGGCTTCGGCTGGCCGCCGTGGCCCTGGCCGATCTCGGCCTCGACCCGGTGCTGCCGCTGCGGCTTGCGGACGCCGGTTTCCGGGTGCTGGTGATCGACACCGCCCGCAAGGCCCGCGGCCGGCTTCTGGACCATGTGCCCTTTGCCCACCTGGCCGCCATGGTGGCGGCCTGCCGGCGGGCGGGCCTGCGGGTGGCGCTGGCGGGCTCGCTCACGGCAGAGGATGTCGCCCGCCTCGCCCCGCTGGATCCCGATCTGTTCGGCTTTCGCGGCGCGCTCTGTGCCGGCGGCCGCACCGGCACCCTCAGCCCGGCGCAGGTGCGGCACATCCTCGCCACCGTTCGCCGCAAGGCGCCGCGCCGGCCCGACCTCTCATCCCTCGCCCGCCACCTGCGCCCGAAACAGGCGGGCGACGGCCACCGCCGGCGCTGCCACCTCCACCGCATGGGCGAGGGTGTCGGGGGCTTCCACCAGTTCGGCGAAGCCGCGGGCCGGCCGCCCCAGGCGTGAGGCCAGCCGGGCCGCCAGCCGGTGGCCGCAGCCGGTGGTCACCAGCGGCGCCGCTGGCGGCAGCGGCACCGCCGCCAGCACCTGCCGCGCCGCCTCCTCCAACCGCGCCAGAAAGCGCGCCATGAAGGCAGAAGCCAGCTGGCGCCAGCTTGCAAGCGGCGCATCGGCGAGATCGCAGCCGACCATGCGCGCAAGCCGCCGGGCGCTGCCCGCCACCGTCTTGGGACCGCCATCGGCGGCCGGATGGCGGTCGTCCGCCTCATCCAGCAGGCCCAGCAGGCGGAACACATCGGCACTGGTGGCAAACCATTCGTTCATCAGCGGCACCCGCGTGCCGCGGAAGGGGATGTCCGGGCCGAGGGCGCAGAGGGGGGTCCGGACGAGCCCGAGATAGACCAGCTCGCGGGCGCACAGGCGCTCGTGGTCGCTGGTGCCGCGCGCCCGCACCCGGCCGCCGGCGAAGGGCACAAGATCGGTGGTGGTGCTGCCGAGATCCACGAGCATGCCGTCCCCCAGCCGGCGGGCGCACAGTTCCGCCACCGCCCGCCAGTTGGCCGAGGCGACCCGATGTGGCTGCCTGTGGGCGGCGGTCGGCTCGAGGAAGCCCGAAGCCCCACCATAGACGGCAAGGCGCGCACGCGCGAAATGGGCCACCAGCGCCTGCAGCAGCCGCCGCACCCCGCTTGGCCGATCGGGAAAAAGGTCCACGAGCTCGCCGGTCATGGTGACGGCCACGTCAGGTGCCGTGCGCGCCGACGGCGGCAGGGTGGCGAGGGCCGCCTCCAGCCGCGCGAGCCCCTGCCACAGGGGCATGGCCTCTTCACCCACCGCCTCGATCCGGCCGGCACCGTCCAGCAGCGCCCATTTGAGATGGGCGCCGCCCACATCGAGCCCCAGCACGGCCGCTGCCATGGTCGGACTTCCCTCACAGCTCTCGATCCCCGCCATCTTGGGCCCCATCTGGATCGCGCGAACCGAGGAAAGAGGGGGTGCCGTGGCCTTCACCCTGGTGCCGGTGCTGGACCTCATGGGCGGGCAGGTGGTGCGGGCGGTGGCGGGTGAGCGCGCGCGCTACCGCCCGCACCACCT
>WFXL01000093.1 GCA_015490605.1 Rhodospirillales bacterium
GTCCCCCGCACGCCCGCCGACCCCTTAACCCCGCTTGCCACCACCCGCATCTTCACCACCCGCGCGCCCCACGAGCCGCCCGCTTGGTTTGAGGCCGCCGTCTTCCGGCGCGAGCAGCTGCGCCCCGGGGATCGGGTGCGCGGTCCCGCCATCGTGGTGGACCCCACCACCACGGTGGTGGTGGAGCCGGGCTGGGCGCTCGAGATCACGCCGCGCCAGCATCTGGTGATGGCGCGGGTGGAGCCGCTGCCACAACGGGTGGCGCTGGGCACCGACTGCGACCCGATCCTGCTGGAGATTTTCAACAATCTCTACATGAACATCGCCGAACAGATGGGGGTGGTGCTGCAGAACACCGCCTATTCCGTCAACGTCAAGGAGCGGCTCGACTTCTCCTGCGCCGTATTCGATCGTGAGGGCGGCCTTGTGGCCAACGCTCCCCACATGCCGGTCCATCTCGGCTCCATGGGCGAGTCGGTGCGCACCATCATCCGCTCGCGCCGGGGCCGCATGAAGCCGGGTGATGTCTACTGCCTCAACAATCCCTACAATGGCGGCACACACCTCCCCGATGTCACCACGGTGATGCCGGTGTTCGATTCCCAAGGCCGGCTGCTGTTCTTCACCGCCGCCCGCGCCCATCATGCCGACATCGGCGGCATCACCCCGGGGTCCATGCCGCCCGATTCCACCCATATCGACCAGGAGGGGGTGCTGATCGACGACTTCCTGCTGGTGGACGGCGGCCTGTTCCGCGAGCGTGAGCTCATGGAGCTGCTCACCTCCGGCCCTCATCCCTGCCGCAACCCGCGTCAGAATGTGGCCGATCTGCAGGCGCAGGTGGCGGCCTGCCAGAAGGGGGCGGCGGAGCTGCTGCGGATGGTGGAGCAGTTCGGGCTGGAGGTGGTGGAGGCCTACATGCACCACGTCCAGCGCAATGCCGAGGAGAGCGTGCGGCGGGTGATCGATCGCCTCGAGAGCGGCACCTTCACCTATGCCCACGACGAGGGGCCGGTGATCCGCGTGCGGGTGGAGGTGGACCGCAGCCGGCGCCGGGCCCGCATCGACTTCACCGGCACCAGCCCGCAGCAGCCGTGGAACTTCAACGCCCCCCTGGCGGTCACCCGGGCGGTGGTGCTCTATGTGTTCCGCGCGCTGGTGCAGGAGGATATCCCCATGAATGAGGGGTGTCTCGCGCCGCTGGAGCTGGTGGTGCCGGAGGGTTCGATCCTCAACTGCCGCTATCCGGCCGCCGTCTGCGCCGGCAATGTGGAGACCTCCCAGTGGGCCACCGACGCGCTCCTGGGGGCGCTGGGGGCGCTGGCTGCCTGCCAGGGCACCATGAACAATCTCACCTTCGGCAACGCCACCCACCAGTACTATGAGACCATCTGCGGCGGCAGCGGTGCCGGCCCCGACTTCGACGGCACCGATGCGGTCCACACCCACATGACCAACTCCCGCCTCACCGATCCGGAGGTGCTGGAGTGGCGTTATCCGGTGATGGTGGTCAGCCACCACATCCGCCGCGGCTCCGGCGGACGCGGGCGCCATCGCGGCGGTGACGGCACCGTGCGCCGGCTGCGCTTCCTCGAGCCCATGGAGGTGGCGATCCTCGCCAACCGCCGGGTGGTGTGCCCCTTCGGCCTTGCCGGCGGCGAGCCGGGGCGCTGCGGCGAGCAGTGGGTGGAGCGGGCCTCGGGCCGGCGCGAGCCGCTGCGCGGGCGCGACCGCACCCGGGTGGAGCCGGGGGATGTGGTGGTGATCGCCACCCCCGGCGGTGGCGGCTACGGACCGGTGGCGTGAGCTCCGTACAGCACCGTTCCCCGGGCCCGGTCGGGGCCAGCGCCCGTGAGGACCTGCGGATCCTCGAACGGGTGCTGCGCCGCCATCTCGCCGGCACGGGCGTGCGCGTGTGGCTGTTCGGCTCGCTGGCCCGGGGCGACTTCGACCGCGCATCCGACATCGACATCGCCCTGGATGCGGGCCGCCCGCTGGATCCGGATCGGCTGGCGAGGCTGCGGGAGGCCATCGAGGAGGCGCCCATCGTGCGGCCGGTGGATCTGCTGGATCTGGCGACCGCATCGGCGGATCTGAGGGCGCGCATCCTGCAGGGGGAGGGGCGCGTATGGCTCGCCTTCACGAGCGACTGAGACGGGCGCAGCAGGCTCTTGCCCGCCTCGAGGAGCTGCCGCTGGGCATGCCCGATCCCGACCCGGTGGTGCGCGATGCGGCCATCCAGCGTTTCGAGCTCGCCTTCGAGACCGCCTGGAAGGCGGTCCAGGCCTGGCTGCGGGAGGCCGAGGGCCTTGCTCCGGCCTCACCCAAGGCGGTGGTGCGGGAGAGCGCCCGCACCGGCCTCATCGACCAGGACGAGGCCCGCGCCCTGCTGCGGCTCGTGGACGACCGCAACCTCACCGTTCACACCTATGATGAGGAGCTGGCCCGGGCCATCTGGCAGCGGCTCGGCACTCATGCGCGCCTGCTCGGGCGGTGGCTTGCGGCGGTGACAGGGCGTCTTGATGCCGCCGAAGGCCAGCCCCCGCCTGCCGGCGGCTAGCCCCGCTCCAGCACCTCCGCCAGCGCCTCGAGGCGGCCTGCGGCCTCCTCCAAGAGCCGCGCAAGCCGGGGATCGCCCGCCTCGCCCGCGCGCGCCTCGAGCTCGGCCAGGCGGCTGCGCTGGGCCTCGAGCTCGCCCCGCAGCGCCTCCAGCTCCCGGTCCTTGGCCTTGAGGGCGGCATAGGCATCGTCGAGCTCGTCCGCCAGCAACAGCGCCACCAGCAACAGCAGCCGCCCGTCGCCCACGAGGCCGCCGTGCTGCTGGGCGAGCTCGCGGATGCGGGCATCGAGATAATTGGCGAGATCCCGCAGGCGCTGCTCCTCGCCCTCGCCGCACTGGACCAGATGACGCCGGCCGTTGACGGTGATCTCGACGGTGGGCACGGCTCAGGACTCCCCGGCGAGTCGCTCCAGGGCCTCCGCCCCCTCCTCCAGCACCGCACAGGCCTGCGCCAAGGCCTCCCTGAGGCGCGCATTCTCATCCCGCAGCCGCTCGGCCTCGGCGGCGAAACTGGCCCGCAGCTCCGCCAGCCCCTGGGCGGCATCGCCCGATTCCAGCGCCGCCTCCCGCCGCGCCGCCCAGGCCGCCACCGCCTGCTCCAGCCGCGCGAGCGCCCGTTCGAACCGCCCCACCGCCTGATCGATCGCGCCCATACCTTCGGCTCGCTCCACCGCCGCGCGTACCCTTTGACATGGCCCCACCGGGCCGTCAATTCGCCCGCCCACCGGCTTGCGAGCTGTGTCCGCCACCCCCATAGGAAGGGCGAAGGGCCGGGAGCATCCCCATGATCCGCATCCTGCTCGTGCACCTGGACGAGGACGAACGGCTCGACGACCGCCTCCAGGCCGCCCGCAGGCTTGCCCGCCGGTTCGATGCGCTGGTGGTGGGGCTGCATGTGATGCCGCTGCCGCTGGTGCCGGTGGGCTATGGCGAGGCGGCCGCCTATGTGGGGCCCGAGCTCATGGAGGCTCAGCGCGAGGCCAACCGGGAGCGGGCCGAGCGGCTGGAACGGCGTTTTCGCGAGGCGCTCGTGGAGCTCCTGCCCGAGATCCGCTTCGAGACCCTCGAGGGCGAGCCGCGCGTGCTCGTGCCGGAGCGGGCACGGGTGACGGATCTGGTGCTAGTGGCCCAGACCCGCACCCACGGCCTCGAGGTGCTGGAGCCGGATGTGGCCGAACATGTGGCCATGGAGGGGGTCGCCCCGGTGCTGGTGATGCCCGCCGACGGCTGGCAGGGCCCGTTGGGCCAGCGGGTGCTGGTGGGCTGGAACGGCTCGCGCCAGGCCGCACGGGCGCTCCATGGCGCCCTCCCGTTCCTCGCCACCGCCCAGGAGGTGCGGCTGGTGGCGCTGGGCGAGGAGGCGTCGGCGGCGGGTCTTGAGGATGCCGCCTTCTGGCTCCAGTGCCACGGCGTGGAGCCCGCGGTGGAACGCCATCCGGCGGCGGATCGACCGGGTGCACGTCTGCTGGAACTGGCCCGGGCGGGCGAGGCCGATCTGCTGGTGATCGGCGCCTACGGCCATTCGCGCCTGCGCGAGCTGGTGCTGGGCGGGGCCACGCGCCATATCCTCCAGCATGCCGATCGACCGGTGGTGGTGTGCGGATGAGCCGACGCTACGAACTCGAAAGCCGGATCCGGCAGCATTACCGCCGCGAGGACCTGGCCGGCCGCATCCTCGCGGCGCTGGCAGCCCGAGGATTCGACCCCGAACGTCTGCAGCCGGACGATCTCGCCGGATTCGAGGACATGCACGCCGGCGGCCGCGAAGCTACCGAGTCGCTGATGGAGCTCCTGGATCCGCCGGCGGAGGCGCAGGTGCTGGATGTGGGCTCGGGTCTCGGCGGGCCGGCACGCTATCTCGCCCGCACCCGCGGCTGTCGGGTGGTGGGGGTGGATCTCGTGCCCGAACTGGTGGAGGCTGCCCGCCATCTCACCGAGCGGGTGAGCCTCGGCGAGCGGGTGACGTTCCAGATCGCCAGCGCCCTCGATCTCCCGTTCGAGAGCCGCAGCTTCGATGCCGCCTACACCATCCATGTGGGCATGAACATCGAGGACAAGGAGCGCTTCTACTGCGAGATCGGCCGCGTGCTCAAACCCGGCACCTGGTTCGCCCTGTTCGACCTCTTCCGCCTTGCCGGCGAGCCCGACTATCCCGTGCCCTGGGCCGAGGGGCCCGACCAGAGCTTCCTCATCCGTGTGGACGAGCTCGACCGGCTCTTAACCCGCCTCGGCTTCGAGGTGGTGACCATCCGCAACCGCACCCGCCAGGCGGCCGCGGCCATGCAGGAGAGCGCCCGGCGGGCGGCGCGGGCGGATGACGACAAGGCGCCGGGCTCGGCAGCGCTGGTGATGGGCCCGCGCTGGCGCGAGAAGGTGCGCCATCTGGCCGCAGCGCTGGCGGATGGCCGCCTGGGGGCGTGGGAGGTGCTGGCCCGGCGCCACTGACGGGCATGCGAAAAGGGGCCCCACCGGCCCCTTCGCCCATCGCCAGGATCGTGTTTCCGCCTCAGCCCTGGCGGCACTTGAAGCGGGGGTTGGTCTTGTTGATCACATAGACCCGCCCCTTGCGCCGCACCACACGGTTGTCCTTGTGGCGGTTCTTCAGGGTCTTGAGCGAGTTGACCACCTTCATCGTCCCGCTCCACAGCTCAGCGCTTGCGCCGGAAGCCGGCGAAGCGGCGGTTGAACTTCTCCACCTGGCCCCGCTGGATCACCTGCATCTGGCCACCGGTCCAGGCGGGATGCGACTTCGGATCCACCTCGAGATGCAGGACGTCCCCCTCCTTGCCCCAGGTGGACCGGGTCTCGAAGGTGGTGCCGTCCGTCATCACCACGGTGATCCGGTGATAGTCCGGATGGATGCCCTTCTTCACGGCACTGGATCCTTTGAAGTGGCGTCCGCTGCCGCTAGATAGAGGGCGCCATCGGGCACCTCAAGGGCCGGCTGTGAGCCGGCCACACGGGTTCATCCGCGCATTCGGGATCGTCCGTCGATGGAAAGCGCGAGCCAGGTTCTCTCGGGCGAGGCCGCCGCCCGCGGCGGCAGCCGTGACATGCGCCACCTCCGCCGGCTGTGGTCCTATGTGGCGCCCTATCGGGGGGTGGTGGCGGGAGCGGTGGTGGCGCTGGTGGCCGCCGCCGCGGCGGTGCTCTCGCTGGGCGTGGGGCTGCGCTTTCTCATCGACGGCGGTCTCTCGGCCGGCAATGCCGCCGCCCTCGACCATGCGCTCACGGCGGTGCTGCTGGTGGTGGTGGTGCTGGCGCTGGCCACCTATTTTCGCAGCTATTTCGTCAATTGGCTGGGCGAGCGGGTGGTGGCCGACCTCCGCAAGGAGGTGTACGCCCATGTGCTGCGCCTCTCGCCCGCCTTCTTCGAGCTGCGGCGCACGGGCGAAGTGATCTCGCGGATCACCACCGACACCACCGTGATCCAGACGGTAATCGCCATGGGCATCACCCAGGCGCTGCGCAATGCGCTGCTGCTCCTGGGCGGCACCGTGCTGCTGGTGTGGGTCAATCCCAGGCTGACGGGCTTCATCCTGCTGGTGGTGCCGCTGGTGGTGCTGCCCATCGTGGTCTTCGGCCGCATGGTGCGTCAGCGCTCGCGCGAGGCTCAGGACCGGGTGGCCGACGTCTCCGCCCATGTGGAGGAGACACTGAACGCCATCCGCATCGTCCAGGCCTTCACCCAGGAGGCGCGCGAGGCCGAAACCTTCGCCCAGCGAGTGGAGCGCGCCTTCGCGGCGGCGGTGCGGCGCGCGCGGGCGCGCTCGCTGCTGGCGGCGGTGGTGATCGGCCTGGTGTTCGCCGCCATCGGCGTGGTGCTGTGGGTTGGCGGGCATGACGTGGTGGCGGGCCGCATCACCCCGGGCGAGCTCGGCTCCTTCGTCTACTATGCCGCGGTGGTGGCCGGCGCTTTCGGCGGCCTCTCGGACGTTATGGGCGACCTCCAGCGGGCCTCCGGCGCAGCCGAGCGGCTGTTCGAGCTGCTGGATGCCGAACCCACCATCCGTGCGCCGGCGACACCCACGCCGCTGCCGCAGCCGGTGCGCGGGGCGGTGCGCTTTGATGCCGTCTCCTTTGCCTATCCCGCCCATCCCGAGCGCTTTGTCCTGCGCGACTACACCCTCGAGGTGCGCCCCGGGGAGAAGGTGGCGCTGGTGGGCCCCTCCGGCGCCGGCAAGTCGAGCGTCTTCCAGCTGATCCTGCGCTTTTATGACCCCCAGCGGGGGGTGGTGCGCTTTGATGGGGTCCCGCTGCCGGAGCTCGATCCGGTGGAACTGCGCCGCCACATCGGGCTGGTGCCGCAGGAGCCGGTGATCTTCTCGGCCGATGTGTGGACCAACATCCGCTACGGCCGCCCCGATGCCACCGACGAGGAGGTGCGGGCGGCGGCGGATGCGGCGCTGGTGACCGAGTTCGCCGAAAAGCTGCCAGACGGCTGTGCCACCTTCCTGGGCGAGAAGGGCGTGCGGCCTTCGGGCGGCCAGCGCCAGCGCATCGCCATCGCCCGCGCGATCCTGCGCGATCCGGCGCTTCTGCTCCTGGACGAGGCCACCAGTTCGCTCGATGCCGAAAGCGAACGGCTGGTCCAGCAGGCGCTCGCACGTCTGATGGAGGGTCGCACCGCCATCGTCATCGCCCATCGGCTCGCCACCGTGCGCCGCATGGACCGCATTCTGGTGATGGAGGAGGGGCGGATCGTCGAGGAGGGCAGCCACGACCAGCTGGTGGCCCGCGGCGGCCTCTATGCCCGCCTGGCCGAACTGCAGTTCCGCGAAGCCGAGCCGGTGGGCTGAGACCCGCTACCGCCACCCGGAGCCACCACGCTTCTCTGGTCGCCCGCCCGGTGCCCGCTACCTCATGGGGCGGAATGTGCGAGCATGGCGCCGCCATGGCCCGGGAGAAGGTGCTGTTCCTCACGGGCCGTCTCGCCGAGCCGCGGTTGCGGCGGGTGCTGGAGGGCCTCGGCGATCTCCCCTTCGACTGGGAGATCCGCCAGCTCGGGGTCAAGGTGGCGGCGCTGATGACCCTGGAGATCGTCGAGCGCCGCCTGGGTGATCCCGCGGGGGCCGCGCGGGCGATCCTGCCGGGGCGCTTTCGCGGCGATCTTGCGCGGCTGGAACAGCGCTTCGGCCTGCGCTTCGAGCGCGGCCCGGACGATCTCGTGGACCTGCCGGAATGGCTCGGACGCGGCGGCGGCCCGCCCGACCTCGGCGAGGTGGAGGGGCTTCTGTTCGCCGAGATCGTCGAGGCGCCGCTTTTGTCGGTGGAGGCGATCCTCGCCCGCGCCCGCGATCTCCGCCGCCGTGGCGCTGATGTCATCGACCTGGGCGGGCTGCCGGGGACCCCCTTTCCCCACCTGGAGGAGGCGGTGGCGGCGCTCAAGGCCGAGGGGCTGCGGGTGAGCGTGGACTCAGGCGATCTCGAGGAGCTTCGCCGGGGTGCACGGGCGGGTGCGGATTATCTCCTGAGTCTCACCGAGGAGACGCTGGAGCTGGCGTTCGAGAGCGCGGCGGTGCCGGTACTGATCCCGGCGCGCTCGGGTGATCTGGCGAGCCTGCTGCGGGCGGTGGACCGCCTTGGCGAGGCCGGGCGGCCATTTCTCGCCGATCCCATCCTCGATCCCATCCACATGGGCTTTGCCGCCTCCATCGCCCGCTATGTGGAACTCCGCCGGCGCCGACCGGAGGTGGAGATCCTCATGGGCATCGGCAATCTCACCGAACTCACCGATGCCGACACCCCCGGCATCACCATGGTGCTGGCGGGCCTCTGCTCCGAGCTGGCCATCCGCCATCTGCTGGTGGTGGCGGTGAGCCCCCATTGCCGCCGCGCGGTGGAGGAGGCCGACCTCGCCCGCCGCATCCTGCATCGCGCCCGGATGGAGGGCAGTCTGCCGCAGGGGATCCATCCGGGGCTCTTGTGCCTGCGCGACCGCCGCCCCTTCCCGCGCACGCCCGATGAGATCGCCGAGGAGGCGCGCGCGGTGCGCGATCGCAACTGGCGCATCCAGGTGGCGGAGGACGGCATCCACCTCTACAACCGTGACACCCACCGGGTGGCCGCCGATCCCTTCGCGCTCTTCCCCCATCTCGGAGTCGAGCGGGACGGCGCCCATGCCTTCTACCTCGGGGTCGAGCTGGCCCGTGCCGAGATCGCCTTCCGTCTCGGCAAGCGCTACGTCCAGGACGAGCCCCTGCGCTGGGGGGTGGCGGTGGATGGGCGCGACGAGCCGCCGGACCGCCACCGGGCCCCCGGCACCACCCTGACGCGTGCGCGCGGGGAGCAAGCACCTGTAAGACGAAGCTTGGATTTGACCTAGTCTGCTGACGCGTGCGCGCGGGGAGCAAGCACCGTGAGCTTCGTGCGCGAGAGCGTGGTGGTGACGCTCGCAACCGACGGCCGCCCCCACATCGCCCCGCTCGGCGTGATCGAGCAGCCACCCTATCTGGTGCTGGCCCCCTTCCGCCCCTCGCGCACCCTCGACCACCTCGAGCGCCACCCCTTTGCCACCGTCAATTATGTGGACGATGTCCGCATTCTCGCGGGCTGCGTCACCGGCCGCCGGCGCGACTGGCCGGTGGTGCCGGCCGTGCGCATCCCCGGCTTTCGCCTCAAAGCCGCCCTTGCCCACAGCGAGCTCGAGGTGGTGCGGATGGAAGCGGACCCGCTGCGGCCGCGCTTTCTTGCGCGCGAAGTGCACTTCGCCAGCCACCGGCCGTTCCTCGGCTTCAACCGGGCCCGTCATGCGGTGGTCGAGGGGGCGATCCTGATCTCGCGGCTGCACCTGCTGCCGCGGGCGCAGGTGGAGGCCGAGTTCCGCCGGCTGAGGGTGCTGGTGGAGAAGACCGCCGGCGAGGCCGAATGGGAGGCCTGGCGCTGGCTCGAGGAAGCGCTGGCCGCGCCCGCCATGCCGCCACCGCCGCCGGAGGCGCCGTGATCCCGCTGGCCGACCGCAACCCCACCCGGCGGCGGCCGCTGGTGACGGTGGCGCTGATCCTCGCCTGCACGCTGGTCTATCTCGGTCAGCTGGGCGTCGGCGAACACGGCCGGGAACATCTGGTGCTGGGGTTCGGGGTGATCCCGGCGGTGCTCACCGGCCGTGCGGAGCTGGCACCCGAGCTCGTCGCGCTTCCCGCCTGGGCTACCCTCTTCACCTACCCCTTCCTTCACGGTGGCTTTCTGCACCTTGCCGGCAACATGCTGTATCTCTGGATTTTCGGCAACAATGTCGAGGACCGGCTGGGCCATCTCGGGTTCCTCGCCTTCTATCTCGCCAGCGGGGCCGCCGCCGGCCTTGTGCACACCGCCCTCGATCCGGCCTCGGAGATTCCCATGGTGGGCGCCAGCGGTGCCGTCTCCGGCGTGCTCGCCGCTTATCTGCTGTGGTTTCCGCGCGCCCGGGTGCTGGTGGTGGTGCCGCTGGCCTTCCTCTTCACCCTGTGGGTGCCGGCCGCGCTGCTGATCGGCCTGTGGCTGCTGATCCAGCTTGTGGGCGCGCTCGGCGGGGGTGAGGACAACATCGCCTGGTGGGCGCATCTGGGCGGCTTTGGCGCCGGGCTGGCGATGGCGGCCCTGGTAGGTCGGCCGCAGCCGACGCGACGGCGGGGTCCTTGGGGATGAAGGCCACACCGGCGCTGGTCCAGGAGATCCACCGGCGGGCCCAAGCCCTCGGGCTGGTGGTGGTGGGCTTTACCCGCGCGGCCCTGCCGGCACGGGTGCGGGCCCAGTATCGCGCCTTTGTGCGCGCCGGGCTTGCCGGCGACATGGACTGGCTGGTGCGTGCGCCCGAACGGCGCGAGGACCCGCGCGGCCTCTTGCCCGAGGCCCGAAGCGTCATCTGCTGCGGTCTCGACTATGGCCCCGGCGGCAATCCTCTCTCGGAGCTTTCCCGGCGTGCGTGCGGCTATGTCGCCGTCTATGCCCGTGGGCGCGACTATCACGAAGTGCTCAAGGGACGGCTCAAACAGCTGGCCCAGTGGCTCCACCACCATACCGGGGCGGCGGTCAAGGTGTTCGTGGACACCGCCCCCATCCTGGAAAAGCCGCTTGCCCAGCAGGCCGGACTCGGCTGGCAGGGCAAGCACACCAATCTGGTCTCGCGCCGCTTCGGCTCGTGGCTGTTCCTGGGCGAGATCCTCACCACCCTCGAACTGCCGCCGGACCCGCCCGAGAGCGACCATTGCGGCTCCTGCCGCCGCTGTCTCGAGGCCTGTCCCACCGGCGCGATCCCCGCACCTTACCGGCTCGATCCCACCCGCTGCATCAGCTATCTCACCATCGAACACAAGGGGCCGATCCCGCACCCGCTGCGGCCGCTCATGGGCAATCGCATCTTCGGCTGCGACGACTGCCTCGCCGTCTGTCCGTGGAACAAGTTCGCCCGCACCACCCGCGAGCTAAGGCTTCAGGCACGCCCCGAGCTCATCACCCCCGACCTCGCCCACCTCGCGCGGCTGGACGAAGCCGGCTTTCGGGCGCTCACCCGCGGCACCCCCATCCGCCGCACCGGCCATGCGCGGTTCCTGCGCAATGTGCTCATCGCCATCGGCAACAGCGGGCTTGCCGAGCTGCTGCCGGCGGTGGCGGCGCGGTTGCGGGATCCGCACCCGCTGGTGCGGGGAGCGGCGGTGTGGGCGCTGGCGCGGCTGGATCCGGCCCGTGCCCGGGCCGAGGCTGCTAGACAGCTTGCGGATGAGCCGGATCCGTCGGTGCGGGCGGA
>WFXL01000094.1 GCA_015490605.1 Rhodospirillales bacterium
GAGCTGCGGCCGCCATCGAGCGGCACCAGCGGCCGCAGCTCCGGCGGCAGCACCGGGATCACCTCGAGGATCATCCACTCCGGCCGGTTGCCGGACTCGAGGAAGGTCTCCACCATCATCAGACGCTTGACCAGCTTCTTGCGCTTGGCCTCGCTGGTCACCTCGGCGAGCTCGGCGCGCATGCGGTCGCGCTCGGCCGGCAGATCGAGCCGCTTGAGCATCTCCCGCACCGCCTCGGCACCGATGCCGACGGTGAAGGCCTCCTCGCCATACTGGTCGCGGTAGCGGTAGACCTCCTCCTCGCTCAGCAGCTGATGCAGCTGGAGGTCGGTGAGCCCCGGCTCGATCACCACCCAGTTCTCGAAATAGAGGATCCGCTCCAGGTCGCGCAGCGACATGTCCAGCAGCACGCCGATGCGCGACGGCACCGACTTGAGGAACCAGATGTGCGCCACCGGTGCGGCCAGTTCGATGTGGCCCATGCGCTCGCGGCGAACCTTGGACTGGATCACTTCCACGCCGCACTTCTCGCAGACCACACCCTTATACTTCATGCGCTTGTACTTGCCGCACAGACACTCATAGTCCTTGATCGGACCGAAGATCTTGGCGCAGAACAGGCCGTCGCGCTCGGGCTTGAAGGTGCGGTAGTTGATGGTCTCGGGCTTCTTCACCTCGCCATACGACCAGGCGCGGATCTGATCGGGGCTGGCGATGGAGATCCGGATCTGGTCGAAGTGCTGACCGCTCTGCTGCGGCGCGAAGATGTTGATCAGCTCCTGCATGACTGTCCTTCCTCAGCGCGGGGTGCGGCGGGGCGGGCGGGAGGATCCCGCCCGCACGCTCACTCCGACACCTCCTGTTGGAGCTCCACGTTGAGCGCGAGCGCCTGCAGTTCCTTGACGAGGACGTTGAAGCTCTCGGGGATGCCCGCCTCGAAGGTGTCCTCGCCGCGCACGATGGCCTCATAGACCCGCGTGCGGCCGGTGACGTCGTCGGATTTGACGGTGAGCATCTCCTGGAGGGTGTAGGCGGCGCCATAGGCCTGCAGCGCCCAGCACTCCATCTCGCCGAAGCGCTGACCGCCGAACTGCGCCTTGCCGCCCAGTGGCTGCTGGGTGACGAGGCTGTAGGGGCCCACCGAGCGGGCGTGGATCTTGTCGTCCACCAGGTGGGCGAGCTTGAGCATATAGATGTAGCCCACCGTCACCGGCCGGTCGAAGGGCTCGCCGGTGCGCCCGTCGATGAGGGTCACCTGGCCGGTCTTATCCAGCCCGGCCATCTCCAGCATGCGGACGATGTCCTCCTCGCGCGCGCCGTCGAACACCGGCGAGGCCACCGGCACGCCGTGGGCGAGCCTGCGGGCGAGCTCCAGCAGCTGCTCGTCGTCGTAGGCCGCCACCTCGCGCTCGGTCTCGGGGCCGTAGATCTCGCCGATCTTGCGCACCAGCGCCTCACGCCCGAGCTCGCGGTACTTCTCCACGAGCTCGCCGATCTGGCGGCCGAGGTTGGCGCAGGCCCAGCCCAGATGGGTCTCGAGGATCTGCCCGACATTCATCCGCGAGGGCACGCCCAGGGGGTTGAGCACCATGTCCACCGGCGTGCCGTCCTCGAGGAAGGGCATGTCCTCGATCGGAGCGATGCGCGAGATCACGCCCTTGTTGCCGTGGCGGCCGGCCATCTTGTCGCCCGGCTGGAGCTTGCGCTTGGTGGCGATGAACACCTTGACCACCTTGAGCACGCCGGGCGGCAGCTCATCACCGCGCTGGAGCTTCTCCACCTTCTCCTCAAAGCGGCGATCGGCCTGGCGGTAGCCCGCCTCGAGCTGCTCGCGGAGCTGCTTGATCTGGTGCATGCGCTCCGCGTCCTCGATGGCGATCTCCCACAGCTGGCGCCGCTCGAGCCGCTGCAGCACCTCCTCGGTGAGCACCGTGCCGGCGCGCACGCTGCGCACCCCCTTGGTGACCTTTTGGCCCCGCAGGAGCTCGCGCAGGCGGCTGTAGATGTTGCGCTCGAGGATTGCCTTCTCGTCGTCGCGGTCCTTGGCGAGCCGGGCGATCTCCGCCTGCTCGATGGCAAGGGCGCGCTCGTCCTTGTCCACGCCGCGACGGTTGAACACCCGCACCTCCACCACCGTGCCCTCCACGCCCGGCGGCACCTTGAGGGAGGTGTCGCGCACATCCGCCGCCTTCTCGCCGAAGATGGCGCGCAGCAGCTTCTCCTCGGGGGTCATGGGGGTCTCGCCCTTGGGCGTGACCTTGCCCACGAGGATATCGCCCGCCTTCACCTCAGCACCGATATAGACGATCCCCGCCTCATCCAGGTTCCGCAGCGCCTCCTCGGAGACGTTGGGAATGTCGCGGGTGATGCTCTCCGGGCCGAGCTTGGTGTCGCGCGCCATCACCTCGAATTCCTCGATGTGGATCGAGGTGTAGATGTCCTCGCGCACCAGCCGCTCGGAGATCAGGATCGAGTCCTCGAAATTGTAGCCGTTCCACGGCATGAAGGCGACCAGCACATTGCGCCCGAGCGCCAGCTCGCCGAGGTCGGTGGAGGGGCCGTCGGCGATGATGTCGCCCGCACGCACCCGGTCACCCTTCTTCACCAGCGGCCGCTGGTTGATGCAGGTGTTCTGGTTGGACCGCTGGAACTTCTTGAGGCGGTAGATGTCCACCACCGAATCGCCGATGGCGTGCTCGTCGGTGACGCGGATGACGATGCGCGAGGCGTCCACCTGGTCCACCACGCCCGAGCGCCGGGCGACGATGGCCGCGCCTGAATCGCGCGCCACCACCGCCTCCATGCCGGTGCCGACGAACGGCGCCTCGGTGCGGATGAGCGGCACCGCCTGGCGCTGCATGTTGGAGCCCATGAGCGCCCGGTTGGCGTCGTCATTCTCGAGGAAGGGAATGAGGGAGGCCGCCACCGACACCAGCTGCTTGGGCGAGACGTCGATGAAGTCCACCTGCTCGGGCGTGGCCAGCACGAACTCGCCGTTCTGGCGGCAGGAGACGAACTCCTCCACCAGACGGCCGTCGGCATCCACCTTGGAGTTGGCCTGGGCGATGGTGTACTGGCCCTCCTCCATGGCGGAGAGATACACCACCTCATCCGTCACCCGGCCGTCCACCACCCGCCGGTAGGGGGTCTCGATGAAGCCGTACTTGTTGATGCGGGCGTAGGTGGCGAGACTGTTGATGAGGCCGATGTTGGGCCCTTCCGGCGTCTCGATGGGGCAGATGCGGCCGTAGTGGGTGGGGTGGACGTCGCGCACCTCGAAGCCGGCGCGCTCG
>WFXL01000095.1 GCA_015490605.1 Rhodospirillales bacterium
CTGGTGGGCAGCGCCATCGGCCTCGCCATGGGCCGGTTTGTCGGGCTCGACCGGCTTGGCGGCCCGTGGCTGGTCTTCTTCCTCAACCTGCCGGCGCTGGTCACCATCGTCCTGTGCTACATCTGGATCGGACTCACCGAGACCGCCGCGGTGGTGGCGGTGGCCATCAACAAGATCCCCAATGTGGCGGTGACTGTGCGCGAGGGGGCGCGGGCACTCGATCCGCGGCTTGAGGCCATGGCCCGGGTATTTCGCATCCCGCCCTGGCGGCGGCTGCGCCATGTGGTGCTGCCGCAGCTCTATCCCTATCTCGCCGCCGCCGCCCGCTCGGGCCTGGCGCTGGTGTGGAAGATCGTGCTGGTGGTGGAGCTTCTGGGCCGCCCCTCGGGGGTGGGCTTTCAGATCGCCACCTTCTTCCAGTTCTTCGACGTGGCCGGGATTCTCGCCTATGCGCTGGCCTTCATCGCTGTGGTGCAGGCGATCGAATGGCTGTTGCTGCAACCGCTGGAACGCGCGGCAGGGCGATGGCGCAGCTCCTCGTAGACATCCGCGCCAAGCACTTCCGCGAGCCGGCCCAGGGCCGCAAACATGTGCTGGATGGGGTGCGCTTTGCCCTGGCCGCGGGTGAACGGGTGGCCCTCACCGGCCCCTCCGGCTGCGGCAAGACCACGGTTCTGGACATCGTCGCCGGGCTTGATTCCGACTTCGAGGGACGGATCGAACGGCCGCCCCAAAGCCACATCGGCTATGTGTTCCAGGAACCACGACTTTTGCCCTGGCGCACCGTCGCCGACAATCTGCGGCTGGTGCTGGAGGGACCACGGGAGCAGGTGGATGCACGCATCCGCGCGGTCCTGGCGGAGGTGGAACTGTTGGAGGAGGCCGACACCTACGCCTCCCATCTCTCTCTCGGCATGGCCCGACGCGCGGCCATCGCCCGGGCGCTGGTGATCGAGCCGGATCTGCTGTTGCTGGATGAGCCCTTCGTCTCCCTCGATGCCCCCACCGCCGGGCGGCTGCGGCTGCTGCTGCTGGAGCTGCTGGAACGCCACCGGCCCACCACCCTGTTCGTCACCCATGATCTGCGCGAGGCGGTGATGATCGCCGAGCGGCTGATCGTGCTCTCGCCGCCGCCGGCACGGCTGGTGGCCGATCTGCCCATCCCCTTGTCGCCGGCAGAGCGGCGGCGGGAGGAGGTGGTGGAGCGGCTGCGGTCGGAACTGGTGGACACGGTGGGCGATCTGGTGATGGGAGCTGTGCCGTGAAGCCGGTGCTGCAGGTGGAAGGGGTCTCCTTCGCCTACAGCCGGCGCGTGCGGGCGCTGGATCGGGTGAGCTTCGCCGTGCCCGCCGCCCGCTTCACCGCCCTGCTGGGCCCGAATGGTGCCGGCAAGACCACCCTGATGGCGCTGGTGACCCATCTGTTCCGCCCCTCGGAGGGAACCATCCGGGTCGCGGGCCTCGACCTCGCCCGCCACAGCTGCGCGGCGCTGGCACGCATGGGGGTGGTGTTCCAGCGCCCGACTCTCGACCGTGACCTGAGCGTGCGGCAGAACCTGCGCTATGCGGCGGCGCTCAGGGGCTTCGATCGGCGCGAGGCGGAGGCGCGCATTAACCGCACCACCGAACGTCTCGGCGTGCAGGCGCTGCTGGAGCGGCCGGTGCGCACCCTCTCGGGCGGCCAGGCGCGGCGGGTGGAGCTGGCCCGAGCGCTGCTGCACGAGCCCGAACTGCTGGTGCTGGATGAGCCTACCGTCGGCCTCGACATCGACAGCCGCCGGGCGATCGTCGACCATGTGCATGAGCTGTGCCGCAGCGACGGAGTGGCGGTCCTATGGACGACGCACCTCATCGACGAGATCCGGGAGGACGACCGGGTGGTGGTGCTGCATCGCGGCCGGGTGCGGGCCCAGGGCTCGCCCGCGGAGCTGATGCAGGCCACGGGCACGCCCGATCTCACCGCGGCCTTCGGACGACTGACTTCCGATTGACGGCCGCCCACCTCGCGCGCGCCTTGGCTGGCATCGTCGGCCGCGAGCTGCTGCGCTTTTGGAAGCAGCGGGGGCGCTTCTTCGCCGCGCTGGTACGGCCGCTGGTGTGGCTGTTCATCTTCGCTGCCGGCTTCCGCTCGATCCTCGGGGTGTCGATCCAGCCGCCCTATCAGACCTACATCCTCTATGAGGTCTACATCACCCCCGGGCTCGTGGGCATGATTCTCCTGTTCTCGATGATGCAGAACTCCCTCTCCATGGTCTATGACCGCGAGATGGGCTCCATGCGCTTTCTGCTGGTGAGCCCGCTGCCCCGCAGCTTTCTGCTGCTGGCGAAGCTCCTGGGCGGAGTGCTGGTGGCCTGTCTGCAGGCCTACATCTTCCTCGCCATCGCCTGGGCCTGGGAGGTGCGCCCGCCGGCCCTGGGCTATCTCGCCGCCCTGCCGGCCACCATTCTCGCCGGGCTGATGCTGGGCTCGCTCGGGCTGCTGCTGTCCTCGCTGATCCGCCAGCTGGAGAACTTCGCCGGGGTGATGAATTTCGTCATCTTCCCGATGTTCTTCGCAAGCTCGGCCCTCTACCCGCTCTGGCGGGTGAAGGAAGCCAGCTACCTCCTCTGGCAGATCGCCATGGCCAACCCCTTCACCCATGCGGTGGAGCTCATCCGCTTCGCCCTCTATCTGAAGCTCGAGCCCACGGCGCTCCTTGTCACCCTCGTCTGGACCGCCGTCTTCCTCGCCGCCGCCCTCTATGGCTACAACCCCGAACGCGGCTTCCTCGCCGCCACCGGCAAGGGAGAGTAGAAGGAGGCTCACGCGGCCGTCCGCTGTGACTGCGCGCCGTCCTAGGGCAGACCACGGGCCGCAGCCCCGCAGGCTGCGGCCCGTGCGGTGATGGCCCGAGAGGGCGTGCAGCTCACTCGACGATGAAGGTCCCCACGAGCCCCTGCTTCTCCAGTCCCTCGCAGGCATATTCGTACCTGCCCGGGCGGATGGGCACGAAGATGAGCCGGAACTCGCCCTCATCGTCGAGTTCGATGACGGAGATGGTGGGGACCTTGAACTCCACCTCCCCTGCCTGGAGCATCCGCAGCCAGACGTTGTCGAGGAACTCGCGCATCACCAGCTCGCACTCCACGAGCCCGGTGGCCTTGACGGTGAGCTTGTAGCCCTTGCCGGTCTCCAGCCGGTACTCCTTGGGCTCCATCCCATAGCCGTCCTCACCGATGCCGATCTGTAGGTCCGGCAATCTCTGTGCGCGCTTGCCGAGATAGCCGCGGGCCTCGGCGGCACCGGCCACCATCAGCCCGGCAAGGGCCAGCATGATCCCGAGAGCCTTGCGCATGGTCGTCTCCCCTCCTCCCTCGATGGCTGGTCAGAAACGGCAGCGGCTGTTGGGCTGGTCCACCCCCAGCGTGTCCAGCACATTGGACTGGTGCAGGAACTGCGGCAGCGGCGCATAGGTGATGACCGCATTGTGGGTGTGGAGCACGATCGGCTGGCGCATCTGCCGATCCCATGGGCGGAAGTTGGCCGGCATGCCCTTGTAGACATCGAGGCGCGCCTCGGGCGCCAGCAGGGTGTTGCGCACGGCGGCAAACTCGGTGCTCCTGGCCTTCATCATCGCCTCGATCAGCTGGCGGACTGCCGCCCAGGCGGCGAAATCGGCATCGCGCATGCGCCGACGTTGCTTGACCTGGCGCTCGAAGCGCTGATTGAGCTGGGGCGAGCCGAAGCGCTCCGAGGCCCAGTGCCAGGCCGAGGCCTGCAGGCCGATGGTGGGACCGTGGGGCCCGAGGCTCACCACCGGGCGCGCCAGCACCGTCTGGTAGGGGATTTTGCGGCCGAAATCGCCCCGAGAGTCGGCCACGAACACCACGTCATAGTCGACGCCGGTGGTGAGCAGCCGCACATTGTTCTGCTCGCGCGCCCGTGGATCGTTGGTGGGCAGGAAGCGGCGCACCTCGACGATGCGGTTGCCGAAGCGCGCGGCCGACTGCTGGAACACCCGCGCGATCTCGGCATCCTCCGGCTCCGGCCCCTGCAGCAGCAGGATCTTCTGCCAGCCCTTGTGGGTGAGGTACTGGGAGAGGGCATCGGCAAGCATGCGATAGCTCGGGATCACGTGCAGCACATTGGCCTGGCACTGTTCGCCGCGGAGCCGGTCCTCCAGAGCCGAGACATTGAAGAACAGCACCTCGCGCGCGCGGTAGGGACGGGTGAAGGCCACCAGCTGATCGGCCGGCAGGTCCACCAGCGCATAGCGCAGACCGGCGGCATGGAGCTCCTCGAAGGCCGCTTTGAGCTGCTCGAGATCCCGCTCGCGGCGCACCTCGAGGCGGAATTTCACCTTGAGCACCCGGCCGACGATGCGGGCATCGCGCATTGCCACCCGCGCCCCATCGGCCGGATCCATCTCCTCCCGCAACACCAGATTGGCGTAGGTTTCCCACGCCTGCCAGCGAGGGTCCTTCCTGAGGCCGAAATAGCCGATCACCACCTCCGGCCGCTGGGCTGCCGTTGCCGCCGGCAGCGCCATGAGCAGGGCTGCAAGGACAAGGAGAAGCCGCCGCATGGACCTTACTCCCGGATCAGGACCTTGTAGGGGATCTGGCCCACGGGCACCGACTTGATGTTGGTCAGTGTTTCGGTGTCGATGATGGAAACATCATCCGAGAGGCCGTTGGCCGCATAGAGGATTTTCTCATCCTTGGTGAGGGTCAGTCCCCAGACCCGATTGCCGGCGAGGATGTATTTTATGACTTGGCGCTTCTCCACATCCACCACCGCCACATGGTTGGCCCGCCCGAGGGCCACATAGGCACGCTTGCCATCGCGGGTGATCAGCAGGTCCACCGGCGTCACCTGCTCGGGACGGAACCCCCGCGGCAGGAAGGCGATGGAGTCGATCACCTCCAAGGTCTCGGTGGAAATGATGTCGACCCGCCCGGCGAGTTCTGCCGACACCCACACCTCGCGCCCGTCGGGAGTCATGGCAAAGCGCCGCGGGCGCGTGCCCACGGGAATGTCGGCCAGCACCTCATAGGTCTCGCCGTCGATCACATGCACCAGATTGGAGGCTTCGGAGGTGACCCAGATCTGCCGATCGCCCGGGGTCACCAGCACGCCCTCGGGCTCCTCGCCGGTCTCCACCCAAGCGATCACCTCGCGGCTCTCGAGATCCACCACCGACAGCGCGGCGTCCTCCTCATTGGAGACGAACAGCCGCTTGAATGCGTGATCGAATTCGAACGCCTCGGGCTCCTCGATGTAGGGGATGGCGTCCACCTGCTCGCCCTTCTCCACGTCGATGATGCCGATTTCATTGTCGTCGGCGCAGGCCACATAGAGAAAGCGCTTGGTGGGATCCCACTCCATGTCCCGCGGACGGCCGCAGGCCTCGATGGTGGCCACGAGGCGATGGTCCTGGGCCGGATCCAGCACCGAGATGGTGTCGCTCTTCTCGTTGGAGACGTAGACCAGCCCTTGGGCACCGGCCCGGCCCGGCCCCGGCAACAGCAGCGCCGTCAGTGCCAGGGCCACAGCGGTCCATCGGTTGGCCATGGCTTCCTCCCTGATCCTGGCGTTAGCATTAGCTTAGTCTTATGGAATTGTCAATTCTAGCTTATCATCTGCCCCAGGCTCCAGCTACAACCGCTTGGCAAAGCGGTGCCCCAGCTGAGACAAGCGGCTTGAGCCCTAGAAGGAGACCTGCCAGCACCATCCCTCCTGAGCGACATCGCCGCCCGGTGCCTGCCACCGTTCAGCCTCCCATCAGGACGGGTTCCCTCTACCACGGCGACCGCCCGCCCGAAAGCGCGCCCGCCTCACGAGAGCGCGCGCAGGGCTTGTCGAATCGCCTCGATCCCCCCAAAATGGGGGCAGACAAGGACCACATCGGCCAGGGGCGGAAACCAGCCCCATACAGGAGATGTATCCTCGCGTGGCGCCGCCTCGCCCGTGAGCGCGGTGCTGCGGAGGATCACGGGTCGGGCGCACCGCCTCCCCCGGCGCCCGAGGGGTCCCCGCCGCGTGCGGGGACCTCGCCTTTGGAGCGGCGGCTTTGGGCCAGGGCCGTGAGCGCATCTTCCAGGATCACGGCGGCGGCATAGTGGTCCAGCGGGCCGCGGCGCTCGCGCCGGGTTGGCCGCAGGCGGCCCTCGCGGATCGCCGCCTCCACCGCGAAGCTGGAAAGCCGCTCATCCTGCAGCAGCACCGGGAGCGCCAACTGCGCGGCGAGCTCGCGGGCAAGCCGTTCCGCCGCCTTTGCCATGGGGCCCTCACGGCCATCCATGCTCACCGGATGGCCCACCACCAGGCCCACGATGCCGCGCTCCTGGACCAGCCGCGCAAGCTGTACCCGCCAGCGGCTCTCATCCGCACGCTTCAGGGTGAAGAGGGGGGAGACCAGCGTGCGGGTGGGATCGGTGACCGCAAGTCCCACCCGTCGCGGACTCGGATCGAGGGCCAACAGCGCCCCCCGCGGCGGCAGCCGGCGGGCAAAGGCCGACGCCTCCCGCAGCACCGGCGCCGGTGTTGTCGGATCCTCGGGGCAGGACCGGCTCATGGCCGTGAGATCGGCCGACGTTCGCGGGGCAGCAAGCCCCTTGCCGCCTGCGGGCCCAACTCCCACCATCGCCCCGGCATCCCCCGGGAGGTCCGCCCGTGAAGCCCACCGCCGCCTCCACCACATGTTCGGGCGTGGGGAAGTCGGGCTGGCCGATGC
>WFXL01000096.1 GCA_015490605.1 Rhodospirillales bacterium
CCGGCGCCCTCCATGAGGACGGGCTGGCGGATACCGCCGATGCGCTCGGGGTGGGCGAGGACCGCGAGCGGGCGCTGGCGGTGATGCGCGATTCCCGCATCGGCGCCTGGGGGGCGGTGGCGCTGGGCCTGTCGCTGCTGCTGCGCGCAAGCGCGCTGGCCGCCCTGCCGGATCCCGCGAGCCTGGCGGCTGCCCTGGTGGCAGCCGCGGCCGTCTCCCGCGCCGCCATGCCGGTGGTGATGCACCTCCAGCCCAGCGCCCGCGCCCAGGGGCTCGCCGCCGGCGCCGGCCGGCCGGAGCGGGAGCGGGTGCTCACCGGCCTTGCGGTGGCGGTGGTGGCGGCCCTGGTGCTGCTGCCGCTGGGGAGCGCCGTCGGCGCGCTGCTCGCCGCCGCCCTCGCCGCTGCCCTGGTGGCGCGCCATCTGGGCCGGCGCTTTGGCGGGTGCACCGGCGATACACTTGGGGCAGTACAGCAGGTGGCCGAGACCGTCTTCCTGCTGGCCGCGGCCGCTCGCTGAGGCCGCGCTTGTCCGCGCTTTCGCGGCGATCCATATGGGCGCCGTGGATGTGGCCCGAGCCGGGAACTTCCCCATGGTAGCTCGCTTCCGGATCGAGCGGCGCCCCACCCGCGCCGTGTGGGTCGGCCATGTGGTGATCGGCGGCGGCGCCCCGGTGGTGGTGCAGAGCATGACCGACACCGACACCGCCGACGTGGAGGCGACGGTGCGCCAGATCCGCGAGCTCCACGAGGCGGGATCAGAAATCGTGCGCGTTACCGTGCCTAATCTCGAGGCGGCGCGGGCGGTGCCGCGCATCCGTGAGCGGCTCGAGGCGCTGGGGCTTCAGGTGCCGCTCGTGGGCGACTTCCACTTCAACGGCCACCGGCTTCTGGCGGAAGTGTCCGAGCTCGCACCGGCGCTCGCCAAGCTGCGGATCAATCCCGGCACCGTCGGCCAGGGGGAACGGCGCGATGCCCGCTTCGAGGCGATGGTGGAGGCCGCCATCCGCCACCGGCGGCCGGTGCGCATCGGCGTCAACTGGGGCAGCCTTGATCGCACGCTGGCGGCCCGGCTGATGGATGAGAACGCCCGAAGATCCGAGCCGCTGCCGGCCGAGGCGGTGCTGCGCGAGGCGCTGGTGCGCTCGGCGCTGGAGAGCGCCGCCCGGGCCGAGGCGCTGGGCCTTCCGGCCGATCACATCGTGCTCTCGGCCAAGGTCTCGCGGGTGCCGGACCTGGTGGCGGTCTATCGCGAACTCGCCCGGCGCTCGGACTATCCCCTGCATCTGGGCCTCACCGAGGCGGGCATGGGGGTGCGCGGCATCGTCGCCAGTGCCAGCGCCCTCGCCCTGCTGCTGGCCGAGGGGATCGGCGATACCATCCGCGTCTCCCTCACCCCGGCGCCGGGGGCGGCCCGCAGCGAGGAGGTGCGGGTCTGCCGCGAGGTGCTGCAGGCGCTGGGTCTGCGGCGTTTCGCCCCGGGGGTGTCCGCCTGTCCCGGCTGCGGCCGCACCACCAGCAGCTTCTTCCGCGAGCTCGCCGCCGAGATCGAGACATGGCTGGGTGAGCGCATGGTGGAGTGGCGCCGGCGCTATCCCGGTGCCGAACAGCTGCAGGTGGCGGTAATGGGCTGCGTGGTCAACGGCCCCGGCGAGAGCCGCCATGCCGATGTGGGCATCAGCCTGCCGGGAACCGGCGAGCGGCCGGTGGCGCCAGTGTTCGTCGAGGGCGAGCGGGTCGCCACCCTGCGCGGCGAGAGCCTCGTGGAGGACTTCAAACGCATCGTCGAGGCCTATGTGGCGCGCCGCTTCGGCGACGCCGCCCAGGCGGCGGAGTGAGGCGATGGCGCCGCGGCTGCAGCCGGTCCGGGGAACCCGCGATCTCCTCGGCGAGGAGCTCCGGCGCCACCGCCGGGTCAGCGAGACCGGCCGCCATCTGGCGCTGCGCTACGGTTTCGAGGAAATCGCCACCCCCATCTTCGAATTCACCGAGGTGTTCGCCCGCACCCTGGGCGAGGCCTCGGATGTGGTCACCAAGGAGATGTACACCTTCGCCGACCGCGGCGGCGAGCGCCTCACCCTGCGGCCGGAGGGCACCGCCGCGGTGGTGCGGGCCGCCATCAGCGGCGGCCTGCTGCAGGCGGTCCCCCTCAAACTGTTCTACCAGGGGCCCATGTTCCGCTACGAGCGGCCGCAGAAGGGGCGGCTGCGCCAGTTCCACCAGATCGGCGTGGAGGTGCTGGGGGCGGGCGAGCCGGCGGCGGACGTGGAGGTGATCCTCCTGGGCCAGCACCTCTTGGAGGAGCTCGGGGTGGCCCAACGGGTGCGGCTCCATCTCAACACCCTGGGCGCCCCCGACGATCGCCGGCGCTACCGCGAGGCGCTGGTGGCCTATCTGTCACAGCATCGCCACCGCCTCTCCGCCGACAGCCGCCGGCGGCTTGAACTCAATCCGCTGCGCATCCTCGATTCCAAGGACCCGGCAGATCGCGAGGTGGTGGCCAATGCGCCGCGCATGGAGGCGTTCCTCGCCCCCGAAAGCCGCGCCTTCTTTGAGGAGGTGAAGGCGCGCCTTGGCGACCTCGGCCTCACCTTCCACCAGGATCCCTATCTCGTGCGTGGGCTCGACTACTACACCCACACCACCTTCGAGTTCCTCACCGACGAGCTGGGCGCCCAGGGGGCGGTGCTTGCCGGCGGCCGCTACGATGGCCTCGTGCGCCAGATGGGCGGGCCCGATCTTCCCGGCGTGGGCTGGGCGGCGGGTGTGGAGCGGCTCGCCATGCTGCTGGCGGACGCGCCGCCGGCCCCGCGCCCCACCGCGGTGGTGCCGGTGGCGACCGAGGATGAGGGCCCCGCCTGGCGGCTGGCGCTGGCGCTCAGGCGGGCGGGGTTCGTGGTGGACCTCGCCTATCGCGGCGGCGTGCGGGCGCGGATGAAGCGGGCCAACCGTCTGGGCTGCCGCTTCGCCCTCTTCCTCGGCGAGGACGAGCGCGCCCGCGGCGTGGTCAAGCTCAGAGACCTGGATACCGGCGAGGAGCGCGCGGTGCCACAGGCGGGGCTTGAGGCCGAACTCGCCCGCCTTGGTGCGGCGCGGATCTGAGATGGCACGGGAATCACAACGGCAGCGCCGGTTCGTCGAGCTGGTGGAGCGTCTTCTGGCCCGCCGGGCCGAGCTCGAGGCGCGGCTGGCCGAGGCGGATCCCCGCAGCTACGCCCAGCTTGCGCGCGACTATGCCGAACTGGAACCGGCGGCAACCCGGGCCGAGCGCTATCTGCGGCTGCGGCGCGAGCGCGGGGAGCTTGGGGCGATGCTGGCGGATCCGGCGCTGGATGAGGAGATGCGCGCGCTCGCCCGCGAGGAGCTCGCGCGCATCGAGGCGGAGCTGCCGCGGCTCGAAGAGGAGCTGCGCCTTGCCCTCCTGCCCCGCGACGAGGCCGAGGAGCGCAACGCCATCCTCGAGATCCGCGCCGGCACCGGCGGCGAGGAAGCCGCTCTGTTTGCGGCCGATCTCCTGCGCATGTACGAGCGTTACGCCCAGCGCCACGGCTGGCGGTTCGAACTTTTGCATCTGCAGGAAAGCGAGCTTGGCGGGGTGCGCGAGGCCATCGCCCGCCTCCAGGGCCGGGGGGCCTATGGGCGGCTGCGTTTCGAGGCGGGCGTCCACCGGGTCCAGCGGGTGCCGGTGACGGAATCCGGCGGCCGCATCCACACCTCCACCGCCACCGTGGCGGTGCTGCCGGAAGCTGGCGAAAAGGATGTGCGGCTCGAGGAACGGGACCTCCGGATCGAGACCTTCCGCGCCTCCGGCGCCGGCGGCCAGCACGTCAACCGCACCGAGAGCGCGGTGCGCATCACCCACATCCCCACCGGCCTCACCGTCACCATCCAGGACGAGCGCTCGCAGCACCGCAACCGCGCCCGCGCCCTCGAGATCCTGCGGGCACGGCTGTTCGAGCGCGAGCGCCGCCGCCGCCACGAGAGCGAGGCCGCCCTGCGGCGCCGCCAGATCGGCACCGGCGAGCGCTCGGAACGCATCCGCACCTACAATTTCCCGCAGAACCGCGTGACCGACCACCGCATCGGCCTCACCCTCCACGACCTGCCGGCGGTGCTGGCGGGCGAGGCCCTGGACGGGATCATCGACGCCCTCGCGGCCGAGGAACGCGCCCGTCGGCTGGCCGAGGATGCCCTCTGAGTCCCCCCTCACCGTCGGCCTCTTGGTGGCGGAGGTGCACCACCGGCTGGCGGCCGCCGGCATCCCCCAACCCCTGCGGGAGGCGCGGCTTTTGGTGGAACGGGTGGGCGGGATCCCGCGAAGCCACCAGCTTACCCGGCCCGAGGCCGGGGTCGAGGCGGCGGTGGCGGCGCGGGTGCGGGCGGCGGCTGCGCGGCGGGCCGGGCGCGAGCCGCTCGCCTACATCCTCGGCCGGCGCGAATTCTGGGGGCTCGAATTCGAGGTGGGGCCGGAGGTGCTGATTCCCCGGCCCGAGACCGAGGGGCTGGTGGAGCGGGCGCTGGCGCTGCTGGCCGCCCGCCGCCATGCGCCTCTGCGCCTGTTGGATATCGGCACCGGCTCGGGCTGCCTGCTGACCACGCTGCTGGTTCACCTCCCCCGCGCCTTCGGCGTCGGCACCGATCTCTCCTGGCCGGCGCTGACCCTCGCCCGGCGCAATCTCCAGCGCCACGGGGTGCTCGCGCGCGCGGGTCTGGTCTGCACCCGCTGGGCCGAGGCGCTGGCCGGCCCGTTCGATCTGGTGGTGAGCAACCCGCCCTATGTGGCCAGCGGCGAGATGGCGTGGCTCGAGCCGGAGGTACACCATGAACCGCGCCTTGCCCTCGAGGCGGGGCCCGAGGGGCTCGATGCCTATCGTGCCATCCTCCAGGACCTGCCGCGGCTGCTGGCGGCGGACGGCTTGGCGTTGGTGGAACTGGGGTGCGGCCGCGGCTCGGCGGTGGCGGGTCTTGCCCGCGACGTGGGGCTCGAGGTGGTGGAGATCCGCCCCGATCTCGCCGGCATCCCGCGGGTGATGGTGCTGCGCGCGGCGCAGCGTTAACCGGCCCTTAACCCTCGGCTGGCAAGATGACCCCCGAACCGGATGCCGGGGCGGCCCGGCGGATCCGCGAGGGGACTCGAGGTGAGCCGAATCGGACCGACCGACCACAACCGTTTCCTCGAACTCCAGGTGGCGCGCACGCTGCCGCTGCCGCCGCTGCGTGAGCTGGTGCTGGAGGCGGCAGCCATGCTGGGGGTGACACCGCGGGCCGCCGGCCGGCTTGCGGCCGCTCTGGGCGATCTCTTGGGCCGGGCCGAGCGCGAACGGCTGGTGGGGACCCTCTCGCTCCACGCCCTTTCGGGCCGTGGCGACCGTTGGCTTTTGGCCCATCTGCGGCTGGCAGAAGCCGAGGGCGAGGCGGGGCCGCCGCTGATGCCGCCCTCCCACGGCCTCGACCTGTTCGAATGCCACGAGACCCGGCCCGTTCTCGAGGCGACTCTGGGGGTGCGCCGGCGCCGGGCGCAGCCGGTGGATGCGGCGCTATTGGCGGCACTCCGGGCGCGCTTTGCTGCCCGTCTGGGCTCGGCAGCGCGGCTCCGGCTGGTGGAGGAGGCGCCGCGGCTTGCCCGGCGGGCCAACCGCAACCGGCTCGAACTGGCGCTGGAGGAGGCGCTCGCGCGCCTGCGCCGGGAGGGGATCCCCTTTGCCCTCGCCCTCTTTGCCGTCGATCCCATGACCGGCGACGGGCGCGCGGCGGATCCCACCCTGAGACGCCGGGCCGAGCGCGCGGTGCTCAAGGCGCTGCCCACCTGGCTGCGGCCCCAGGACCGGCTCGAGGGCTATCGCGGTCGCGTCCATGCGGTGCTGATGCCGGCCACCGAGCTGGAAGAGGCGCTTGCCACCGCCCGGCGCTGGAGCGTGCTGCTGCGGGCGGTGCCGCTGGGACCGGGCCAGCGTGCCGGCGCCTGTTTCGGGGTGGTGCGGGGTTTTGCCGACGACAGCGCCGCCGGGCTGCTGCAGCGGGCCTCACGGGCGCTGGTGCGGGCGCGCCAGAAGGGGCCCGGGCGGGTGGAGGCAGGCCGGGGCGATGCCGAAC
>WFXL01000097.1 GCA_015490605.1 Rhodospirillales bacterium
CCGGGGCCTCATTGAAGCATGGCGCTGTCCAAGTGCCACGCGCGCGATCGCCCAGGCGATTTCCCCGGCATCTTCGCCGGGGAAATCTAGCAAGGAGGGCTCCTCATGAGCGGCGGACCTGTGCCGCTTCAATGAGGCCCCGGCGAAGATGCCGGGGAAATCTTTCTCTCGACGACGCGAAGCGTGCCGGGCTCTTCAAGCTTCAATGAGGCCCCGGCGAAGATGCCGGGGAAATCGCTGGTGATGGCCAGCGGCCTGCTGGAGTACATCCACGAGCTTCAATGAGGCCCCGGCGAAGATGCCGGGGAAATCGCTTTCATGGACGGATCATTGTAGAAGCGACGCTAGCTCGCTTCAATGAGGCCCCGGCGAAGATGCCGGGGAAATCGATGGCGATCGTGCTCGGGAAATGGCCGCACGAGCCGGGCTTCAATGAGGCCCCGGCGAAGATGCCGGGGAAATCCCGATGACAACGGTACCATCACCGCCTTCGCAACAGGCGCTTCAATGAGGCCCCGGCGAAGATGCCGGGGAAATCGCCTGGGCGATCGCGCGCGTGGCACTTGGACAGCGCCATGCTTCAATGAGGCCCCGGCGAAGATGCCGGGGAAATCCCGCCAAGGTCGCGGCCGCCATGACGGCCATGATCCGGCTTCAATGAGGCCCCGGCGAAGATGCCGGGGAAATCATCATGGCGTGCTTTGCGCCAAGCACAGTTGCCGCATAGCTTCAATGAGGCCCCGGCGAAGATGCCGGGGAAATCCGCACGCAGAACTCTGCACGCGTATGGCGTTCCCCTTTGCTTCAATGAGGCCCCGGCGAAGATGCCGGGGAAATCTCTCCTCCTGCCACAACCCCTTGGGAGACAGGGCCAAACTGACCCGATCGCGAGGGGTATGACGAATCGGCGTCATCGATCTTCCCGACGCTGCCCTTCGCTCGCCCACGATATCACAGAACCCGCGTGAAGCAAGGGATCGACCGGTTTCGAGCGCGCCCCGGGGAGCGGTACGCACCCCACCGCTCGCAACGTCCGCGGCGGCGGGATCAAACAATCACCGGCTCGCGCCGTACCGGTTCGAACCGCCGTCCCAAGCTCCACACCCGCACCTCTACACCGTCTGCTGGTCCCAGGTCCAGTACCAGTACGTGGTCGTGCTCGCGTTTGACCAGTCGTTCCAGCTCCGCCTGCAGTTCCACCAGCCGACGACGCGTAAGCCGACACTGGAACACTGACAGCTGGAGCCAGGCGCCGTAGCCCTGCAGGAGCCGATAGACCCGCCGCCAGCGGCGCGCGTCGCCGATATCGTAGGCGACGATATAGAGGTGGGGCACCTCGCCACGGCTGCTCATCGGATCAGGAACTCCGGATAGTGATCGATGTCACCGAGCAGGTGACGGGCGAGCAACCGAGCCTGAAGTTCCAGCAATCGCCGATATTCCAGCCGATAGCCAAAGAGCGGGTGGGTCACCTCGAGAGACAGGCGCCGTTCGAAGGCGGCAATCATCCGCCGCCGGCCACCGGCGGTGAGGGCGACGGCAGGGCCGTGGTGCTGGAAGTCGTCGGCGCGCAGCTCGCCGTTGTTCACTGCCCCCAGCACGGCCGAATCCGCCAGCACCGGCCGCAGCGACTCCACGAGGTCGAGGGCCAGGGCGGGGCGGCCGTAGCGCGGGCGGTGGTAGAAGCCGCGGAAGGGATCGAACCCTACCCGCACCAGCGTGACCGTCATGGTACGTATCAGCATGGCGTAGGTGAAGGACAGCAGGGCGTTGAGGGGGTCAGGAGGCGGCCGGCGGTGGCGGCCTTCGAAGTTGAAACCCTCGCGGAGAGCCCGATCCCGGAGAAGTTCGGGGAAATGCTGGAAATAGACGCGCGCGGCGCGGCCCTCGAGCCCCAGCAGCGTTCCCTCGTCGTGCGCTTCCCGGCAGGCGAGGGCGAGCCGGCGCAGCTCCCGCAAGGCCGGCTCCACCGGTTCGCGCTCGCGGCTATTGCGTCGAAGTAAGGTGCGTTGGTTGCGGATCTTGGCCTCGATGAAGCGGCGGGCGAGAGCGAGGCTGCGGGTGCGGTCGAAACTTGCCGCATACTGCGCGCTGCGCAGTTCCACATTGCGATGGCCGAGGCCGGTGGTGAGGCCGAGGAACCAGCCGCCGGTGCTATGCCAGGCGATGGGAATATCACGCCGCAGGAGCTCGTGGAGGGCAGGGGTGGTGATGGAGGCGTAGCCGAGAATCACCACCGCCGAAGTGTCGGCGAGACGGGCGCGCACCGGTGCCTCATCCTCGCGTTCGATCAGCAGTTCGAGCCCCTGTTTGCGGATGCGGGCGCGCGGATCCTGGACATAGAGCGGCAATGCCGCCGCATTGCGCACTGCTAGGGGTCTCGGTGCGCCCTCGCCCCGTCGCAGGAATCCCACTTCATCGGGCAGGCAGATCCCCACGAGCGCACAGCGGGGACACTTGGGGCTGTCGTCCAGCGGCGGCGGCAGCCGGCCGGCGAGCACGGTAAGGCGCAGGCCCGCGATGGCGTCCAGGGTGGCCCGGCGCAGCTCCTCGTCGAACACCACCCGTACCCGCTCGCGGCTCTCGGCGAACCACAGGAAACCTTCCTCCACCCGATAGCCGTGGTCCTCGAGAATGAGCGCATGGACGCACAGCTGCACCCGCTCGGGTTCCCAGGCACCCTTGGCCACATGCGGCCGCCGCCCGCGTTTGATGTCCACCGGGACAAGCCGGCCGTCCTCGCCTTCGACCACGTCGATGCGGGCGATGAGGCCGAGGCGTTCGGAGGCGAGTTCGAGGGCGCGAACGGCGAAGGGCGGGGTGGTGGCGGTCGCCTCGGGCTCCGGCAGGGTGCCGCCCGGCCGATCGACCCGCCGGTGGACGCGGCGTCCGTCCACGGTATCGGCGGTATCGTCCCACTCGCGCTGAACCCACATGAGATAGGCGAGTCGCGGACAGTAGACATATTCGTTGACCATTCGCGCCGGAAGCGGCGGCACGTCCTCGGGAAGCGGCGGCGCCGGCAGGGGGAGCCCGGGCTGACGTGGACGGTCGTGCACGGCGGTCGTCCTCCTCGCCGGATGGCAAAGTCGTTATCGCATGGTGCCACGGTTGAACCTCGCAACCTACGGGGGATGTGCGCAGAGCACACCAAGGGGTGTCCCGGCGTAGCGGCCCGCATCATCAGCCACGGCTTCGGTGCGCACCGTACGATCGGCCCGAAGTGCGTCGACTTCAGCCAAGGCCACGCTCGGCGCGGGCGCGCGGCGTCTGCGTCTGGGGAACGCCGATCTCGAGCGAGTGCGCGCGGGCGGGGCCGTCGGCGAGACCGTCTCGGTCGCCGCCGGGCAGCTCTCGGACCGGTTCACGGCTTCCGGCTCCGCGCGCACGTCGGGCCATGGTCTGTGCGGGAAATGGCGGCGCTTTGACAACGGGGCCCTTGGCAGCAGGGTGAAGGTCGCGCGCGCCAGGCGGGGCAGCAGATGCGCCGATCGGCCGGCCTACGGCTGGACCTCTCGCGCCAATGGCATCATCTCGACAGGGCGAATGGCGGATCGTGCGCCGGATGGTGAGTCGGATGGTGGCCCAACGCCAGCTCCGGGGGCGCGGAAATCGTACAGGATTCTTTACATCGGGCGGAATCCGCTGGCGGAGGGAGCGGGATTCGAACCCGCGAGGAGTTGCCCCCTACACGCTCTCCAGGCGTGCGCCTTCGACCACTCGGCCATCCCTCCGCGGTCGGCCAGGGAGATAGGAAACGCCGGCCGTCCGTGCAAGCCGGAGGCGCACATCCCCGGCATGCCACACCGCTGCACGCCGCCCGCGCTTGACCCCGGCGGCCGGCTGCGGCCAGCATGGGGTGTGCGTGGGGGAGGGAAGCCATGGGTGCAGGATTCGCCCTGGTGACCGGGGGTGCCGCCGGCATCGGTCGGGCGGTGGCGGAACGGCTCGCGGCGGGCGAGCTGCGGCTGGTGCTGTGGGATCGGGATGAGGCCGCGCTCGAGCGGGCGGTGGCGGAGCTCGGCACGGACGGCCGTCGGGTCGAGGGCATGGTGGTGGATGTGGCCCGGGAAGAGGTGGTGGTGGCGGCCATGGAGTCCTGCTGCCAGCGGCTGGGGCCGCCGCGGGCGGTGGTCAACAATGCCGGCATCGGCCTGCAGCGACCGCTCCTGTCCCACACCCTCGACGACTTCCGCCGGATCTTCGCCGTCAATCTCTTCGGCCTGTTCGCCGTCCTCCGGGAGGCGGCGCGTCGGCTGGTGGCCGCCGGCGGCGGCGGTCGCCTGGTCAATCTCGCTTCGGTGGCGGGGCTGCGCGGCTCCGTCGGCCGCGCCGCCTATGGCGCCTCCAAGGCGGCGGTGGTGAACCTCACCCAGGTGGCGGCGGTGGAGCTCGCACGCCATGGCATCGCCGTCAATGCGGTGGCGCCGGGGCCGGTGGAGACGCCGCTCGTGCGGGTGATGCACACGCCGGCCACGCGCGCTGCCTGGCTGCGCCATGTGCCCGCCGGCCGCTATGGTGAGCCCGGTGAGGTGGCGGAGGTGGTGGCCTGGCTCGCAACCCGCGCACCCCACTGGCTCACCGGCCAGGTGCTGGCGGTGGACGGCGGCTTTGCCGCCGGCGGGCTTTTGTTCGAGGTGGCCGGTGAGGAGGCGGGAACCGCGTTGGTGGCGGAGAACGGGAAGGAGCGGCCGGAGGAGACCCCATGAGGCGTGCACGGCGCACGCTCCTCATGGGCGGCCTTGCGCTTCTGGCCGGCTGTGCGCTGCCGCCGGCAGCACCGCTGGTGCCGCCGCAGGTGGTGCTGGTGGATTTGCGACCGCGCGGCCTCGGCCTGCTGGCCCAGGAGCTGGAGGCGAAAGTCGCGCTGGAGAATCCCAACACGGTCCCCCTCACGCTGCGGGGGCTCAGGCTTTCCCTGTGGGTGGACGAACAATTGCTTGGCAGCGGCAGCCGCCGCCTGGAGCTGGAGGTGCCGCCGCTCGCACGCCGCCGGCTCACCCTGAGCCTGCTGGTGCCCACAGGAGTGCTGCTGGAGCGGGTGCTGGCAGCGCTCCAGCGGGGCGGTTTCCGCTATCGTCTTGAGGGGGTGGTGCTGGTGGCGGCGGCAGGCGGGTTCGAACGGCTGGCCGTCGCCGAGGAGGCGGCGTTCGCCGCTCCTGCGCCCTGGCCCCGGCCGCGGTGAGCTGGTAGTCCCGGCTCAGCCGTGGCGCCAGCGCAGAAGCCGACGCTCGAGTGCGCCGGCCAGGGCAAACAGCAGCAGCACCACCGCCGCCACCAGCAGCACCAGCGCCACCACCTGGGCGGCGTTGTAGGTGCTCTGGGCGAAGGACAGCAGATAGCCGAGGCCGCGACTTGAGGCCACGAACTCCCCCACCACCGCGCCGGTGAAGGCGAAGCCCACCGCCACCCGGAGATTGCCCATCACCCAGGCGGTCACCGACGGAAGATAAACTTCCCGCACCACCGCCCAGCGCCCGCCGCCTAGGGTCACCACCCGCTCCACCAGCCGCGGATCCACATCCCGCACCCCCGCATGGACGGCGAAGAATACCAGCACCGCCACCAGCACCACCGCCAGCGCCACCTTGGAGCCGAGGCCGATGCCGAACCAGATGACGAACAGCGGCGCCAGGATCACCCGCGGGATGGCGTTGAGCAGCACCATCACCGGCTCCAGCAGTTCCGCCACCGGCCGCACCAGCGCCGCCAGCAGGCCCAGCACTGCCCCGATCAGCAGACCGAGGCCGAGGCCGGCAATCGCTGCGGTGAAGGTGGCCAGCAGGTGCTCATAGAAGACCGGCCGTGCGAACAGCTCGCCCAAGGTGACGGCGATGCGGCTCGGTGGCGGCAGATAGAAGGGATCGAGCCAGCCCCGGGCCACCGCCACTTCCCAGAGGGCCATCAGCAGAAAGCCGGCCAGCAGGCGTCGCAGGGCAGGGCCTCTCATGCCGCCGCCCTCGGCAAACCGCTGCCCGCCACCTCGGCGGCGAGGTCGGTCCACAGTCGCTGCAGAAGCGGGGCGAAAGCGGGATGCGCATGGACTGCCACCAGATCCCGCGGACGCGGGATGGGTACCTCATAGGTCCCGCGAATCCGAGCCCGCGGCCCGCGGCCCAGGAGCAGGATACGATCTGAGAGGGCGATGGCTTCCTCCAGATCGTGGGTTACCAGCAGCACCGCGATGCCCTCGCCCTCGACCCAGTCCAACAGCTCCTGGGTGATCTGGCGGCGGAGGATGGCATCGAGGGCGGCGAAGGGCTCGTCCATCAGCAGCAGCCGCGGCCGCAGCGCCATCACCTGGGCGAGGGCCACCCGCTTGCGTTGGCCGCCCGAGAGCTGTCGCGGCCAGCGCTCACCGAGCCCGCCAAGACCGAGCCGCTCGAGCCATACCTCCGCTTCGGCCTCGGCCGCCGCCCGCGACCGGCCGGCAAGCCTCAGCCCCAGGGCCACATTCTGGCGCACCGTGCGCCATGGCAGCAGGGCGTCCTCCTGGAAGAGAAAGCCGATCTCGCAGCCGGCCAGCGTGCATGCGATGGTGCCGGCGCGGGGCGGATGGAGGCCGACCAGGGCTCTCAGGATGGTACTCTTGCCACTGCCGGAAGGGCCCACGAGGCTTACGAGTTCGCCCGCGGCGACACTGAGGTCCACCGCCTCCACCACCGGCGGCGCCGCGCCATAGCCGAGGGTGAGCCCCGCGACCCGCACCAGCGGCGTTGCGGCAGCCGCCGGCGCCGTGGACATGGGCGCGGGAACTGTCGCCAGTGCCGTCACCCGCCGAGCACCTCCAGGTCCAGCAGTTCCGCCAGCGCCACCTTCCCGGTGAGCACGCCCGCGAGGCTTAGGGCCTCCACCACCCGCGCGCAGGCAGTCGGGTCGATGCGGGGCGTGGTGGGATAGAGGGAGGCCCGGCGCTGGGCGATGATGGTCTCGAACAGGGTCGGGTCACGCCCTACCAGGAGCTCGGCCGGCAGCGCCCGCCGCACCTCGGCCGGCGGCACCGTCTGCAGCGCCTCGAGCCCGCGCCCGAGCGCGCGGCCCAGCGCCCGCATCTGGTCAAGCCGCACCGCCCGCTCCTCGGCCCTATAGGCGACCCCCATGAATTCGTAGGCGCCGCCCAGCACGCGGCGGGCCTGGTCGATGTCCATGGCGTTGAACAGCACCCGACCACCCTCGCGCAGCAACAGAGTGAGGGCCGGCTCCTGCACCATGCCGGCATCCACCTGCCCGCGCCGCAGGGCCTCGAACAGATTGGGCCCGAGCACGGCAAAGCGCACCGTCTGGGGATCGACCCCCGCGCGCGTCAGCAGAAAGAGGAGCATGGTGTGGTCAGCATTGCCGAGCGCCGAGACGCCCACGGTGCGGCTGGCGAGATCGGCCAGCTGCTGGATCGCTGCGGCGCGTGCCGGAGCCGTGGCGAGGGCGAAGAGGGGGAGGCGACCGGTGGTGGCGAAGCGGCGGATGGGGGCTCCGCGAGCAAAGGCCTGCACCGCCACGTCGAAAGAGGTGGCGGCATAATCCACCGCACCTCCTATCAGCGCCTGCATGGCGGCACTGCCGCCGCGGGTGTAGACCAACTCCACCTCGAGTCCCTCGGCGGCAAAGAGCCCTTGGGCACGGGTGAACTCATAGGGCACCACGCACAGCAGCTGGCTGCAGAAGGCGAGCCGCACCCGCTCGCCCGCCACCACCCGATGGCGTGAACCCAGGGCCAGAAGCCCGGTGGCGGCGGTGGCGCCGATCACGAAACTGCGACGGTCGAGGGGCAGGGCGGCCGCCTCGGATCCCGGGTCCCAGCAGCACGACATGGCACGTCCTCCCGCAAGGGGCACGATTCACGTAGAATATTCGTTCATTGCTGTCAATAACAAATCTGTTATGTACAATAGGACCACAAAAGACCCCGGCCGAGGGGGCCGGGGTCGTGCGATGGGTGCGTGTGCCGCCTATTCGCCCAGATACATTTCGATGCCGGCGGGCTGCACGTCCTCGCCGGGGGTCGCCCCTTCCACCTGGCCGGCACGGCCGATGACGGTGGTGTCCACCGGACAGTCCTTCATACAGGGCTTCTCGGGGATTGGCACGTCCGGCCGCGGGTCCATGATGAAGCCATCACGATTGGGCATCTCGATCTGGGCGAAGTTGGTCTTGTCCAGACGCTGGTCGTACTCCACCAGATCGTTGAGATAGAGGATGTAGGCCGAAATGGCGTAGACCTCGTCCGGCGTGAGCGACTTCGGCTCGGGGAACGGCATCGCCCGCCAGATGTAGTCGAACAGGGTGGATGAATAGGGCCAGTAGCTGCCGACGGTCTTCTCCGGGCGTCCCTCGGGCCACTGTTCGGACAGGGTGTCGAAACCGCCGGCGAGCACCGGCCAGCGCCCCACGCCCTCGCCGAAATCGCCGTGGCAGTAAGCGCACTTCTCCAGGTAAAGGGGCTCGCCCTCTTCGGCGGTGCCGCTGCCATCCGGCAGGCCCACGCCGTCGGGACGGATGTCCTTGTCCCAGCCGGCAATCTGTTCGGGCGTGGGCACCACGCCCAGCCCCAGGTCCTCGGCCGCTGCCGGTGCCGCCTGCGCCAGCACCAGAAGCGCGCATCCCGCAAACAGCTTACGCATTGACGTAGCGCAGACGGACATTCTCCACCTCACCGCTCGGCTTGACTTCCCACACCTGCTGGCCGTTGTTGTGGTAGACCGACTCAACGCCGCGGACCTTCTGCAGTTCGTACATGGTGGGCTGGACATAGCCGGTCTCGTCGATGGCCCGGCTCACCAGCAACGCCCGCTCGCCGTTCCACCGCCAGGGGATCTCGAAGCGGGTGAGGCACTTGGGATAGACCGGGTCCTGCAGCTTGGCGGTCTGCCAGTTGCGGCCGCCGTCGAAGGAGACGTCCACTCGGGTGATGCGCCCGCGACCGGACCAGGCGAGGCCGCGCACCGAATAGTAGCCCGGACCGTTGAGGGGCTTTTCGGGGCAGGGGAAGGTGATGACCGACTTGGCCTCCATCACCCAGCTGAAGATGTAGGCCTTGCCGCTGGGCAAAAGGTCGGTGTACTTGGACGTCTCCTCACGATGGTACCAGGCCTGGTCGCCCACCTCGAGACGCCGCAGCCACTTGACCCACATGTTGGCCTCAAAGCCCGGCACCACCAGGCGGATCGGGTAGCCCTGCTCGGGCCGCAGCGCCTCACCATTCTGGGCATAGGCCACGAGGCAGTCGTCCAGGGCCTTCTCCATCGGAATCGAGCGGGTCATGGCCGCGCCATCCGCACCCTCCGCCAGCACCCACTTGGCGTTGGGCTTGAGGCCGGTCTGTTCGAACAGCACCCGCAGCGGTACGCCGGTCCAGTGGACGCAGTGGACCATGCCGTGGGTGAACTGCACGCCGTTGAGCTGGGCGTTGCGCCACTCCATGCCCGAATTGGCGGCGCACTCACAGAAATAGAAATGGCTCTCCGACGGCATGCGCTTGAGGTCTTCCACGGTGAACATCAACGGCTTGTCGACGAGGCCGTGGATGATCAGCCGATGGTCCTCGGGATCGATCTCCGCACGACCGCTGTGGTGCCGTTCGAAACACACACCGTTGGGTGTGACGAAGCCATGGAGGTCCTGCAAGGGGGTAAAGTTGACCGTGCTCTCTGAGGAGGCGGTGAGCCACGGCACCCAGCGGCGCTTGACGTGCTTCTCATAGATGCTCGGCAGGCCGTAGCCGCGGTCGTCCACGCCGGGGCCGAGCACCCGCGCCCACTCCGGCTCGTTGGGCGGGAGATTGTCGGGATTGGCTGCCTGTGCCGGCCGCACCAGTCCGGTCAAGCCCGCCGCCGCGCCGCTCGCCGCGACGGCGCTCAGGAAACGTCGCCGCGCGACGGCGAGCCCGTCGCGCTTCGGATCGCGCTCGTGAGACATGGTGTCTCCCTCACACTGCCAATGGTCGCACCGATGACCCGGGCACCACACCCCGCCGCGGGGTGTTCATCAGCGCTGCATCATATACGGCTTGTCGGATCGAACAAGCAGCCGTCCCTGCGTCACGGAGTCCGAGGGGGTCAGCCCAGGAGCTCCAGCAGATAGTCGTCAAAGGTGGTGCGCTCATAGGCCTTCTCGGCCACATAGCGGAGCATGGCGAGGAACGGGTCGGGCCGCAGATAGCCCTGCATGCGGGCCACCTCGAGGTGACGGCCGGCGCGGCCGCCGGCTTCGGCCAGGCGCCGGTCCAGCGCCTCGAGACTGTCGGGGAAGAACTGGATCGTGGGGGTGAAGCGGATGCCGTACTTCGCCCGCAGCGCCTTCTCGCTCATGACCTCGCCGTCGAAATCGGTTACTTCGCGCGCGCCGATATAGTCCAGCTGCACCCAGACGAAGTGCTCCTGGGCGAAGGCACAGATGTCCTCACGGGCAAAATTGACGAAATGCGTCTCCTTGCAGTAGGGGCAGCCGGCGAGCTCCCAGAACAGCACCAGATGCTTGCCCTCACCGGCGGCCTCGGCGAGATCCTCGCGCAGTTCGAGGAAGCTCTCCAGGAACCACGACTGGTGCCACAGACCATCATCACCCAAGCGCGGCTCGCAGCTCTCCTGCGCCCGAAGCGGCCGCACGAACCCGCCCATCATCAGTGGCAGAACCGCAGCCCCGGCCAGCACCCGCCGCCGGCGGATCGGCAACGACATCACCCATCCTCCCGTCGGATCCCGGTTCCGACGGCATGTTCGCATGTTCGGATCAAGCCGTCCAGCGCGCCTCAGCCGTGGCCTCCGGCGAGGCGGGCGCCCTCAACGAAGCCGTCGGCCGTCCGCACCCCGGCGAAGTCGGCCGCCCCGCTGCCCACCCCCTGGATGGCCATGGCCGGCTCACCGTCCACCCGCAGCCACAGGTCGTCGCCCACGAAGAAGGCATCCAGCAG
>WFXL01000098.1 GCA_015490605.1 Rhodospirillales bacterium
CCGCTCACCGCCACACAGGGAGTCGGCCAGTCGGGCCAGGCCAGCACCAGCGCCAGCGCCTCCTCATTGCAGGGGGCCGGCAGGAAGTCCTCGAGGGCGCGCCGCTCCGCCGGCGGGAAGCGAAAGGCGAGCTGACGCAGCCGCAGATCCAGCGAGGTGCGCAAGCGCGACACGGTCAGGCGGCGCGGCTCGTAAGCGCCCAGCGCAGCCCGGCGGCGAGATAGGCCAGGGCCGAGGCCAGCACCAGCGCCACCACGGCGAAGGCGAGCGGGTCCACCCAGACCGCGGCGAAGGTGAAGCCCGCCCGCTCGCCCAGGAGAAAGCCGAGATAGAGGAGCTGGGCCAGGGTACAGAGCTTGCCCACCACCAGCGGCTCCACCCGGAAGCTGCGGACCCTGAGCCGCAGCACCACCGCCCCGCCGGCGATGGCGAGATCGCGCGCCAGCACGAGCACGCACAGCCACAGCGGGATTGCGTCCTCGAGGGTGAGCACCACGAACAGCGTGCCGATGAAGACCTTGTCGGCCACCGGGTCGAGCACCGCACCGAAGGTGGTAGGGCGGTTGACCCATTTGGCCACGAAGCCGTCGGCGATGTCAGTGGCGGCGGCGGCGACGAACATCCAGAAGGCGAGCTCATGTTCGCCCCGCAGCACCGCCAGCGCCAGCGGCGGTGCCACCACCAGCCGCACCGCTGTGAGGAGGTCGGCCAGGTGGCGCCAACCGAGGCGGAGGGTGCACCAGCCGAAGCGCAGCACGGCACTCAGCGCACCGCCGCCTCCGCCGCTCGACGCAACAGCCATACGTCCCCCTCCGGCACCACCTCGAACCCGGCATCGGCTGCCAGCCGAACGAGCCGCTGCCGACCACCGAGGATGTCGACGCTGAAGCGGATCTCCCGCCGCGACACCCGCTCCACCACGAGGCGCCGCACTTCCGGCGCCGCCTCCAGGGTCCGCCTTATTTGAACCCACTCGCCGAGCTCGGCAAGCGGCAGCACCAGCACCACCTGCGCGCGGCGGTCGATGCGGACGATGTCGTGGCGCTTCCAGTCGAGCTCGAGTCCGTCCATCGCCCGCCGCACCGCCACCCGCCACAGCCGTGGCGCCTCCTCCTCCGAGATCGCCCGCAGCCGCAGCCGCCGCACATCCCCCGGCCAGTCGCCGAAGGGTACCAGCACCACATCCAGCTCCCGCGGCGGCCACCTCGTCTCGGCGGTTGCCGCCGGCACGGAACCGTCAGCCGCAGGCGCGCCCTCCACCACGCCCGCGCCGGCGCTTTCACCGTCCGCGCCTTCCGCCGCCGGCGGCGGTCGCAGCCGCGCCACCACCCTTGCCTCCGCCAGCACCACCGCCCGAGTGCCGTAGCGCCGGCGGAATGTCTCCATCACCGCGGGAGTCGGCTGTTCGCCCATGGTCGCAAGCGCCGCCACATCGGCAATATCACCCAAAGGAAACACCAGGGTCAGCAGGGTGTTGCGTACCCCCTCCTCAAGCCAGGCGGCGCGCCACGGATCCTCGGCCGCAAACGCCCTCCAGGTGCCATCTTCCTGCACGGTTACCGGCAGGACCAGCAGCGGGTCCGACGGCCGCAGCACCGCCGCAATGCCGGCCTCGCGCAGCAGCCGCTGGACTGCCGCACCATCAAAGCGCACGGTGATGCGCGCCACATAGCGGGTGGCCGAGAGCTTCTCCTCGTCCACCGCAATCCCCGCCACCAGCGGCTCCACCTCGAGCGTCTCGGTCATCGGCAGCCGGCCCCAGTCCTCCGGCAGGGTCAGCCGGCGCAACAGCCGATCGAGGGCGCGGCGCTTGGCCTCCTCGAGGGCGCGGTTGCGCGCCTCCACCGCCGAGGCGGCGGTCACATCCACCGCAATGTCACTGACTGTATAGAGGGCCACCGCCGCCGCCGGCGAAACCCGTAGCCCCGCCTGCAGAGCCAGCACCCCCACAAGCAGCCCCAGCCAGCGGATGGCACGTCCGCAACGCTCCATCGCCCCGCCTCTCCCTTGATCTCACCCGCCGGGGAAGCCACCCTCCCCGCCGTCTCCCGAGCGGCAGGGGCATCATGGCAGAAGCGCCGGGCGAGCGCGATCCCTACCGCGAGGCCGGGGTCGACATCGACGCCGGCAACCGGCTGGTGGCGCGCATCCGGTCGCTGGTGGCGGGCACCGTCCGCCCCGGTGTGCTGGGTCATGTGGGCGGCTTCGGCGGGCTGTTCGACCTGGCTGCCGCCGGCTTTGACGGGCCGGTGCTGGTGGCCGCCACCGACGGCGTCGGCACCAAGCTTTTGCTGGCGCGCGAGGCCGGTCGGCTCGAGGGCCTCGGCATCGACCTCGTGGCCATGTGCGTCAACGACCTGGTGGTGCAGGGGGCGGAACCGCTGTTCTTCCTCGACTATTATGCCACCGGCCGGCTGCAGCTGGCGCAGGCGGAGGCGGTGATCCGCGGGATCGCCGCCGGCTGCCGCGAGGCCGGCTGTGCGCTTCTGGGCGGGGAGACGGCGGAGATGCCCGGCGTGTACCCGCCGGAGGAGTTCGATCTGGCCGGCTTCGCCGTGGGCGCGGTGGCGCGCGAGCGGCTCCTGCCGCAACCGGTGGAGCCGGGCGATGTGGTGCTGGGTCTTGCCTCCAATGGCATCCACGCCAACGGCTTCTCGCTGGTACGCCGGGTGCTGCGGGATTGCGGCCTCGGACTCCATGATCCCGCACCCTTCGCGCCCACAATCCCGCTGGCCGAGGCGCTGCTGACCCCTACCCGCATTTATGTGCGCGCCTGCCTTGCCCTTGCTCGGGCGGGCCTGGTGCGGGCCTTCGCCCACATCACCGGTGGCGGCCTGCTGGACAATCCACCACGGGTTCTGGGCGCGGGGCGGGTGATGGTGGTGGATGTGCGCCGCTTTCCGCTGCCGCCGGTGTTTCGCTGGCTCGCCCAGAGCGCCGCCCTCACCCCCTTCCATCTGGCCCGCACCTTCAACTGCGGCATCGGCATGGTGGCGGTGGTGCCGGCGGCGGCACGCGAGCGCGCGCTCACATGCCTGCGCGAGCAGGGCGAGACGGTGTTCGAGATCGGCCACATCGAGGCCGGCGAGGGACCGGCGGTGCGCCTTGTGGGGGTGGAGGAGGCATGGAGCTTCGCCGCATCGCCGTCCTGATCTCGGGCACCGGCACCAACCTCCAGGCGCTGATGGACGCCACCCGAAGCGGCCGGGTGCCGGCGCGCATCGTCCTGGTGCTGAGCGATCGTGCGCAGGCCCGCGGACTCGAGCGCGCCGCCCGGGCCGGCCTGCCCACCGCGGTGATCTCGCCCAAGGCATTCGAGTCGCGCCAGGCGTTCGATCAGGCGCTCGACGACAGGCTGCGCGCGGCCGGGGCGGAGCTCGTGTGCCTTGCCGGCTTCATGCGGGTGCTGGGGCGCGAGCTGGTGGAGGCCTGGGCGGGGCGCATGCTCAACATCCACCCCTCGCTGTTGCCCGCCTTTCCCGGCCTCGAGGTGCACGAGCGGGTGCTGGAGGCGGGCATGCCGGTCTCCGGCTGCACCGTCCATTTCGTCACCCCGGAGGTGGATGCGGGGCCGGTGATCGTGCAGGGGATCGCGCCGGTGCTGCCGGGCGATACGCCCGAGCGGCTGCAGGCACGGGTGCTGGAGGTGGAGCACCGCGCCTATCCGCGGGCGCTGGACCTGGTGGTGCGGGGGCGCGTGCGCATCGAGGACGAGCGGGTGGTGGTCCGGGATGAGCGGCCGGGCGAGCGGCTGGTGCTCCACCCGCTCCTGGCCCGCTGGATGGAACCGTGACCCGTCATCTGCTCCGTCGCCTGGTCCACGGCCTGCTGGTGCTGCTGGTGGTGGCCTTTGCCAGCTACGCCCTGATCGGGCTGATGCCGGGCGATCCCATCGATCTGATGGTGCGCGCCGACCCCCGCCTCACCAGCGCCGATGCCGCCCGCCTCAAGGCGCTCTACGGGCTCGACCGACCCCTCTGGGAACGCTTCGGCCGCTGGCTCGTGCAGGTGCTCTCAGGCGATCTCGGCCATTCGCGCCTGTACGGCCGGCCCGTGGTGGAGGTGCTGGGCCCGCGGCTGCTTGCGACCTTCGCGCTGATGGGGCCGAGCCTGCTGCTCGCCCTCCTGCTGGCGCTCCCCGCCGGCATCCGTGCCGCCCTGCGTCCGGGCGGGCGCTTCGATCTCATCGTCAATCTCCTCGCCTTCACCGCCTTCTCCCTGCCCTCCTTCTGGCTCGCCATCCTGCTGGTAATCCTCTTTTCGGTGGAGCTCGGCTGGCTGCCGCCGGGCGGCCTGCCGCCTGCGGGCGGCGGCCTGCTTGCCTATCTGCGCCACCTGCTGCTGCCGCTTGTCACCCTCACGCTTGCCACCTTCGGCATCTTCCTGCGGTTCGTGCGGGCGGCGGTGCGGGAGGTGCTGCAGGAGCCCTTCGTCGCCGCCGCCCGCGCCAAGGGCCTTTCCACCGCCGCGCTGGTGTGGCGGCATGTGCTGCCGGTGGCGCTGCCGCCGGTGATCACCGTGGTGGCACTGCACTTCGGCGCGCTGCTGTCGGGTGCGGTGGTGGTGGAGACGGTGTTCGCCTGGCCCGGCATGGGACGGCTATTGTATGATGCCATCCTCGGCAACGACTACAATCTGGCGCTGGCCGCCCTGCTGCTGGGCACGGCGCTCACGCTCGTGGCCAATCTGCTGGCGGATCTGCTCCATGTCCGGCTCGATCCGCGCATCCGCGAGGCCCTCTGACGCCCCCTCACACCGCCTGGCCCGGCGGCTCTGGCGCCAGCCGCGCGCGCGGGTGGGGGCGGCGCTCTTGGCGGTGCTGGCACTTGGAGCGCTTTCGGCCGATCTCGCCGAGGCGCTCTTCGGCAGTGGCCCCCAGAGCCTCGACCTCTTGGCGCGGCTGGAGCCGCCCAGCGCCGCCCATCCGCTTGGCACCGACGAACTTGGCCGCGATGTGCTGGTGATGCTGCTCCATGCCGGCCGCACCTCGCTGCTGGTGGGCGTGGGCGGCGCGCTGCTGGCAGCAGGGCTGGGAACCCTTGTGGGGCTTGTGGCCGGCTGGTACGGCGGTCGCCTCGATGCGCTTTTGATGCGGCTGACCGACACCGTCCTCGCCCTGCCGCTGCTGCCGCTTCTGATCGTGCTGGCAGCGGTGGACCTCGCCCGCCTCGGGCTTGAGGGCGCGGGGCCGCTTGCAAGCGCATTGCGCATCGTGATGATCGTGGCCCTGTTCGGCTGGCCCACCACCGCCCGGCTGGTGCGCACCGCCACCGTGGCGCTCGAGCGCCGCGAATTCGTCCTCGCCGCCCGTGCGCTTGGCGCCGGTGATGGACGCATTCTCCGCCGCCACATCCTGCCCCATCTCGCCGGACCGCTCACCGTCGCCACCACCCTGGCGGTGGGCCAGGTGGTGCTGGCGGAATCGGTGCTGAGCTTCCTCGGCCTCGGCATCCAGCCGCCGCTTGCGAGCTGGGGCACGATGCTCACCCGTGCCCAGGAGCTGGTGTTCGAGGCACCGCTGCAGGCGCTGTGGCCGGGGCTTGCCATCTTCGCCACGGTGCTGGGGGCCAATCTGTTCGGTGATGCCCTCGAGGAGGCACTCGACCCGCGCCGTCACCATGAGGGCCATCCGGTGCGTTGACGGCCGGCGGCAATTCGCCTTAGCTCCAGGGCGGCCAGTGAAGAGGGGAGGCGCCGGGTATGACCCTCGGCCTCGATGAACTGCGGGAAGCCGTCGGCACCGGGGAGATCGACACGGTCCTCGCCTGCATGGTGGACATGCAGGGACGGCTCGTGGGCAAGCGCTTCGATGCCGAGTTCTTCCTCGAGCACGCGCGCGACGAGTTCCACGCCTGCGACTATCTGCTGGCCAACGACATGGATATGGAGCCGGTCCCCGGCTATGAGGTGACCAGCTGGGAGACCGGCTATGGCGACTTCGCCCTCAAGCCCGATCTTGCGACCCTGCGGCGGGTGCCCTGGCTTGCCGGCACCGCGCTGGTGCTGTGCGACGTCTGCGACCACCACGGTGAGGAGCTGCCCTACAGCCCCCGCACGGTCCTCAAGCGCCAGCTCGCGCGCCTGGCGGCGCGCGACATGAGCGCCTTCTTCGCCTCCGAGCTGGAATTCTACCTCTTCGACCAGTCCTATCGCGAGGCCTATGAGCGCGGCTATCGCGGGCTCAAGCCGGCGGGCTATTACATCGAGGACTACCACATCCTCCAGACCAGCCGCGAAGAATCGGTCATGCGGGCGATCCGCCTCGGCCTCAAGGGCGCCGGCATTCCGGTGGAGAACAGCAAGGGCGAGTGGGGTCCGGGGCAGGAGGAGATCAACGTCCGCTACACTGACGCCCTCGCCATGGCCGACCGCCACGCCATCCTCAAGCACGCCTGCAAGGAGATCGCCGACCAGCATGGCAAGGCCATCACCTTCATGGCCAAGTGGCGCTACGATCTGGCCGGCAACTCCTGCCACATCCACCATTCCATCCGCGATGCTGCCGGCAAGCGGGCGCTGTTTTACGACCCCGCGGATGAGCTCGGCATGTCGGCGCTGATGAAGAGCTGGCTTGCCGGCCAGCTCAAATATGCCGCCGACATCACCTGGTTCCTGGCGCCCTACGTCAACTCCTACAAGCGCTTCCAGGCGGGCACCTTCGCTCCGACCCGCATCTGCTGGAGCCGCGACAATCGCACCGCCGGCTTCCGCCTTGTGGGCGAATGCACGCCTTCGGTCCGCATCGAATGCCGCATCGGCGGCGCCGACCTCAATCCCTATCTCGCCTTCGCTGCTCTCATTGCCGCCGGGCTCAAGGGCGTGGACGAGGGGCTCGAGCTCGACCCGCCCTATGTGGGCAACGCCTATGAGGACCCGGCCCTGCCCGAGGTGCCCAAGACCCTGCGCGAGGCCATCGCGCGCATGCGCGAGTCCGAACTCGTGCGCGAGATGCTCGGTGACGTGGCCTTCCGCCACTATCTGCACACCGCCGAATGGGAACAGTTCGAATATGACCGGCGGGTGACCGATTGGGAGCTCTGGCGCGGCTTCGAGCGGGCCTGAGCGGGACCGGCACGGGGGAGGCGGGAAGATGAACACGGTCCGCGTCATCAGTCCGGTGGACGGCAGCACCGTCGCCGAATACCCGCTTACCACCGACGCTCAGCTGGAGGCGGCCCTCACGGCCGCCGCCCGCGCCCAGGCCGCTTGGGCGCGCACGCCGCTCGAGGAGCGCCAGCAGCTGGTGGCGCGCTTCGTCGAGGCCATGCTGGCCATGGCCGAGGAGATCGTGCCCGAGCTCGCCCGCTGCATGGGCCGGCCGGTGGCGGTGGGCGGCGGCGAGCTCCGCGGCTTCGAGGAGCGCGCCCGCACCATGGCGCGCCTCGCACCGGAGGCGCTGGCGCCGGTGATGCCGCTGCCGCGCCCCGGCTTCACCCGCTACATCCGCCGCGAGCCTCTCGGGGTGGTGCTGGTGGTGGCCCCCTGGAACTACCCCTATCTCACCGCCGTCAATGCGGTGGTGCCGGCGATCCTCGCCGGCAATGCGGTGATCCTCAAGCATGCCACCCAGACGCTGCCGGTGGGCGAGCGCTTCCGCTTGGCCATGGAACGCGCCGGGGCACCCGCGGGGCTGTTCCACCATCTGGTCCTGTCCCATGCCCAGGTGGAGCGGCTCCTGGAGTCGGGCCGGGTGCACCATCTGGTGTTCACCGGCTCGGTTGAGGGCGGGCGCCGACTCGGTACCCTCGCCGCCCGCAGCCTCCTGGGCGCCAATCTCGAGCTCGGCGGCAAGGACCCCGCCTATGTGCGGCCCGACGTGGACCTGGACTTTGCCGCTGAACAGCTGGTGGACGGCGCCTTCTTCAATTCCGGCCAGAGCTGCTGCGCCATCGAGCGCATCTATGTCCACCGGCAGGTGTTCGAACCTTTCCTCGAGCGCTTCGTCGACCGGGTCCGGCGCTACGTGCTGGGCAATCCGCTCGATCCCCGCACCACCCTGGGTCCGCTGGTAAGCCGCCAGGCAGCCGAGGCGGTGCGCCGCCAGATCCAGGAGGCGGTGGCCATGGGCGCCAGGCCCCTCATCGACCCGGCCGAATTCCCGGCGGATACGGGCGATTCCGCCTATCTCGCGCCGCAGGTGCTGGTGGGGGTGGACCACCGCATGGCCATCATGCGCGAGGAGACCTTCGGCCCCGCCGTCGGCCTGATGCCGGTGGCGGACGATGATGAGGCGCTGCGGCTCATGAACGACAGCCGCTATGGTCTCACCGCCGCGCTCTTCACCCGCGACCTCGCCCGCGCCCAGGAGCTGGGCGAGCGGCTCGCGGCCGGCACCATCTTCCTCAACCGCTGCGACTATCTCGACCCGGAGCTCGCCTGGACCGGGGTCAAGGACTCGGGCCGCGGCGCCAGCTTGTCGCGCATCGGCTTCGAACAGCTCACCCGACCCAGGAGCTTCCACTTGTGCCACCATCCGGAGTAGCCGCCATGCCGCCCAAGGCCGACTGGCACTATCCCACCCACGTGCGCTTCGGCTGCGGGCGCATCCGCGAGCTCGCCGAGGCCTGCGCTGAGGCCGGCATCCGCCGGCCGCTGCTGGTGACCGACCGCGGCCTTGCGGATGCCGAGCCGGTGGCGCGTGCCCGCGAGGCCCTGCGGACGGCGGGCCCTGCGCCTGAGGTCTTCGCCGAGGTGACGGGGGATCCCGATCTGCCGGTGCTCGAGGCGGGCATCCGGGCCTTTCGTGCTGCCGGCGCCGACGGGGTGGTGGCGGTGGGCGGCGGCAGCGCGTTGGATGTGGGCAAGCTCATCGCCTTCCAGCAGGGCCAGCGGCGGCCGGTGTGGGACTTCGAGGATGTGGGCGACAACTGGCGGCGGGCGGATGCCGCCGCCATCGCCCCGGTGGTGGCGGTGCCCACCACCGCTGGCACCGGCTCGGAGGTGGGGCGCGCGGCGGTGCTGGTGGACCCCGCCGGCGACAAGCGCATCCTCTTCCATCCGCGGATGCTGCCGCGGGTGGTGGTGGCCGATCCCGAGCTTACCGTGGGGCTGCCGCGCGCGCTCACGGTCGGCACCGGCATGGACGCCTTCGCCCATGCCTTCGAGGCCTATTGCGCGCCCGGCTTTCATCCCATGGCCGACGGTATTGCGGTGGAGGCCATGCGGCTGGTGGCCGGCGCACTGGAGCGTGCTGCCACCACGCCCGATGACCTCGAGGCCCGCAGCCACATGCTGGCCGCCTCCATCATGGGCGGCACCGCCTTCCAGAAGGGCCTCGGGGCGGTCCACGCCCTCTCCCATCCCCTGGGCGGGCGCTTTCGGGTCCACCACGGCACCCTCAATGCGGTGCTGCTGCCCCATGTGGCCGCCTTCAACCGGCCGGCGGTGGAGGATCGGCTGGCACGGCTCGCCGCCTGGCTGGGACTGGTGGCCACCGCCGAGGCCTTTCTGGGCTGGCTTATGGCCTTTGTGCGGCGGCTCGGGGTGCCGGCCTCGCTGCGCGAGCTCGGGCTGCCAGAAGAGGCGGGGGAGGCCATTGCCGACTCAGCGCTGCGCGATCCCTCGGCGGTCGGCAACCCGCGCCCGCTCACCCGCGACGATGTGGTGGCGCTCTACCGCCAGGCCTGGGAGGGAGTCCTGCCGACGTGAGCACGTCCCGCGGTCCGGGAGGGAGGTGAAAAGGAAACCATGCCGGGTCCGATCCGCGCCTATGTGCGCTTCGTCGACGGCCTCAACCGGATCGTCGGCGTTTTCGCGATGTACATCTTTGTTTTCCTCATGGGAATGCTGCTCTACTCCTCCGCCACCCGGCTGGTAACAGGTACCAGCTATATCTGGGTGGTGGAGATGGCGCAGTTCACCATGGTAACATACTATATTCTCGGCGGCGGTTATTCCATCCAGCTCAACTCACATGTGCGGATGGATTTGTTCTACAGCCGCTGGTCGGATCGCACCAAGGCGATCCTTGATGCCATCACCATCCTGCTGGTGATTGCCTATGTGGTGATGCTCATCCGCGGCGGCGTGGCCAGCACCCTCTACGCCTGGCAGTACGGCCAGCGGAACTATTCCGCCTGGGCGCCGCCCCTGTGGCCCATCAAGTCCATCATGGTGGTGGGCTTTGTGCTGATGCTGCTGCAGCTGACGGCGACCTTCTTCAAGGATCTTGCCCGGGCCCGGGGGGAGAGCCTCGAATGAGCTACGAGCTCATCGCCCTGCTCATGTTCCTGTCGATGATGATGCTGCTGGTCACCGGCCAGCGGGTGTTCGGCATCATCGGCTTCGTCGGCGCCATCTTTGCGCTGCTGCTGTGGGGTCGCGGCGGCGTCGAGATGCCCTTCAACGCCGCCTATACGCTGGTCAACTGGTACGCGCTCGTGACGCTGCCGCTGTTCGTCTATATGGGCTACATGTTCGCCAATGCGGGCATTGCCGGCGACCTCTACCGCATGTTCCACGTGTGGTCGGGCCCGGTGCGGGGCGGACTTGCCATCGGCACCATCCTGCTGATGGTGATGATCTCCGCCATCAACGGGTTGAGCGTCGCCGGCATGGCCATCGGCGCCACCATCGCCATCCCCGAGATGCTCCGCCGCGGCTATGACAAGGTGATGATCACCGGCGTGGTACAGGCGGGCTCATCGCTGGGGATCCTGATCCCGCCGAGCGTGGTGATGGTGCTGTATGGCATGATCGCGCGCCAGCCGGTGGGCCATCTGTGGCTTGCGGGCGTGCTGCCGGGGTTGCTGCTGGCCACCATGTTCATCGCCTACATCGCCATCCGCTGCTGGTGGCAGCCCCATGTGGGCCCGCCGCTGCCACGCGAGGAGCGGCAGATGCCGCTTCGGGAGAAGCTGCGGCTGCTGCGCGCCGGCATCAGCCCGCTGGTGATCTTCCTGGTGATGATGGGCTCCTTCTTTACGGGCATCACCAGTCTCGTGGAGAGCGCCGCGCTTGGTGCCTTTGCCACCACCATCGACGCGGCCCTCAAGCGCAAGCTCACCTTCCGCATCTTCCACGAGACCCTGCGCAACACCCTTGGTGTGACCTGCATGTTCATGTGGGTGATCACCGCCGCCCTCGCCTTCAGCGCGGTGTTCGACGGACTCGGCGCCATCAAGGCCATCGAGCGGATCTTCCTCGGCTGGGAGCTGGAGCCCTGGCAGGTGATCCTGATGATGCAGCTCAGCTATCTGCTGCTGGGCACCTTCCTGGATGACACCGCCATGCTGGTGATCGTCGCCCCCCTCTATATTCCGCTGGTGATCAAGCTGGGCTACGATCCCATCTGGTACGGGGTGCTCTACACCATCACCTGCCAGATCGCCTACATGACCCCGCCGTTCGGCTACAATCTCTTCCTCATGCGGGCGATGGCGCCGAAGGAGATCCAGCTGGCGGACATCTATCGCTCCATCGTGCCGTTCGTGATCATCATGGTGATCGCCATGCTGATCGTGACGGCCTTTCCCGAGATCGCCCTGTGGCTGCCGGAGAAGGTCTATGGCCGCTGAGGCGTGAGACGGAACAACGACGGGGACCTGCCGGGTCCCGGGGAGGTGGACGGCGAGCGCGTGAGGGAGGCATCATGGGATATGCAGGGGCCACGGCCGGCTGCGTGAGGCGTCGCCTGCGCCCCCGGGAAGGACAGACGTGATGACCACGCATCATCACACCATGAGAGGAGGCTTTCCGTCATGACCCAGCGCAAGGACGACAGAACCGCCCGCCGGATCGGCAAGCGCGACTTCCTCAAGACCGCCGGTGCCACGGTGGTGGGGGCCACCGCCGCCAGCACCTTCCCCGCACCCTACGTCAAGGCCCAGCGGAAGATCCGCTGGCGCATGCAGACCTACGCCGGGCCGGCGCTGGGCGAGCATGTGATCAAGAAGTCCATCGACGCCTTCAACAAGGCCGCCAACGGCGAGATGGAAATCGAACTCTACTATGCCGACCAGCTGGTGCCCCACCCGGAACTGTTCCGGGCGGTACAGAACGGCACCATCGACGCAGCCCAGTCGGACGACGACTCCATCGGTGCGCCGGTGGACATCAAGGTCTTCGGCGCCTACTTCCCGCTGGCGGCACGCTACAGCCTCGACGTGCCGGCCCTGTGGCACTGGTATGGCCTCAAGGAGATCTGGGAGGAGGCCTACAAGGAGGTGCCGGGGGTGGTGTGGCTCTCCACCGGCGCCTGGGATCCCTGCAACTTCGCCACCACCAAGCCGATCCGCTCGCTCGAGGACCTCAAGGGCCTGCGGGTCTATATGTTCCCCACGGTGGGCCAGTTCATGCAGCGCTTCGGCGTAATTCCAGTGTCGCTGCCCTATTCGGACGTGCAGGTGGCGATCCAGACTGGCGAGCTCGATGGTGTGGCCTGGTCCGGCATCACCGAGGTCTATACCGTGGGCTGGGCGGATGTGACGAAGTACTTCCTCACCAACCCCATCTCGGGTGCCTGGGCCGGGTCGTATTTCGTCAATGAGGAACGCTGGAACGAGCTGCCGGAGCATCTGAAGCAGCTGTTCATGTTCTCGATCGAGAGCTCCCACTACTATCGGCTGCACTGGTACTGGTGGGGCGAGGCCCGCTACCGCACCCAGGGCGGCAAGCTCGAGCTCACCACCATTCCCGATGAGGAATGGCGTGTGGTGGAGGATGAGGCGTTCAAGTTCTGGGACGAGATCGCCCAGACCAGCGAGCGCAACGCCAAGGTGGTGGAGATCATCAAGACCTACATCCAGACCATGCGCAAGGCGGGCTCGCCCTACCGCTGCGCCTGATATCCCGGCCCGATACCGGCGGGGGCACGCCTTGGGGCGTGCCCCCTGTCGTTGGGGCCGGTGGGGGGACGTCTCGGAATTCGTTTCAGAACAGCCGGGCGCCGTCGGGCACCGGCCGGTCGGGCCCCACCAGCACCACTCGCCCGGCCTTATCGGCGAAACCCAGCACCAGCACCTCCGATACCACACCGGCGATACGCCGCGGCGGCAGGTTCACCACCGCCGCCACCTGGCGGCCCACCAGCTCCTCCGGCCGGTAGAGCTGGGTGATCTGGGCGGAGCTGCGGCGCAGGCCGATTTCGGGGCCGAAGTCGATGGTGAGCACATAGGCGGGCTTGCGCGCCCGCGGGTGAGGCACCGCCTCGCGCACGGTACCGCAGCGGATATCGACCGCAAGGAAGGTTTCGAGATCGATGGTGCGATCCGAACTCATGCCGATGCCGCCTCCGCCGCACTGTCGCCGGGCCGGCTCGCCTCGCCCGGCTCCCGCCGCGCAAGGCCCAAGAGCCGCACGAGCCGTTCGAAGCGCTGGAGCTCGCGGTCGAGGGTGGCGAGGGTGCGGGCCAGATCCTCGCTCTCATCCCGAAGCCAGGCCTCGAAGGTGCGCGCATAGGCCCGCACGAGCGCGGGCTCCAGCAGGCAGCGCGCGGGCCCGGCGGTGGGCAGGCCGGCAAGCTCGAGAAGCCACTCGGCCATGCGGTCGAGGTTGCAAAGGGAGGTGAGGGCGAGGCGGAGATCGCCCCGAAGCTCCCGCACCAGCCGGCGCAGCCCCGGCCGCAGGGGGGCGGCGGCATCGAGACGACGCATGATGAGCTCGAACAGGCGCTCACGCGCCGACAGGGGCGCGAGTTCGGCCGCATCCAGCTCCAGCATCGCCCGGTCCAGCCGCCGCCCGAGGGCGCTCACCAGCGCCCGACGACTGGGAAACGCCTCATACACCCGCACCAGCGGCACGCCGGCACGGCGGGCGAGCTCGGTGCGATCGAAGCCGCGCACGCCGCGCTCGGCCACCAGCGCCAGGGCCATCGCCAGCAGATCCTGCTCCTCTGCCTTCGCCTTGGCCATGGGCGCCTCCCCTGGCTGTGTCAGCTCGTGTCGGCCTAGGCCTCGCCGGCAAGCTCGCGTGAGCGGCGGGCGGCCGCCGCCACCGCCTCCCGCATCAGCCGCGGCAGGCCATCTTCACCCATCAGCACCGCCAGCGCCGCCTCGGTGGTGCCGCCAGGGCTGGTCACACCGCGGCGCAGTTCGGCCGGATCCTGACCACTTGCCAGCAGCAGTTCGCCTGCGCCGGCCACCGTGTGGCGCGCCAGGGTGGCGGCGAGCTCGGGCGACAGCCCCAGGGCGCGTGCCGCCGCCTCGAGCGCTTCGCTGAGGAGGAAGACGTAGGCCGGGCCGCTGCCGGAGACGGCGGTCACCGCGTGCATCGCCGCCTCCTCCTCGACCCATGCCACCATCCCCACCGCGCGCATGAGTTCGGCCGCCTGGGCACGCACTTCTGCATCCACCGACGGCGGCGCATAGAGCACCGTCATGCCGCGGCCCACCGCCGCGGGCGTGTTGGGCATGGTGCGCACCACCGCCACCTCCGGGCCGAGGGCGCCATGGAAGGCGGCTACCGGCTTGCCGGCGACGATGGAGAGCACGAAGCGGCTGCGCCGGGCTACCTCCTGCCAGGCCGGCAACACCCCATCCAGCACCTGGGGCTTGACGGCGAACACCAGCGCTGCCGGGGTGAGGTCGGCGGGCACCGCCGCCACCTCGGCCAGGAGCTGCAGGCCCGGGGCCTCGCGCGCGAGCACCTCGCGGCGGGCGGCATCCGGCTCCACCACCCACGCCTCCGCCGGCGGCAGACCGCGCTCGAGCCAGCCCCGCAGCAGGGCCGAGCCCATGCGGCCAGCGCCCACCAGCACCAGCGGTCGTACCGGCGCGGCCATCCCTCAGGCCTCCCCCTCGGTCTCCAGCATGGCCGCCGTCAGCGCCTCTTCGGGCGTGCGGCCATCCTCCAGCACCAGCCGGAAGGCGGGATAGAAGCGATCGCACTCATGGACCACGATGTCCACCAGATCCGCCACCGTCTCCGGCGAGATGCCCGCGCCCTCGCGGAACAGTACCGCATGGCGGAAGGCCACCACCCGCTCCTCCGGCCACAGTTCGAAATGGCCAAGCCACAGCCGCGGATTGGCGCCGCACAGCAGTCCCGCCAGCGCCGCGTGGCGCGACTCGGGGACCTGGAGATCGAGGGTGCAGGCGATCTGGAAGATGCCCAGATCCGCATGCCAGCCGAACCAGACGCGATAGGTGGCCCACTGGCCCGGCACCCGGGCGTGGATCTCCTCGCCCTCACCGCGCTCATAGGCCCAGCCCTGGGCCCGCACCAGCTGTTCCACCAGGTCGAGGAGATCGAAGTCGTCCGCGGATTCCGCCCAGGAAATGGACACCGCTGCCTCCGTCGACGGGACCCCCCGGGTCTCCGGGGCGGTCCGGGTTGCACTCCGGCCCGCGGGGGACCGCGGCCTCAGCCGGCGCCGCCGGCCTCACCACCCCGCCGGCGCCGCGGGCGGGCGGCACCGGTCTCGGCGAGGCGGCGTTCGAGCTCGGCGATGCGCGCCTCGAGCTGGCCGACGCGCGCTTCCAGCGCCTCCTGCGCCTCCCGTGCACGCACCGCCATCTCCCGCACCGCCTCGAACTCCTCGCGGGTGACCAGGTCAAGGTCGGCCGCCAGCCGCTCGACCCGCTCCTTCACCCGTGCCTCGATCTCCTCGCGCAGAGCACCCAGGGTTGCCAGCGCCCCGCTCGCCACCCGGGCGAGATCGTCGAACAGCCGGTTCTCGGTCTGCATTGCGGTCCTCCGCACGGACCCACAGGGCGGCATATCGGCCGCGGGGCACCGGCGGCAAGAGGGTTCAGAGGCTCCAGCGCACGCTCTCGGCCATCCAGCGGAAGCCCTCGCCGTCGCGCACCACGCGCCCGAGACCCGGCCACGGCATGTGATAGCCCAGCGTCAGCAGGCCCTCGGCCGCCAGCATCTCCAGCACCCGCCGGCGGGTCCGGGCGGCGGTCTCGCCGTCGAAGTCGAAGCCCAGATGCCAGTCGGGGTGGGCAAGGGAGATCACCGGATGGTTGAAGGTGTCGGCGGAAACGAACAGGACTTCCCCCTCGCTCTCCAGCACGAGCGTGCTGTGGCCCGGGGTGTGGCCGTAGGCGGCCTCAAGGCGCACCCCTGGTGCCACTTCGGCTCCGTCCTCGACGGTGCGCAGCTGATCCGCCACACCCTCGAGCTGGCGCCGGGCGCCCACCACCATCGCCTGCATGGCCTCGGGCACGCGCCCCTCGAGCCCCTCCTCGGTCCAGAAGGCGTGCTCGCGGGCGCCGATCACCACCTCGGCCTCGGGGAAGGCGGGCTCGTCGAACTCGTCCAGCAGCCCCCAGCAGTGATCGGGATGGGCGTGGGTGATCACCACCAGGTCGATCTCCGCGGGATCGACCCCGGCGGCCTCGAGATTGGCGGCGAGATGGCCGGCGGTCTCCTGAAAGCGCCCGCCGGAACCGCAGTCCACCAGGATGCGGCGCTCGCCCTGGTCGATCAGCAGCACATTGGTCTGGGTCCAATAGCGCGGGCGCGGCAGCGCCATGGCCTGGGCGAAGGCCTCGAAGGTGGCCTTGTCGGCGTTGGTGGCATAGAGCTCGGTGGGAACCACCAGATTGCCGTCGGACAGCACCGTCAGCATCCAGCTCCCCAGCCGGAAGCGGTAGAAGCCGGGGCCCTGTTCGCCCTCCTGGGCGCGGCTCGGACCATGCGGCGTCAGCAGCGCCGCCCCGGCGATGCCGGCACCCACGCCGGTGCGGAAGAAGTGACGACGCGATGTCTTCACGCAGATCCCTCCCTCGATGGCCCGAAGGGGCGGCCATTCCATGCAGGTTTCCTAATGGAGCGCGGTCCCGGGCACAAGGGTCCGTCGGGAGCGCCCCAGACCTTCTGGGGCATCGACGGGCGCGTGTGCCGCCGCCACCGCGCACCGGCTTGGGGCGCCTGCGGTCCTCCGTGAGGCCATTGACAGCGGCGGATGATCCGCAATGCTCCCGCCATGCCGTCGCAGCCGAGGGAGGTGGAGACCATGCCGCGACGTCCGACACCCCTGCCCTTTGCCGCCCTCAGCCGGCGCCGCTTCGTCGGCGGGACGCTGGCGGTGGCGGCAACCGTGGGCAGCCTTGCCCGCCTCGCCCGAGCCGATGAGGAAAAGCGGGTGAACGTCTACAACTGGGATACCTACATCGGCGAGACCACGCTCGAGGACTTCACCCGCGAGACCGGCATCCAGGTCCGCTACGACCTCTTCGCCTCCAACGACGAGCTCTTCGCCAAGCTGCGCGAGGGCAATCCCGGCTATGACGTGATCTTCCCCTCCAACGACTATGTCGAGCGCATGATCGCCGCCGACATGCTCATGCCGCTCGACCATGAGAAGATCCCCAACCGGGTGCACATCGACCCGCTGTTCCAGGACCCGGCCTTCGACCCCGGGCGGCGTTTCAGCATGCCCTACATGTGGGGCACCATGGGCATCGGCTATCGCAAGACCGTAGCCCAACCCAAGAGCTGGCAGGCGCTGTTCGAGCCCGCCGAGGCCCATTGCGGCCGCATTTCGCTGCTCAACGACACCAGCGTCATCCAGGGAGCGCTCAAATATCTGGGCTATTCCGTCAACACCCGCGATCCCAAGCAGATCGACGAGGCGGCGGAGCTGCTGATCCGCGCGAAGAAGTGTATCAAGACCTTCGCGCCGGACACGGGGCAGGACCTGCTGCTCGCGGGCGAGGTGGATCTCTGCTTCGAGTGGAACGGCGACATCCTCCAGGTGATGGAGGAGGATCCCGACCTCGCCTATGTGGTGCCGGAGGAGGGGAGCATCCGCTGGGAGGACACCATGTGCATTCCCAAGGGTGCGCCCCATCCCGACAACGCCCACACCTTCATCAACTACATCCTCACGCCTCAGGTCCACGCCTCCATCGCCGCCTTCATCAAATACGCCTGTCCCAACCGCACGGCACTCCAGTATCTGCCCAAGGAGGATCTGGAGAATCCCGCCATTTACCCGCCGCGGGAGGTGCTGGAGCGCTGCGAGGTGTCGGTCTACAAGGGCGAGGAGGTGGAGAGCCTGTACGAGCGTGCGCTCACCCGTGTGCTGGCGGCCTGAGGCCCTTCGCACGTATCCGTCCGCGCCCTACACCGTCCCCGGGTCCCCGCGGCCCGGGGACGACGCGTGGATGGGGGCCGGCCCGGCGGAGAGGATGGCGTGTCCTGGCTGCTCTATTTGCTGCTGCTGACGGCGCTGGTGGCCTGGGCGCCGGCCCGCCTGTTCGACCCGCTGGATCCGCGCTTTCTGGTGATCCTCGGCGTGGTGGGAAGCTGGCGCTACGGCTGGGGCGCGCTCCATCTGCTGCGGGCACATCTCTACCGGCGTCGGGTGTTCCCGCGGCTTCGCCAGCGCGCAGAGGCGCTGTTTCGGACGCGCTTCGGCGGGGGCAGCGACCCGGCGCGGCTGCCCCATGTCTTTCTGGTGATCACCAGCTATCGCTATCCCAGCGAGACCACCGCCGCCTGCTATCGGGCCGCGGTGCTGGAGGCCATGCGCTATGGCGGGCCGGTGACCATCGTCGCCTCGCTGGTGGAGCCCGCCGACCGCCAGCTGGTAAAGGCGGTCTTCCGCGTGCTGGCACCACCCGCGCGGGTGCGGCTGGTGCTGGTAGAGCTGCCGCCGCGGGGCAAGAGGGCGGCCCTGGCGGCGGCGCTGGTGGCGGTAAGCCGACGGATGCCGCGGCCCGACGATGTGGTGGCGCTGATGGACGGCGATACGGTGCTCACCCCCCGCTGTCTGCGCCAGAGCGTGCCGCTTTTGGGCCTCTCCCGCCGCATCGGTGGTCTCACCACCGACGAACGGCCGGTGGGTGGAGGCGGCCCGCTCGCCCGCGCCTGGTTCCGGCTGCGCTTTGCCCGCCGCCACCTCTATATGAACTCCCTTGCCCTCTCGCGGCGGCTTTTGGTCATGACCGGGCGCTTTTCCCTGTTCCCGGCACACATCGCCACCGATCCCGCCTTCATCACCCGCATCCGCGAGGATGAGATCCACCACTGGCGCCTCGGCCGCATCCCGCTGCTGACCGGCGAGGACAAGTCCAGCTGGCTGTTCCTGCTGGAGCGCGGGCTGGAGATGGTCTATGTGCCGGATGTGACCGTGCTCACCACTGAGTCCCTGCCCCATCGGCGCTTTCTCGTGGGCACCACGCACCTGATGCGCCGCTGGGCCGGCAACATGCTGCGCGCCGGGGCGGCGGCACTGGCGCTGGGCCCGCGACGGGTGGGCCCCTTCGCCTGGTGGTGCCTGGTGGACCAGCGGCTGTCCATGTGGACGCCGGTGTTGGGGCCACTGGCGGCCGGCGCCATCGCCCTCGCCATCGATCCCCTGTTCCTCTATGCCTATGGGCTGTGGGTGCTGACCACCCGCCTGGTGCTGGCCCTGGGGCTTGCGACACTGCGGCCGGGGCTGGGCGGTCTTGCGCCGCTCCTGCTCTATTTCGATCAGGTCTACGGCGCGCTGGTGAAACAGTGGACCTTCTTCCGCCTCCACCGCCAGCGCTGGACCCGCCAGCCCATCACCGGCGCCGCCCGCGACGATGGCTGGACCCTGGCCTCCTGCTGGCTCGCCCACGGGACGGCGGTGCTGGCGCTCCTGGTGGCGGTGGGGCTCCTGACCGGGGTCCTCGAGCTGCCACCGGCGCTGGCCGGTGCCTTTGGCTGAGACCGTGCTGAGAAGGGGCGCCCATGGCCGAACCGCAGATCGATACCGAGACCGAGGTCCACCGCCGCCACGTGCGCCTCCGCATCCCTGTGGGCGTTGAGATCGACGGGGTGCGCTACGTCACCGACGACTGGTCGGTGGGCGGCTTCGGCGTGCTCGCGGATCTGCCGGGGCGGCGGCCCGGCGATCGCTTCACTGTGCGCATGGTGCTGCCCTTCGAGGACTTCGAAATCGTCCTGCCGGTGGACTGCGAGCTGGTCTATATCAATGATGATCCCGAACGCTTCGGCTGCCGCTTCCTGGGGCTGTCCAGGGGCCAGCTGGAACTCTTCCGCTTTATTACCGACGCCTATCTCTCGGGTGAGATGGTAAGCGCCGGCGATGTGCTGGCGGTGGTGGCGCGCACCGGCGAGAGCCCGCAGCTGCGGCCGCTCTTGGAGGAGGAGGGCGGGCGGCTGCGGCGCTGGCTCGGCCATGCCGCGCTGGTGCTGGTGGCGGTGCTGCTGGCCGGGGTGGCGGGACTCGGCATCTGGCAGCGCTGGTTCGTGATCACCACCGAGGAGGCGGTGATCTGGACGCCGCTGGTGACGCTCGAAGCCCCCCTCGCCGGCCGGGTGGTGGCAGCTCCCGCCAAGCCCATCTACCGCCCGGGCGACATCGTCGGCCGCATCGAGGCGCTGGATGAGCGCGTAATCTTCCTGGAGAGCCCCTGCGAATGCGCGGTGGTGAGCTGGAAGACCCTCGCGGGCCAGTATGCCGCCCCCGGCGAGCCGGTGGTGGTGCTGGCCGATGCCAATGAGCCACTGCTGGTGCGGGCACGGCTTCCGGTGCGCGATGCCCTGCGGCTGGAGGTGGGCCAGCGGGCCCAGGTGTGGCTGCCGGGCGAGGCGGAGCCGCGGCTTGCCCAGATCACCCGCATCGACTTCCGCCCCGATCTCGCACGCCTGGGTGAGGGCGAGGGCGATATGGGCCCGCGCAAGGCGCTGGTGTTCCTGCGCCCGGACCGCCCGTTCGACTTCGACCGGCTGGGGAGCCTGGTGCGGGTGCGCTTCCTCTAGTCCCGCCCGCCCGCAGGCAACCCGTCGCCGTCCTCGAGCCGGCGCAGCCGCCCGGTGGAAATCTCGAAGACGAGGCCATGCAGCCGTAGCGGACGCCGCCGGTGCGGGCGGCCCGCCGGCGGCGTCCGCTACGGCTGCATGGCCTCGTCTTCGAGATTTCCACCGGGCGGCTGCGCCGGCTCGAGGACGGCGACGGGTTGCCTGCGGGCGGGCGGGACTAG
>WFXL01000099.1 GCA_015490605.1 Rhodospirillales bacterium
ATCATAGAGCATCGGCCCCGCGGGCTCGACCGGACGTCCCTCGCGGCTGGCAGCATCGGCCGGGGTGTACGACATGACCGTATGGCGGCGGTCGTCGAGGGCGGCGGCATAGGGGCTGGCGGCGGGGAAGGGGTGGTCGAGCCCGAGGACATGGCCGAGCTCGTGCACCAGGGCGAGCCGCCCGAGCCCGCCCGCATCCAGCCGCCCCAGGAGGTCGGCATCGAGCCACACCTCCGCACCGCGGATGACATCCTCCTCATCGGGGGTGATCACGGTATAGGCCAGATCCCGCCGGCTTGCGGCGAAGTCGGCAAGCCCCAGGGTGACCTCGGCGGAGCCCCGGCGCACCTCGACGAAGTCCACATTCGCCACCTCCTCCCAGGCCGCCGCCGCCGCCCGCACCGCCCGGGCGAAGGCACGGGGCGGATCCTGGCGCGCGCCGCCGGCGGCGAAGTCGGCGGGATCATCCGCAGCCAGAAGCCGCCAGCGAATCACCACCGGCTCCTCCCAGCGGAAGAGGGCCCTGGGGCCGCTCCACAGCAGCGCCTGGACCGCATGGGCGCGGTCCGGATCCGGCGCCGGTGTCGTGGGCACCGGTGAGGCCAGCAGAGTACGCAGCCGAGCGGCGTGGGACATGGGCGGGATCCCCCGGATTCGTCGAAAATTTTAGGGGAATCCGGAAGGGGCGCGGCGATTCGGTCCCGTTGTGAGACCGAATCGCCGGCTGAAGACCCCGGATGCATTCTCCGATACGCAGGATCTGCCCGTGCCATCGGCCCGGCGACGGTCAAGTTGGCGCTTGGCAGGGTTGGTGGCGTTGGTTTAGGTTGCGTTCGTGTGGGAAGCGACTTCGTGGTGACGCGGTCACATCGGAGTTGCATGCAATGACGCGGCTGTGGTTCGAGGCAGTACGCCCCACCTACGTCCTGCGGCGGGCACGACCGGCCGATGCCGAGACCATCGCCGACGTCTATGTGGCCTGCTGGCGTGAAGCCTATGCCGGGATCCTCCCGGCCGACTACCTCGCCCGCATGGATCCGGCCCGCTTTGCGCGCGACTGGCACCGGACCCTGTCATTGGGCGGCTGGGCCTTTCTCGCCGAGGTGGAGGGCGAGGTGGTGGGGATCGCCAGCGGCGGCCGCTCGCGCACGCCTGATCTCGCCGCGGGTGAGCTCTATGTGCTCTATGTCCGGGCGGCCCACCAGCGGCGGGGCATCGGCCGTGCGCTGTTCGAGGCCTGCCACTACCGCCTGGCCATGGGCGGGCTTGCGGGGATGGTGGCCTGGACCCTGGCCGCCGGTCCCGGCCGCGGCTTCTATGAGCGCATGGGCGGGACGCTTGCGAGTGAGAAGGTGCACGAGCTCAACGGCATCCCCTGCCGCGAGGTGGCCTATGTCTGGCCCGAGTGAGTCGGCACCGCGGCGCCCCTCTCAAAGGCGCCGGACATAGTCGAGTTCGAGCCGGCCGATGCGGATCCGGCCCTTGATCCACTCGTTGCGGGCATCGTACCAGACCAGCGCTACCCGGCGATTGTCGCTCACCAGCCGGTAGCGAGTCGCGGCCACCTGTCGGCCGCCGATCTCCACCCGGTCGGCCCGACCGTCCTCAGCCCGCACCCGTACGAGCTCACCGTCCCAAGTATCCAGCAACCGGTGCTGGCGGACGATGGCGGGATTCCAGAAGGCGATATCGGTCATGGCCCCGAGGGGCACGGTCCGCACACCCTCAGGCGTGCGCACCAGCAACCGGTCACCCGCGAGGCTGCCGACCAGGGCACGCTTCTCCTTGGTTGACTCCGCCTCCACCTGGAGTGCCTGCATCACCCCGCCGCGCCACCACTCCCGCACCTGATGCCGATAGCGGTAGAGGGTGAGGAAGGCGAAGTCCACTTTCACTTCGATGGTGGTGCGCACCTCCACACCACCCCGGGCGAGCGGCTGGAACACCACCTCATGCCGGCCCACCGCCCGCTCGCCCGTGCGGATCTCGAACACCAGAGGCGGCCGCGCTTGGACCTCCACCGGCCCCATGCCCGCGGCCACCACCCCGGCGCCCAAGAGGGCCAGTGTGCCACGCCGCGTCCATCCCATGCCCGCAGGCCACCGCGGTTCCGTCATGACACTTAGACCGTCGGCAGGACAGAAAAGCCTCGACCGGGATCCTCTGCCGCCGCCATCATCTCAACGTCCTCCACCCGGGCGAGCGAGGGGCCCTGCCGACAGGCTTCGACCGCAGCTTTCACCCGCTCGGGTGGTCCGGCGAAGACCGCCTCGACCGAACCGTCGCGCCGGTTGCGCACCCAGCCGTCCAAGCCGAGACGCCCCGCCATCTCCGCGACCCAGGCACGAAAGCCCACACCCTGCACCCGGCCGCGGATGCGGACATGATGGACAAGACGCCCTTCCACCATGTCTCGATCAAGCCCTCCTCTAGCACATCTTCCAGATGGGCGGAACCGGCGGCGGTGGGAAGTGGGCCGGCTAGCTGTATCCGCATTCGGGGGAACGAGAGGTATGCGGATCCTGCTGGTGGAGGATGATGCTGATCTCGCCGATGCCGTGCGGCGCAATCTCGAGCGCAGCGGCTTCACCGTCGACCTCGCACGCGATCTCGCGGAAGCCGAGGTGTCGGTGGAGACCCAGGGCTATGGCGTGGTGGTGCTGGATCTGACCCTGCCCGATGGTGACGGACTCGATCTCCTAAGGCGCATGCGCCGGCGCCATGACACCACCCCGGTGCTGATTCTCACCGCCCGCGATGCGGTGGAAGAGCGGGTGCGCGGTCTCGAGGCCGGGGCCGACGACTATCTGATTAAGCCCTTCGCCCATGCCGAGCTGGTGGCGCGGTTGCGGGCGCTGCTGCGACGCCCGCGGGACGACCTCGGCCAGGAGATCCGGGTGGGACGGCTGCTCTTCCGCCCGGCCAGCGGCGAGTTCCTGGTGGGGGATGAGGTGCTGGTGCTGCCGCGGCGGGAGCACATGGCGCTGGAACTGCTGGTGCGCCGCGCCGGGCGGGTGGTGTCGCGGGCAGCGCTGGAGGAGGCGCTTTGGGGCTTTGACGAGGAGATCGAGTCCAACGTCCTCGAGACCCACATCTCGCGTCTTCGGCGGCGGCTCGCGGCCTCGGATGCCGGCGTCGAGATCCGGGCGCTCAGGGGCCTCGGCTACATGCTGCGGGAGGTGCGCGCGTGAGGGCTGAGGAGAAGCGGCGGCCAGTGCCGCTGCTGCACCAGATCCTGCTGCGCTTTTTCCTGGTGGTGCTGGTGGGAGCGGCCGCGGCGATGGTGGCCTATGTGGTGCTGCGCCCCATCGAACTGGAATATGCGCTCGAGGATCTCGCCGCCGAGTTCGAGTCCCGCCTGCGGGATGCCGGCCGCCAAGGCAAGCGGCGGGTGGTGGAGCTGGAGATGGACCGCCGCCTGCTGGCCCGCCTCGCCGCCATCCACGAGCTGCACCTGCGGCTGGTGGACCCGAGGAACGGTCATGTGCTCTTCACCTACGATCACGATGCCGCCGCCCCCGATGTCATGACCTCGATCCTCGACTGGCCGCCGGGGTTCTTCGAACTGGGCGAATTCGACCGCGATGAAGAGATCGAATACGGCTTTATCGACATCATCCGCTCGCCCGAAGGAGTCCCCATCAAGCTGGTGGCGCGGCGTGGTCCGCCGGTGGCGCGCGATTACTATGACTGGATCCTGGCCGAATTCGGCTATGAGCTTCTGCCCATGTTTCTGGGCGTGGTGGGGATCGGCGGGATTGCCGCGACGGTGTCGTTGCGGCGGGCGTTCGCCCCGCTGGAGCGTATCTCGGCGCTGGCACGGGCGATCCGCCCCGGCACCACCACCCGCCTGCCGCGCGCGGGTGTTCCTGCCGAGATCCTGCCGCTGGTAGAGGCGGTCAACCGCGCCCTCGACCGGCTCCAGCTGGCCTTCGAACGCCAGCGCCAGTTCACCGCCTTTGCCGCCCACGAACTGCGCACCCCGCTGGCGGCCCTGAGGGCCCGCATCGATGGCCTGCCCGAAGAGCTGCCCGAGCGCGAGCCGCTGGTGCGCACCATCGATCGCATGGCGCGACTGGTGGATCAGCTGTTGGCGG
>WFXL01000100.1 GCA_015490605.1 Rhodospirillales bacterium
GTGATCGACCTGCTCACCCCCTATCCCAAGGGCGGCAAGATCGGTCTCTTCGGCGGCGCCGGCGTGGGCAAGACGGTGCTCATCATGGAGCTGATCAACAATGTCGCCAAGGCCCACGGCGGCGTGTCGGTGTTCGGCGGCGTCGGCGAGCGCACCCGCGAGGGCAACGACCTCTACCACGAGATGATCGAATCGGGGGTGATCGACCTCGACAATCCGGCCAACTCCAAGGTGGCGCTGGTGTACGGCCAGATGAACGAGCCGCCGGGCGCACGCGCCCGGGTGGGGCTGACTGCCCTTACCATCGCCGAGCACTTCCGCGACCAGGAAGGGGCGGATGTGCTGTTGTTCATCGACAACATCTTCCGCTTCGCCCAGGCCGGCTCGGAGGTGTCGGCGCTGTTGGGCCGGATTCCCTCGGCGGTGGGCTATCAGCCGACCCTCGCCACCGACATGGCGGCGCTGCAGGAGCGCATCACCTCCACCCGCAAGGGCTCCATCACCTCGGTGCAGGCGGTCTATGTGCCCGCTGACGACCTCACCGACCCGGCGCCGGCCACCACCTTCGCCCACCTGGACGCCACCACCGTGCTCTCGCGCCAGATCGCCGAGCTCGGCATCTATCCTGCGGTGGATCCGCTGGATTCCACCTCGCGCATCCTCGACCCGCGGGTGGTGGGCGAGGAGCACTATCAGGTGGCGCGGCAGGTCCAGGCCATCCTCCAGCGCTACAAGGCGCTGCAGGACATCATCGCGATCCTCGGCATGGAGGAGCTGTCGGAGGAGGACAAGCTGATCGTGGCGCGGGCGCGCAAGATCCAGCGCTTCCTCTCCCAGCCGTTCCACGTGGCCGAGGTGTTCACCGGCACCCCCGGCGTATTCGTGCCGGTGGAGGAGACCATCCGCGGCTTCAAGGGCATCTGTAACGGCGACTATGACGATCTGCCCGAGGCCGCCTTCTACATGGTGGGCACCATCGACCAGGCGGTGGAGAAGGCCAAGAAGCTCGCCGCCGAGGTCGCCTGATCCGGGAGCAGCGCCGTGGCCGAGAAGGTGGCCTTCGAGCTGGTGGCACCCGAACGGGTGCTGGTGAGCGAGGACGTGGACATGGTGGTGGTGCCCGGCGAGGAGGGCGACTTCGGCGTGCTGCCGCAGCACGCACCGCTGGTCTCGCTGGTGCGCCCCGGCGTGCTGCGGGTGTTCATGGGTGATCAGGTCACCCGCCGGATCTTCGTGGCCGGCGGCTTCGCCTCGGTGGACGAGCGCGGGGTGACGGTGCTGGTGGAGGAGGCCGAGCCGGTGGAGGAGCTCGACCTCGAGGCCGCCCGCCAACGCCTGCAGGAGCTCGAGGAGGATCTCGCCGACGCCAAGACCCAGGAGGAGCGCCAGCGGCTCGAACGGCTGGTGGCCATCGCCCGCGCCCGGGTGGAGGCGGCCGAACGCCCCGACCTCTGAACCCCGCGACCATGTCGGTGGGATCCTGTCATTCGGAAGGCAGCGTGTGGGGCCATCTCCGGTCCGTTGGCCGGCACACCGCTCGCCTTTCGTGAACCATGGGGAGAGGAAGCCTGTCCGGGGGACCGGTCGATGCGCGGACGCTGCATGATTCTTGTGCCGATTGTGATGCTTCTTGGGGCCTGTGCCACCATTACGCGGGGCACCACCGACACGCTGGTGATCGAGAGCGAGCCGCCCGGTGCCGAGGTGGAACTTTCCAATGGCATGCGGTGCCGCACGCCCTGTGCGCTGGAGGTGGACCGCGACCGCAGTCTGGTGGTGCGCATCCGCAAGCCCGGCTATGAGCCGGTGGAGGCCACCGTTACGCCGAAGGTGAGCGGCGCAGGATCCGCCGGCATGGCCGGCAATGTGGTGCTGGGGGGCATCATCGGGGCTGCGGTCGATGCCGGCAGCGGTGCCATGTACGATCTGGTGCCCAATCCGGTGCGGGTGAAACTGGTGCCCCTGCAAAATGCTGCGGCTCGAAACTGAGCCCCTCTTCGGGGCGCAAGCGCACCTGCCGTCCGCCACGATCGGGTGAATGGCCGGTCGGACGGGCGGCGGTTCCATAGGCAGTCTTCTCCGGCATCGCTCAGCCGAGGGTGAGGCCTGACGGCGCGCGGGTGGCCTCGGGCGTCGGAAGCGCAGCCCTTCGGCGCGTGTCGGGGAAGGGCGGTACCCGATGGGCACAGGCAAACAACGACCGCGGGTCGTCGGACGGTGGGCCGCGCACCGCTTGTCCGCAGTGCGCCCACGCGCCTATATCCTTCACCGCAGCCAGCCATGCGCCCTTAGCTCAGTTGGATAGAGCAGCTGCCTTCTAAGCAGCGGGTCGGAGGTTCGAGTCCTCCAGGGCGCGCCAGGGACCCCAGCGGGTCGAAGAACAGAAGCTCCAGGCAAGGCCTTGGGCTGTCACGCGTCGTAGGGGCTCGCGTCGGTCCCACAGGTCCCGACCATGGCCGCGCGAACGCGTACCAGTTTCAGCCCGACCTGCCAACGGGCAAACCGGATCCGCGCCGCACCAGCGTGAAAAGCGTCGCTGCACCGCTCCCGCGCGGGTCTTCACGGCGCGGCTGAGGTGTCGTCCCCGGCATGTGGCATGTTCGGTCTCTGGATCCGGCAGTGGTGGCGCCCTAGGGTGGGGGAAGGCTGCCGGAGCCCTCGTCCCGGTGCATAGGCAGGATCCCCAGCACTATGCACGCCTGACCCGGCTTGCGGCCGGCGCCAGTGTCGCCACCGCCGTTGCCATCGCCCTGGCCAAGATCCTGGCGGTGGCCCTGACCGGTTCACTCGCGGTGCTGGCTTCGCTCGCCGACAGTCTCGCCGACATCACCGCTTCGGCCGTCACCTGGTTCTCGGTGCGGGTGGCGGTCCAGCCGCCCGATCGCCACCATCGCTTCGGCCATGGCAAGGCGGAGGCCTTGAGCGCCCTCGCCCAAGCGGCGCTGGTGGGCGGCGCGGCCATCTATCTCGCGGCCGAGGCCACCGCCCGCCTGCTCCATCCGCGGCCGGTGGCGGAACCCTGGGTCGGGGTGGCGGTGATGGCCTTCGCGCTGGTCCTCACGGTGGCACTGCTGCTGCTGCAGCGGGCGGTAATCCGCCGCACCGGCTCGCGCGCCATCAGTGCCGACTCGCTGCACTATCGCACCGACCTGGTCTCCAACGGTCTGGTGCTGTTATCGCTCGTGGCCATGGACCAGGGTCTGCCCGTCTGGCTGGATCCGCTGGTAGCACTGGCGCTGGCTGCCTGGCTTGGGCGCGGGGCTCTGCGCATCGGCCGTTCGGCGGTGGATGAACTGATGGACCGGGAACTGCCGGAACCCTTCCGGCAGCGGATCCTCGCCATCGCCCGGCGCTTTCCGGAGGTGCGGGGGGTGCACGATCTGCGCACCCGCCGAAGCGGCCAGACCGTGTTCGTGGAGATGCACGCTGAATTCGATCCGGAAATGCCATTGCGGGCGGCCCACGAAGTGACCGAGCGGATCGAACGGGCGATCCGCGCTGAAGTCCCCGGTGCGGTGGTGGTGGTCCACCAGGAGCCGGCAGGGCTTGAAGAGGAGCGACTCGACCATCTGGTGGCCCGGGCTGAATCCGGCTGATGCTGGCCCAGGCCGAGCCCCCCGAGAGGTAGTGCAACCGGACGGCACCGCCCGCAGCTCCCCTGCCATCACCGGGGCCTTCCTGCCCATCACCATCGGTGCATGGCCCCAGCCGGTACGACCCGGCGAGATCGCGGCGCGCGGGGCGTGGGGGTGCCTTGTGAGCCTTGGTTCAGAACGCCACATTCTGCGGCCCTTGACGGCCGATGGCCGGCGGGCGCATCCATCTCCTCTTCAGCCACCACGGCATCGGAGCAAGGCTCCCTACGAGCGCGCAACCGGCACCTCACGGGGGCCTCTGGGAGGCTCTAGGGTGCTGCCGCAGGCACCGATGGCGGGAGGGCCCATCTAGGGGATCCCCCTGTGGTGCTGGCCCAGTTCCGCTCGCAGCGCAGGCAAAGGCGAAGCTCGCCAGCACCTGAGGTTTCCCGCCGACCCGCCCCCGGGACCCATGTCCGCCAACAACCGGTCGGAGCATAGGTGGATGCGGCCGCCACCTACCGTCCGCACCCCGCACTGCCCTCTTCAGCCGTCTGCACCCCGCGCCACCACCACCCGCCGTCCGTGCCCAACACGAGCTCGTACCTCCGTCCGCGCCCCGCGCGGCCCGACGACGTCCCGCTCCCGCGCATCCGGCTGGTGCCCGCGCGATCCCCATACAGCCGTCCCCACTCCGCACGGCTCGCCGACATCCCCGCCCCCGCGGAGCCATCCCGCGACAACGCGCCTGGGGGGCCTCAGCGCGCGGGCCGCAGCACCTCCGGGCGCAGCAGGGTCAGGCGCGGCGAATCCTGCAGCGGGAAGTGGACGTCGCGTGCGCTGGCGGCGTAGTAGGGGCGGTAGTAGCTGCGGGCGAGAACCGCCGGCTGGGGCTGTTCGGCCAGATTGTCCAGCAGTACCTCACCGGTGCCCACGCGCACCGCCAGCACCGCATGGGCCATGTCGCGCCGGAGGTCCTGCAGCACGATCAGGCGCATCGAATCCGCCGGCACCCCCAGAAGCCGCAGCGAGACATATTTGGCGATGGCATAGTCCTCACAGTCACCGGAACGGCGGAAGAATTCGAACGGCGTGGCCCAATAGTCGCTCACCTGCCAGACCTCGGGATCGGTCCGGTAGGGAAGCTCGTTAGCAAAGCGGTTGACCGCCGCAAGCTGCACCTCCAAGGGGCGCCCCCGCAGATCCTGCAGGAGCTTGCGCCAGGCCCGCGCCCGTGCCGACGGGCACGCCTCGGCCTCCTCGAGACAGGCCTCATAGCGGGGCCATTCCTGCTCGAGACGTTGCAGCAGGCGCTGCCACTTGGGGATGGACTCCACGCCCGCAGTATAGGCCACCGCCCGCCCCAGCACCGCTGACAGCGGTGCCGCCTGGGGCGCCGGGATCAGGGCCAGCAGCATCAGGGGGGTCAGCAGCAGGGCGACAAGGCGCGACATGACGATCCTCCGGCATCCACGCGTGCGGAGAATCGCAGATGGATCTTAACGTCCGGTTAGCGCCGGCGCCTTCACCCAGATTGACACCCGGGAGGGACGCACAAGTGTCCTTCCCGCAGCCTTGCCGGCGGACGGTGGGCGGCACTTCAGCCCGCCGCCCGGCGAAGGCGCGCGAATCCGGCCTCGAGATCGGCGATGAGATCGTCCGGATCCTCGAGCCCGATATGGAATCGCAAGGTCGGTCCCTCGGCCTGCCACGGCACGGCAGTGCGCTGGCGTTCCGGATGGGTCACCAGCACGAGACTCTCATAACCACCCCAGCTGGCGCCGATGCCGAACAGCTCGAGCCCGTCCACCATGGCGTGGACCGCTTCCATGGGGCAGGGGCGCAGCACCACCCCGAAGAGCCCGGTGGCACCGCGGAAGTCCCGCCGCCACAGCTGATGGTCAGGGTGGTCGGCAAGCGCCGGATAGAGCACCCGCGCCACCTCCGGCCTGGCGGCAAGCCATTCGGCCACCTTGAGCGCGCTCCGCTGGTGCCGTTCCAGCCGGGCCGCCAGGGTGCGCAGTCCCCGCAGCGCCAGCCAACAGTCATCCGGCCCCGCCGGTGCGCCATACTCATAGATGCCGTCGCGCAGCGCGGAGTGGAGCTCGGCGCCCGTGGTGACCGCCCCCATCACCAGATCCGAGTGCCCGCCGATATATTTGGTCACTGCCTGGATGGAGATGTCCACGCCCACCTCCAGCGGCCGGAAGAACAGCGGCGTGGCCCAGGTGTTGTCCATGGCGGTGAGCACGCCGCGCCGGCGGCAGACCTCGACGATGGCGGGCACATCCTGCAGCTCGAAGGTGAGGGAGCCGGGGGATTCGAGAAACACCAGCCGGGTGTTGGGCCGCAGCAGCTCGCCGATGCCGGCGCCGATGCGCGGGTCGAAATAGTCCACCTCCACCCCGAACCGCCGCAGCACCCGCTCGCAGAAGCGCCGGGTGGGGCCATAGACACAGTCCACCACCAGCACATGATCGCCGCGGCGGGTGAGGGCCGCCAGGGTGAGCACGCAGGCGGCCTTGCCCGAGCCCACCACCAGCGTCCGGTGGCCGCGTTCGAGGGCGGCGAGCGCCTCCTCGAGCGCGAAGGTGGTGGGCGTGCCGGCCCGGCCGTAGGTGACGCCCTCGTGGGTGCGACGTGACTCATACTCGGCTACGGTGCGTGCCAGCACGGTGGAGGCCCGATAGACCGGCGGATTGACGATGCCGTGGTGGCGCTCGGGGTCGCGGCCCAGCAGGGTCAAAAGCGTGGCATCGCGCAGTCGGCGGCCGGACATGGGCGGGCTCTCCCGGGTGCCGGCGGCTCGCTAGCATCCAACAGCGCCGGCCGCCAGAGGCGGAGGTCATGCGGCCCCGAAGGTTGCCGCGCGCCCGCCGGCGCTTGCGCCCGCAGCCCTGGCACCCTAGCTCGGCAGCGGTCGTCTGCACCACGCCGGAGCATCGGATGGACTTCGCCACCCTGCTGGAGGCAGCGCTGTTGGGCGTCGTCGAGGGACTCACCGAATTTCTGCCGGTGTCCTCCACCGGCCATCTGATTCTGCTGGTGGATCTTCTGGCCTTCGCCGGCCCTCCGGGGCGCGTGTTCGAGGTGGTGATCCAACTGGGGGCCATTCTCGCCGTCTGCGTCGCCTATGCCTCCCGGTTGTGGGCGGTGGTCCGCGGTCTGCCGTATGATCCCGCAGCGCTGCGCTTTGCCCGCAACATTCTGGTGGCGTTTCTTCCGGCGGCGGTGCTGGGCGCCACCCTCCACGGTTTTATCAAGTCGGTACTGTTCGACCCCCGAGTGGTGGCCATGGCCCTGATTGTTGGCGGCTTCGTGCTGCTGTGGGCCGATCGGCGCGAGCACGCGCAGCACTATCGGTCGGTCGAGGGGGTCCCCTGGCGGCGGGCACTGGGCATCGGCCTCTTCCAGACCCTCGCCATGGTGCCCGGAGTCTCGCGCTCGGGCGCCACCATCGTGGGCGCGCTGCTTTTGGGGGTGGAGCGGCGCACCGCGGCCGAATTCTCCTTTTTTCTGGCGATTCCCACCATGGTGGGGGCGAGTGTGTTTGATCTCTGGAAGAACCGCGAGACCCTCTCGGCCGAGGGGCTGGGCGTGATCGCCGTGGGCTTTGGCGTGGCCTTCCTGGCGGCGCTTTTGGTGGTGCGCCCCTTCGTCGCCTTCGTCGGGCGCCATGGCTTTGGCGTCTTCGGCCTCTATCGCATCGCGCTGGGGAGCGTGATCCTGCTGGCGCTGCTCGCGGGCTGAAAGGCGCGGGTAGGGGCGGCTTGCGTTGACTCGCGCCCGTAGCACCTCTATATGCGGCGCGCGATGCCGGGGCGCCCGGCGCTTTCGTGCTGTGCCAGGCCCGGCCGCATCCCCACGGTCTCGAGCGAAACGGCCCAATCCATGTACGCAGTCATCCGGACGGGCGGCAAACAGTATCGTGTCGCCGAGGGACAGGTGCTCTTCATCGAGAAGCTCGACGCCGAGCCGGGCAGCACCGTCGAGTTCGACGAGGTGCTGATGGTCGGCGGCGAGGAGACCCGCATCGGCCGCCCCCGGGTGGAGGGGGCGCGGGTGCGCGCGGCGGTGCTGGACCAGATCAAGGGGCCCAAGATCATCGTCTTCAAGTTCAAGCGTCGCAAGAACTACAAGCGCAAGAAGGGCCACCGCCAGCGCCAGACGGTGGTGCGCATCCAGGAAATCGTCCTTCCCGAGGCATGAGGTGAGCCATGGCGCACAAGAAGGCTGGTGGCAGCTCCCGCAACGGCCGCGACTCCCCGGGCAAGCGACTGGGGGTCAAGATCTTCGGCGGGCAGCGGGTGATTCCCGGAAACATCATCGTGCGTCAGCGCGGCACCCGCTTCCATCCCGGCAAGGGGGTGGGCATGGGGCGTGACCATACGCTGTTCGCGCTGGTGCCCGGGCGGGTGGAGTTCCGCCGGCGCCTGGGGCGGACCTATGTTCATGTGGTGCCGGAGGCGCCCGCGGCGGAGTGACGGCCGCGCTCCCGACCAATGAGGAGGAAGGGAAGGCCGCGGCCTTCCCTTTTTCGTAGCATGCGCTTTCTGGATTCGGCCAAGATCTGGATCCGCAGCGGCGATGGTGGTGCCGGTTGCGTGAGCTTCCGGCGCGAGAAGTTCGTGCCCAGAGGCGGGCCCGATGGCGGCGACGGCGGGCGCGGCGGCCATGTGATCGCCCGCGCCGATGCCCGCCTCAACACCCTCATCGACTATCGCTACAAGCAGCATTTCCGCGCCGGCCGCGGCGGCCACGGCATGGGCAAGAATCGCACCGGCCGCGCCGGCCGGGATGTGGTGCTGGTGGTGCCGGTGGGGACCCAGATCTATGCCGAAGACGGCACCACCCTGATCGCCGATCTGGTGCATGACGGCCAGGAGGTGCTGCTGGCCCGTGGTGGTGCCGGCGGCCGCGGCAACGCCCGCTTCAAGGGCTCCACCAACCAGGCGCCGCGCTACGCCCAGCCGGGCGAGCCCGGCGAGGAACGGTGGATCTGGCTCAAGCTCAAGCTCATGGCCGATGTCGGCCTGGTCGGCCTGCCCAATGCCGGCAAGTCCACCCTGCTGGCAGCCTCAAGCCGCGCGCGGCCGAAGATCGCCGACTATCCCTTCACCACCCTGCACCCCCACCTGGGCACGGTGGTGGTGGACGATGTGGACTTCGTGATGGCCGACATCCCCGGGCTGATCGCGGGCGCCCACCGCGGCGCCGGCCTCGGCGATCGTTTCCTCGCCCATGTGGAGCGCTGCCGGCTGCTGGTGCATGTGGTGGATGCCAGCGGTGAGGAGCCGCTGGCTGCCTGGCGCACGGTGCGGGCCGAACTCGAGGCCTATGGCCACGGCCTCGGTGAGCGGCCGGAGGTGATCGCCCTCAACAAGTGCGACCTGCTTCCGGAAGACCGGGTGGCAGCGCTCCGACGCGAGCTCGAGGCCGAAACGGGCCGGCCGGTGTTCGCCCTCTCGGCCGCCACCCGCGCCGGCGTGCGCCCGCTTCTGGCGCATCTGGCCACACGCGTGGCCACCGCACGGCGCGCGACGGCGGGGGCTGAGGCCCCATGAGGGATGCGGTCCACAAGGCGCTCGCCGCCCGTCGGGTGGTGGTCAAGGTGGGCTCGGCGCTGCTGGTGGATGGTGAGGGGCGGCTTCGCCGGCGCTGGCTTGAGGGACTGGCGCTGGATCTGAGGGAGCTTGCCGAGGGCGGCAGCCGCCCGGTGATCGTGAGCTCGGGCGCGGTGGCCATCGGCCGGCGGGTTCTGGGGCTCGACCGTTCGGTGCTGCGGCTCGATGAGAAGCAGGCGGCGGCGGCGGTGGGCCAGATCCGCCTCGCCCATGCCTGGCGCGAGGCGCTTGCGGGCGTGGGGCTCGAGACCGCCCAGATCCTCATTACCCTCGACGACACCGAGGCTCGCCGGCGCTATGTGAACGCCCGCAACACCTTCGAGACGCTGCTGCGGCTCGGGGTAGTGCCGGTGGTAAACGAAAACGACACCGTCGCCACCACCGAAATCCGCTTCGGCGACAATGACCGGCTGTCGGCGCGGGTGGCGGTGATGCTGGCGGCCGAGACGCTGGTGCTGTTGTCGGATGTGGACGGCCTCTATTCGGCCGACCCGCTGCGCTCGCCCCATGCGGTCCATCTGCCGGTGGTGGACCACATCGGTCCCGAGATCGAGGCCATGGCCGGCGGCAGCTCCAGCCGGGTGGGCACCGGCGGCATGCGCAGCAAACTCGCTGCCGCTCGCATCGCCACCGAGGCTGGCACCACCGTGATTCTCACCGCGGGCACCGGCATGCGCCCTCTGCGGGCACTGCGGGAGGGCGCGCGCCATACCCTCTTCCGCGCCCGCACCACCCCGCGGCGCGCGCGCAAGCGCTGGATCGCCGCGAGCCTTGCCCCGGCCGGGCGCATCCGCGTGGATGCCGGCGCGGTGGCGGCGCTGCGTGCCGGCAAGAGCCTGCTGCCGGCGGGCGTGCGCGCCGTCGAGGGCCAGTTCGAGAAGGGCGAGGCGGTGCTGGTGCTGGGGCCGGCGGGCGAGCCGGTGGCCAAGGGCATCGCCTCCTATGATGCCGAGGATGCCCGCCGAATTGCCGGCCGCCGCACCGAAGAGATCGCGGCAGTGCTGGGCTGGCGCGGGCGCGATGAGCTGATCCACCGCGACGATCTGGTGCTGTTGGATGAGACCCACCCGAACGGGCAGGGCCGATCCCACCCATAAGATTTCTCGGCGCCACCCGCCCGAACGGTGTTGGTAGGGGACGTCCTGGCTAGACAAGAAGCCGCAGGACGCCTCGACGGGAGGGGAACATGGCCGTCGGCCCGGCGCTTGACATTGGCTTTCCCTACCAGCTGCGGCTCGTCACTGAAGCAGCAGCGCGCGCCTGCTACGACTGGATCGGGCGAGGCGACAAGATCGAGGCCGACCGGGCGGCGGTCCATGCCATGCGCGAGACCCTCAACCGTCTGCCCTTCCGCGGTATCGTGGTGATCGGCGAGGGCGAGAAGGACGAAGCGCCGGAGCTCTACAAGGGAGAGCTTCTGGGCGCGCAGTCGGGCGATCCCGCCTTCGACATTGCCGTCGATCCGCTCGAGGGCACCAGCTATCTCGCCAAGGGGCTCACCAACGCCATGGCCGCCATCGCGCTGGCGCCGCGCGGTGCCATGCTCGATCCCGGGCCGTGCTTCTATATGGAAAAATTCGCTGCCCCGCCGGCGGCGCGGGGTGAGATTGAGCCCGACTGGCCGGTTGCGCGCAAGCTCCAGCGGCTTGCCGAGGTGCTGGACAAGCCGGTGTCGGACCTCACCGTCTATGTTCTGGAAAAGCCGCGCCATGAGCGGCTGGTACGGGAGATCCACGCCGCCGGCGCGCGGGTGGCGCTCTATCCGGCCGGCGATGTGGCCGGCGCCATCATGGCAGCCCTGCCCGATTCCGGCATCGATGCGCTGATGGGCACCGGCGGCACGCCCGAGGGCATTCTCGCCGCCTGTGCCATCCGCGCTCTGGGGGGCACCTTCTTCGGGCGGATGGATCCCCAGCTCGCCGGTGAGAAGAAGCGGGTGCGCGAGGCCGGCATTGATACCACGCGCTGGTATACGCTTGAGGAACTGGTGACCTCTTCCGAGGTGGTTTTCTGCGCCACCGGCATTACCACCGGTCTGCTGTTCGACGGGGTTGCGTGTACCGATTCCCACTATCGTACCCAGACGCTGATCGTCTCCGGCCTCACCGGCGAGCGTCAGCTGCTGACCACCTGGCTGCCCCGCAGCGCCCGCAGGGAGAGCTGAAGATGCCCGAACGGCGTGTCGATCATCCCGTGATCCTCGGCATCGTCGGCGATTCCGCCGCCGGCAAGACCACCCTCACCTCCGGGATCGCCGCGATCCTGGGCAAGGACCGGGTGGTGACCATCTGCACCGACGATTATCACAAGTACGATCGCAAGCAGCGGGCCGAGCTGGGGATCACCGCGCTCCACCCGGACTGCAACTATGTCGACATCATGGAGCAGCACCTGCGGCTGCTGCGGCAGGGGCAGCCGATCCTCAAGCCGATCTACAACCACAAGACCGGCACCTTCGATCCGCCGGAATACATTGAGCCCAAGCCCTACATCATCGTCGAGGGGCTGCTGGGTTACCATACCCGCAAGATGCGTGAATGCTATGATGTGAAGGTCTATCTCGAGCCGGACGAGAACCTGCGGATCAAGTGGAAGATCCATCGCGATACCACCAAGCGTGGCTATACGCCCGAGCAGGTCCTCAAGCAGATCGAGGAACGTCGCGCCGACACCGAGGCCTATATCAAGCCCCAGCGCACCTTCGCTGACATCGTGGTGAGCTTCTACCCGCCCGAGGAGCATGCCGAGGAGACCGGGGCGCATCTCAATGTGCGGCACATCCTGCGGCCGACCCTGCCGCACCCGGACCTGACTCCGATCCTGGATGTGGATCCCAACGGCCACATCTATCTGCGGCTCGCCCGCGACGTCGACGGCAAGCCCGTGGATATCCTCGAGATCCGCGGTGACATCCCCGAGGCCAAGGCCAGGCGGGTGGAGGAACTGCTCTGGTCCCTCATTCCCGAAGCGAGCTATCTGCGGCAGAACGTGGGCCGCTACGAGGAGGGGCGTGAGATCAGCCACCCCCTCGCCCTGACCCAGCTCCTGCTCGCCTACCACATGGTGAAGGCGGCGCAGGGGATCTATGCGATCTGAACCGCTCGGGGACCGGAGAGGCCCATGACTGCTGCAACTGCGACCGTGACCGAGACTGCTGCCACCACCCGCGAGGTGGACCTCAGGAAGCTCGCCCACGCCGTCCGCTTCCTCGCGGTGGACGCGGTGGAGAAGGCCCGCTCGGGCCACCCCGGCATGCCCCTCGGCATGGCGGATGTGGCCACCGTGCTGTGGTATGAGCGCCTGCGCTACTATGCCGCCGAGCCGGGCTGGCCTGATCGCGACCGCTTCGTGCTGTCGGCCGGCCATGGCTCGATGCTGCTTTACGCGCTGCTCTATCTCACCGGCTTTCCCGGCATGACGCGGGCGGAGCTGGAGCGTTTCCGCCAGCTGGGCTCCAAGACACCGGGCCATCCCGAGGCGGGGCTCACGCCGGGGGTGGAGACCACCACCGGCCCGCTGGGCCAGGGGCTCGGCAATGCCGTGGGCATGGCCCTGGCGGAGGCGCATCTGCGCGCCCTCTTCGGCCGTGAGTTGGTGGACCACCGCACCTGGGTGATTGCCTCGGATGGCGATCTCATGGAGGGGATCAGCCATGAGGCCGCCTCGCTCGCGGGCCATCTGCGGCTCTCGCGGCTGGTGGTGCTGTTCGATGACAACGGCATCTCCATCGACGGCCGACTCGATCTCGCCTGTTCCGACGATGTGCTGCGGCGGTTCGAATCCTACGGCTGGAACGTTGATCGCATCGACGGCCACGACTACGGCCAGATCCGCCGCGCCCTCGAGGCGGCCGAGGGCTCGGACCGGCCGGTGCTGATCGCCTGTCGCACCAGGATCGGCTATGGCGCCCCCACCCTCGAGGGCAGCGAGAAGGTGCACGGTGCTCCGCTGGGGCCGGAGGAGACCCAGCGGCTGCGCGAGAACCTGGGTTGGCCCTATCCGCCCTTCGAGGTCCCCGAGGAGCTGCTGAACGCCTGGCGGGCAGCCGGTGCGCGTGGCCGCGAGGCCTTCACGGCGTGGAAGCAACGGCTGGAACGTGCGCCCGAGGGGCTGCGGGCGGAGTTCCTGCGCCGGCTCGAGCGGCGCCTGCCGGAGGGGCTCGATGAGGCTGTGCGCGCTCACAAGCGCCGGCTTGCGGAAGAGCGCCCAAGCGTGGCCACCCGCAAGGCCAGCCAGATGGCGCTGGAGGTGATCAATGGGGTGGTGCCGGAGACGGTCGGCGGCTCGGCCGATCTCACCGGCTCCAACAACACCAAGACCTCCGATCTCGCCGCCATCGCCCCCGGGGCCTATGCCGGCCGCTACGTCCACTGGGGCGTGCGCGAACACGGCATGGTGGCGGCGATGAACGGCATGAGCCTGCACGGCGGGGTGATCCCCTACGGCGGCACCTTCCTGGTGTTCTCCGACTATTGCCGGCCCGCGCTGCGGGTGGCGGCCCTGTCCCACATCCCGGTGATCCTGGTGGCCACCCACGACTCCATCGGCCTTGGCGAGGACGGGCCGACCCACCAGCCGGTAGAGCATCTGGCCGCACTGCGCGCGATCCCGAACCTGTGGGTGCTGCGGCCGGCGGATGCGGTGGAGACCGCCGAATGCTGGCAGGTGATGCTGGAGCGGCGTGATGGCCCCTGCGTCATCGCGCTCACCCGCCAGAATGTGCCGGCGGTGCGCACCGAGCATGTGGATGAGAACCTCTGCGCCCGCGGCGGCTATGTGCTGGCCGAGGCCGACGGGGCGCGGGATGTGACCCTGCTGGCCACCGGCTCGGAAGTGGCGATCGCCCTCGAGGCGCGGGATCGGCTTGCGCGCGAGGGGATCCGCGCGGCGGTGGTCTCGCTCCCCTGTTTCGAACTGTTCGACCGGCAGCCCGAGGCCTATCGCGCCGCGGTGCTGGGTTCCGCTCCCCGGATCGCCGTCGAGGCGGCGGTGCCGTTCGGCTGGACGCGCTATGTGGCGAGCGAGGCCGATGTGGTGGGCACGCGTTCCTTCGGCGCCAGCGCGCCCTACAAGGATCTCTATGCCCACTTCGGCATCACCGCCGAGGCGGTGGCCGAAAAGGCCAAGGCGAAACTCGCGTGAGAGGGAGCGACACCATGACCGTTCGGGTAGCCATCAACGGCTTCGGACGCATCGGGCGCAATGTGCTGCGGGCGCTGGTGGCGCGCGGCGAGCGCGAGCTTCAGGTGGTGGCCATCAACGACCTCGCACCGCCCGAGACCAACGTCCATCTGTTCAAGTACGACTCCGTCCACGGCCGCTTCCGCGGTGAGGTGGTCCATCAGGGCGACACCATGGATGTGGGCTTTGGCCCCATCCGCCTTCTGGCCGAGCCCGAGGTGGAGAAGCTGCCCTGGAAGGAGCTCGGTGTTGATGTGGTGATGGAGTGCACCGGGCGGTTCACCAAGCGGGATGCTGCGGCCCGTCATCTCGAGGCCGGTGCCCGCAAGGTGCTGGTGTCGGCCCCGGCGGACGGTGCCGACCTTACGGTGGTCTATGGCGTCAACCACCAGATGCTGCGCCCGGAGCATGTGGTGGTCTCCAATGCCTCCTGCACCACCAACTGCCTCGCGCCGCTGGCCAAGGTGATGCACGAGGCCTTCGGCATCGAGCGCGGCCACATGACCACCATCCACGCCTACACCAACGACCAGCGGCTGTTGGACGTGTTCCACAAGGACCCGCGGCGGGCGCGGGCAGCGGCGGTCAACATGATCCCCACCTCCACCGGTGCCGCGCGGGCAGTGGGGCTGGTGCTGCCGGAGCTGCGGGGCAAGCTCGACGGCGTCGCCATCCGCGTGCCCTGCGCCAATGTGTCCATGGTGGACCTCACCTTCGTGCCGTCGCGCGAGGTGACGGCGGAGGAAGTGGCGCAGGCAGTGGTGGCGGCCGCCGAGGGGCCGCTTGTCGGTGTGCTGGACTACCACCGCGAGCCGCTGGTCTCCATGGACTTCAACGGCAGCGCCGCGAGCTCGACGGTGGATCTCACCTCCATCAAGGTGCTGGAGAGCCGGCTCGTGCGCATCGCCTCCTGGTATGACAACGAGTGGGGCTTCTCCAACCGCATGATCGACACCGCCAAGGCGCTCGGGAGGGTGTGAGCATGGCGCGCTTTCTCACCCTCGACGACCTCGATCCGCGCGGGCGCCGGGTGCTGGTGCGCGTCGACTTCAACGTCCCCATGCAGGACGGCGAAGTCGCCGACGCCACGCGGATCGAGCGCGCGGCGGTGACCTTGCGCGAGCTGGTGGCGAAGGGAGGGCGCGTGATCGCGCTCTCCCACTTCGGCCGCCCCAAGGGCCGGCGGGAACCCTCCATGTCGCTGCGGCCGGTGGTGCCGGTGCTGGAGCGGGTGCTGGGCCGGCCGGTGGTGTTCGGCGAGGACTGTGTGGGCGAGGCCGCCGCGGCGGCGGTCGCCCGCCTCGGCGAGGGGGATGTGGCGCTTTTGGAAAACCTGCGCTTCCACCCCGGCGAGGAGAAGAATGACCCGGCCTTCGCCGATGCGCTGGCGGCGCTGGGCGAGGTCTATGTCAACGACGCCTTCTCCGCCGCCCATCGGGCCCACGCCTCCATCACCGGCCTGGCCGAGCGGCTGCCGGCCTATGCCGGGCGGCTGCTGGAGCAGGAGGTGGCGGCGCTGGAGAAGGCCCTGGGCGGGGCACTGCGGCCCTCGGCGGCACTGGTGGGTGGTGCCAAAGTGTCCACCAAGCTCGCGGTGCTGGAGAACCTGCTGGAGCGGGTGGACGTGCTGGTGGTGGGCGGCGGCATGGCCAACACCTTCCTCGCCGCCCGGGGCGTGGATGTGGGCCGGTCGCTGTGCGAGCGCGAGCTCGTGGACACCGCCCGGGCGATCATGGACAAGGCCGCCCGCAGTGGGCGCGAGCTGGTGCTGCCGGTGGATGCGGTGGTGGCGACGGAATTCGCCCCGAATGTGGCCACCCGGATGGTGGCGGTGGACGCCGTCGGGCCGGATGAGATGATCCTGGATGTCGGGCCTGCCACCGTCGCCGCCATCGTCGAGCGGCTGCGGAACTGCCGCACGCTGTTGTGGAACGGCCCCCTCGGCGCGTTTGAGGTGCCGCCATTCGATCGCGCCACGGTGGAGGTGGCGCAGGCGGCGGCGGAGCTGACCGAGGCGGGGCGGCTCGAGACCATCGCCGGTGGTGGCGATACCGTGGCGGCGTTGGCCCATGCCGGCGTGCTCGAGCGCTTCAGCTACGTCTCCACCGCCGGCGGCGCCTTTCTTGAATTCATCGAGGGCAAGCCCCTGCCCGGTCTCGTGGCCCTCGAGCGGGCCGCGACGCGGGTTCGCACGGGCTGAGCCAGGGAGAGAGGACCATGCCCTTCGTCACGCTGCGTCAGCTTCTCGATCATGCCGCCGAACACGGCTACGGCATGCCGGCCTTCAACATCAACAATATGGAGCAACTCCTGGCCATCATGCGCGCGGCCGATCGCACCGACTCACCGGTGCTGATCCAGGCGAGCCGCGGGGCGCGCTCCTATGCCGGCGACCTCATGCTGCGGCGCATGGTGGAGGCGGCGGCGGAGATGTATCCGCACCTGCCCATCTGCCTGCATCAGGACCATGGCAACAGCCCGGCCACCTGCCTGTCCGCCATCCAGCTGGGCTTCACCAGCGTGATGATGGACGGCTCGCTAATGGAGGATGCCAAGACGCCCTCCTCCTACCAATACAATGTCGAGGTCACCCGCCGGGTGGCCGAGATGGCCCACTGGGTGGGCGTGTCGGTGGAGGGGGAGCTCGGCTGTCTCGGCTCGCTCGAGACCGGCATGGGCGAGGCCGAGGACGGCCATGGTGCCGAGGGCAAGCTCTCGCGCGAGCAGCTGCTGACCGACCCCGACCAGGCGGTGGACTTCGTGCGCGAGACCAAGGTGGATGCGCTGGCGGTGGCCATCGGCACCAGCCATGGCGCCTACAAGTTCAAGAGCAAGCCCACCCGCGAGGTGCTCGCCATCGATCGCATCAAGGAGATCCACGAGCGCCTGCCGACGCTGCACATGGTGATGCACGGCGCAAGCTCGGTGCCGCAGGAACTGCAGGACATCTTCAACGAGTTCGGTGGCGAGATGCCCCAGACCTGGGGGGTGCCGCTCGAGGAGATCATCGAGGCGATCAAGTACGGTGTCCGCAAGGTCAACATCGACACCGACTGCCGCCTGGCCATGGCCGGCCAGCTCCGCAAGGTGTGCACCACCCAGAAGAAGGAGTTCGATCCGCGCAAGTTCATGAAGCCCGCCATGGAGGCCCTCGAGAAGCTCTGTGCGGAGCGTTACGAGATGTTCGGTGCGGCCGGCATGGCCTCCAGGATCAAACCCATCCCGCTTGCGGAGATGGCCAAGCGTTATGCCGCCGGTGAGCTCGATCCGGTGATCGGTGCCACCGCCAAGGCAGCCGAGTGACCCTCCCCACCCAGGAGTGCAGGCCATGAACGAGGTCAAGGCCAGGAGCGAGAAAGAACGCTACAAGCCGGGCGTCATCCCGTACAAGGAAATGGGCTATTGGCGACCGGAGTACGAACCCAAGGACACCGACCTGCTCGCCTGTTTCCGGATCACCCCGCAGGAGGGGGTAGATCCGGAGGAGGCCGCGGCGGCGGTGGCCGGCGAAAGCTCCACCGCCACCTGGACGGTGGTGTGGACCGACCGGCTGACGGACTACGACCGTTATCGCGGCAAGTGCTACCACATCGAGCCGGTGCCGGGGAAAGAGAACCAATACTTCGCCTATATCGCCTACGACATCGACCTGTTCGAGCCCGGCTCGGTGGTCAACTGCGCCGCCTCCATCATCGGCAACGTGTTCGGTTTCAAGCCCCTCAGGGCGCTGCGGCTGGAGGACATTCGCTTTCCCGAGGCCTATGTGCGCACCTTCGACGGCCCACCCACCGGCATCGTGATCGAGCGCGAGCGGCTCGACAAGTTTGGCCGGCCGCTGCTCGGCGCCACGGTCAAGCCCAAGCTGGGTCTGTCGGCGCGCAACTATGGCCGCGTGGTGTATGAGGCCCTCAAGGGCGGGCTCGACTTCACCAAAGACGATGAGAACATCAACAGCCAGCCGTTCATGCACTGGCGTGACCGCTGGCTCTATGTGATGGAGGCGGTGAACAAGGCCCAGGCCATGACCGGCGAGGTCAAGGGCCATTATCTCAACGTCACCGCCGCCACCATGGAGGAGATGTACGAGCGGGCCGAGTTCGCCAAGGAGCTGGGGTCGGTCATCATCATGATCGATCTGGTGATCGGCTGGACCGCCATCCAGTCCATGGCGAAGTGGTGCCGCAACAATGACATGATCCTCCACCTCCACCGTGCGGGCCACTCCACCTACACCCGCCAGAAGGACCATGGCGTGAGCTTCCGGGTGATTGCCAAGTGGGCGCGGCTTGCAGGTGTGGATCACCTCCATGCCGGCACCGTGGTGGGCAAGCTTGAGGGCGACCCCTACACCGTGCGTGGCTTCTATGACGTGCTGCGCGAGGACTTCGTGCCCAAGAATCTCCAGCACGGCATCTTCTTCGACCAGCCTTGGGGTAGCCTGCGCAAGGTGATGCCGGTGGCTTCGGGCGGCATCCACGCCGGCCAGATGCACCAGCTGCTGCACTATCTCGGCGAGGACGTCGTACTGCAGTTCGGTGGCGGTACCATCGGCCATCCCATGGGTATTGCCGCCGGTGCCACCGCCAACCGCGTCGCCCTCGAGGCCATGATCAAGGCCCGCAACGAGGGGCGCGACATCATGGCGGAGGGGCCGCAGATCCTCGAGGAGGCGGCCAAACACTGCCTGCCGCTGCGCCAGGCGCTGGAGACTTGGAAGGACGTCACCTTCGACTACGCCTCCACCGACACGCCCGACTTCGTGCCGACGGCGACGCCGGTCTGAGGCAAGGGGAGAATGACGATGCGCATCACGCAGGGAACCTTCTCCTTCCTGCCGGACTTCACCGACGAGGAGATCGCCGCCCAGATCCGCTACTGTATGAGCAAGGGTTGGGCGATGAACATCGAGTTCACCGACGACATCCATCCCCGCAATACCTATTGGGAGATGTGGGGACTGCCGATGTTCGACGTGGACGACCCGGCGACGGTGATGTACGAGCTCAACGAGTGTCGCAAGGCCTATCCCAACTGCTACATTCGCCTGTCGGCGTATGACAACAGCAAGGGCTGGGAGTCGCTGCGGTTGTCCTTCATCGTCCATCGTCCCACTGACGACGAACCTGGCTTCAGGCTCGAGCGCACCGAAAACTGGAGCCGCACCCAGCGGTACAAGATCTATCCCTACGCCACCGATAAGCCGCAGGGTGAGCGCTATCGCTGAGGATGGGTGGGGGCGTCCGGTGTCGGTGGTGGCGACACCGGCGCTCCCCCCACGAGCGGAGGATCCGGGCCATGAGTGAGCCGACGACGGTGGAAGCCCGCACAGGCGAGAACCCCGGTCAGGTGGACCTGCGTCGCCTGTGGCAGGAGTCGGGCGTGGCCGAGGTGCTCGACCAGCTCGACCGTGAGTTGGTGGGGCTGGTGCCGGTCAAGCAGCGCATCCGCGAGATCGCCTCGCTGCTGGTGGTGGACCGGCTGCGGCGGGAACACGGGCTCGAGGCCGAGCCGCCGACGCTGCACATGTCCTTCACCGGCAACCCCGGTACCGGCAAGACCACCGTCGCCATGCGGATGGCCGACATCCTCCATCGCCTCGGCTACATTCGCACCAACAAGCTGGTGTCGGTCACGCGCGACGATCTGGTGGGGCAGTACATCGGCCATACCGCCCCCAAGACCAAGGAAGTGCTCAAGCGCGCCATGGGCGGGGTGCTGTTCATCGACGAGGCCTACTACCTCTACCGCCCCGAGAACGAGCGCGATTATGGCCAGGAGGCGATCGAGATCCTGCTGCAGGTGATGGAGAACCAGCGCGAGGACCTGGTGGTGATTGTGGCGGGCTACAAGGACCGCATGGAGCGGTTCTTCCAGGCCAACCCCGGTTTCCGCTCGCGCATCGGCCATCACATCGAGTTCCCCGACTACACTCTCGACGAACTCATGGCCATCGCCGAGCTGATGCTGGCGAAGCAGAACTACCGCTTCAGCGATGAGGCGCGCGCGACCTTCCGCGAATATCTGCAGATCCGCATGACCCAGCCGCAGTTCGCCAATGCCCGCTCGGTGCGCAATGCCCTCGACCGCGCCCGACTGCGTCAGGCGGTGCGGCTGGTGGAGGAGGGGGCCCAGAAGGTGCTGGGGCTCGAGGCCCTCTGCACCCTCGAGGCCGAGGACATCCGCAAGAGCCGTGTGTTCCGCGGCGGGATCGACACCCCGCGGAAGGCCCCCAGCGAGCCCGAGGCGCGTGTCGAGGCATGAGGACAGGCTGCGAGTTTTCCCCGAAGGGGGATCCGGAACGTCACGGGCGCTGCCCCGTGACGGGTGGGCCGGAGCCGGGGTCCGGGTAACAGGGGATCCGGGGCACCCGGCCCCGTACTCCGGCCACCGCCGGCCGGTGCCGGCTCTTCGATGCCTCCCCGACTAACCAACTCGGGCCATCGGCTCCGCCGGTGGCCCCTTTTTTCCCGACACGCCCTACACCCCTAGCAGGGAGACTGGCAAGATGGAACGCAGACTGCTGATCGCGCCCTCGATCCTGTCGGCCGACTTCGCCCGCCTCGGCGAGGAGGTGCGGGCGGTGGACGAGGCCGGCGCCGACTGGATCCATCTCGATGTGATGGACGGCCACTTCGTCCCCAACCTCACCTTCGGGCCGCAGCTGGTGAAGGCGATCCGTTCCTATTCGTCCAAATGTTTCGACACCCATCTGATGATCGAACCGGTGGACCCCTACATCGAGGCCTTCGCCGCCGCTGGTGCCGATCGCATTATCGTCCATGTGGAGGCCACCAAGCATCTGGACCGGACGCTGCAGCTGGTGGCCAGCACCGGTGCCCGCGCCGGTGTCTCGCTCAACCCCCACACGCCCGAGAGCCTGGTGGAATACGTTCTCGACCGCATCGATCTGGTGCTGGTGATGAGCGTCAATCCGGGCTTCGGCGGGCAGAAGTTTATCCCCGCGGTGGTGGAGAAGATCCGCCGCCTGCGCCGGATGATCGGCGCGCGACCGATCCATATCGAGGTGGACGGCGGTATCGACCCCACCACCGCGCCAGAGGTGGTGGCGGCGGGTGCCGATGTGCTGGTGGCGGGCTCGGCGGTGTTCGGCCGGCCGCCCTATGAGCAGGCCATCGCTGCGCTGCGGGCGGCGGAACGCCACCTCGTCCGCTGAACCATGCGACCTTCAGCCGCGCTGGAGATCGTCTATGATTCATATACGAATGTGATGATAGGATAGGATTGTTCGGCCGAAGGGAGGGACGATATGACCACCATCGCGGTGCTGGGTGCGGGCGTGGGCGGCATCAGCGCGGCTTACGAGCTCAAACAGGTGCGCAAGGCGGGCGAGCGCATCGTGGTGATCTCCGACCGCCCCACCTTCGACTTCACCCCCTCCAACCCCTGGGTGGCGGTGGGCTGGCGCGAACCGCGGCAGATCCAGGTAGAGCTCGCCCCGCTGTTGGCCAAATACGGCATCGATTTCATCGACAAGGGCGCAAAGCGTGTCCATCCCGAGCGCAATACCATTGAGCTTGGTGATGGCAGCACCCTCACCTATGACTATCTGGTGATTGCCACCGGCCCCCGACTCGCCTTCGACGAGGTGCCCGGCCTCGGCCCCGAGGGCGGCCACACCACCTCGGTGTGTACCACCCCGCATGCCGCCATGGCCTTCGAACAGTGGAAGCGCTTTGTGGAGGCGCCCGGGCCGATCGTGGTTGGCGCGGTGCAGGGAGCGTCGTGTTTCGGCCCGGCCTATGAGTGCGCCTTCATCATGGATGCCGATCTGCGGCGGCGGAAGATCCGCCATCGGGTGCCCATCACTTTGGTCACCTCCGAGCCCTACATCGGCCATCTCGGCCTCGGCGGCGTGGGCGATTCCAAGGGCATGCTCGAATCCGAGCTGCGCCAGCATCACATCAACTGGATCACCAATGCCCGGGTGGAGAAGGTGGAGCCGGGCGTGATGCATGTGGTGGAGGTGGATGAGGAGGGGCAGGAGAAAAAGCGCCACGAGCTGCCCTTCGCCTTCTCCATGATGCTGCCGGCCTTCAAGGGGGTGGAGGCGGTCTTCGGCATCGACGGGTTGGTGAATCCGCGGGGGTTCGTGATCGTCGACGCGTATCAGCGCAATCCGCGCTATCCCAACGTCTTCGCCACCGGTGTGTGCGTCGCCATTCCGCCGGTGGAGGCCACACCGGTACCCACCGGGGCGCCCAAGACCGGCTACATGATCGAGACCATGAGCCATGCGGCGGCGCTCAACATCCGCGCGCTGATCGACGGACGCGAGCCACACGCACGGCCCACCTGGAACGCCATCTGCCTGGCCGATATGGGCGATGACGGCATCGCCTTCGTGGCGATCCCGCAG
>WFXL01000101.1 GCA_015490605.1 Rhodospirillales bacterium
AGATCGCATGCGGGCGGGTGCGGGTGGTGGTGGGGGCGCGCTCGGCGGTGTTCCTGCCGCTTTCGGACCTGCGGCTTGTGGTGATCGATGAGGAACAGGATCCAAGCTTCAAGCAGGAGGACGGGCCGCGCTACGATGCCCGCCTCGCCGCCCACATCCGCGCCGAGCTCTGTGGCTGTCCGCTGGTGCGGGTGACGGCCACGCCGGCGGTGGAGAGCGCCTTCCACGCCGGCCTCGTCCCCGGCTTCACCCCGCCCGCGCGCTGGACCCTGCTGCGCCTGCCCGAGCGCCACGGCCGCGCGCCGGAGCCGCGGGTGGAGCTGGTGGACCTGCGCCGCCACCGGCCGCCGCCGCGCCGCTTCCTCAGCCCCCATCTCCTGGAGGCGGTGGCGGCGACACTGGAGGCCGGCGGCCAGGCGATGCTGTTCCTCAACCGCCGCGGCTATGCCCCGCTGGTGCTGTGCCGCGCCTGCGGCAGCCGGCTGCGCTGCCCCAACTGCAGCGCCTGGCTGGTGCTCCACCGCCTCGAGCGGCGGCTGCAGTGCCACCACTGCGCCTATCGCGAGCCGGAACCGACGCACTGTCCCCACTGCGGCACCGTGGGCGAGCTCGCTCCCTGCGGCCCCGGGGTCGAGCGCATCCTCGAGGAGGTGGCGGCACGCCTGCCCGGGGCCCGCACGGCCCTGGTCACCAGCGATACGGTGCGCACCGCCGCCCAGGCGGAGACGCTGGTGCGGGCGGTGCTGGCGCGGGAGGTGGAACTTCTGATCGGAACCCAGCTCCTGGCCAAGGGCCACCACTTCCCCGACCTTCTGCTGGTGGGAGTGGTGGATGCCGATGTGGGCCTCGGCGGTGATCTGCGGGCGGCCGAGCGCAGCTATCAGCTGCTGCGCCAGCTCATGGGCCGCGCCGGGCGGGCCGAACGGCCCGGGCGGGTGCTGATCCAGACCACCGACCCGGGCCATCCGGTGCTGCAGGCGCTGGCGGCGGGCGATCCGCTGCGCTTCTACGCCGCCGAACTGGCGGAACGGCGCGAGGCCGGCATGCCGCCCTTCGGCCGCCTCGCCGCTCTGGTGGTGGCGGGACGCGCGCGCGAGGAGGTGCAGCAGGCGGCCCGCCGGCTGGCGCGGGCGGCGCCGGCCGCCTCGGGTGTGCGGGTGCTGGGGCCGGCGCCGGCACCCATGCCGCTCCTGCGCGGGCGCTATCGCGAGCGGCTGCTGGTGCGGGCTGAGCCGGAGGTGGACCTGCCGGCCTATCTGCGCCGCTGGCTTCAGGGAGTGCGGCTTGAAAGCCGGCTGCGGCTCGATGTGGATGTGGACCCCCAGAGCTTCCTCTAGTCCCGGTGGAGGAGAGATCCCTTGCGTCTGCGGATTACCAGCTGGAACATCAATTCCATCCGCATCCGCCTTGATCTCCTGGCCCGGGTGGTGCGGCACTGCCGCCCGGACGTGCTGTGCCTGCAGGAGACCAAGGTGGAGAACGGCCGCTTTCCGCGCCATGAGGTGGCCGCCCTCGGCCTGCCCCACATGTTCCTCCACGGCCAGAAGAGCTGGCATGGGGTCGCCACCCTCGCCCGGCTGCCGCTCAGGGACTGCGAGGCGGTGGGCTGGTGCGATGTGGAGGACTGCCGCCACACCATCTGTTTCCTGCCGGGCGACATCGAGCTCCACAATCTCTACATCCCCGCCGGCGGCGATATCCCTGATCCTGAGGTCAATCCCAAGTTCCGCCACAAGCTCGAGATGCTGGCGGCGCTGACGGACTATTTCGCCGCCCGCCGCGGCGACGGCGCCCGGCTGATCCTGGTGGGTGATCTCAACATCGCTCCCTTGCCGACAGATGTCTGGAACCATCGGGCGCTCTTGAAGGTGGTCTCGCACACGCCGGTGGAGGTGGAGGCTCTCACCCGCCTGCAGCGCGCCTACGATTTCGTCGATGCGGTGCGGACCAGGATTCCGCCCGAAGAAAAGGTGTTCACCTGGTGGTCGTATCGCGCGCGCGACTGGCGCAAATCCAACCGCGGCCGCCGGCTCGACCATATCTGGCTGTCGCCGGCGCTGGCGCCGTATCTCCGGGAGGTGGAGGTGTGGGCGGAGGCCCGCGGGCTCGAGCGGCCCTCAGATCATGTGCCGGTCACCGCCGAGCTGGAACTGCCCGAATCCTGGTTCGATGCTGCTGTTTGACACCGCCACCCTGCTGCCGGCGCTGCTGTGGGCGCTGCTGCTGGATGTGACGCTGGGGGATCCGCCCTGGCTGTGGCGTCGCCTGCCCCATCCGGTGGTGTGGGTGGGCCGTGCCGTCGCGCGCTTCGAGCAGGCCTGGAACCCCCTCGCCCAGGATCCCCGGGACAATCTGACCGCCGGTGCGGTCATCACCCTGGCCCTGGTGGCAGCGGCCTTCCTGACGGGCCTGCTGCTGCAGGCGATCGCCGGCGAAGGTGCGCTGGCGGCGCTGCTGATCGGACTCTTCGCCTGGCCGCTGTTCGCCTGGCGCGGGCTGGTGCTGGCCGTGCAGGAGGTGGCGCGCCTGCTGCCGCGGGATCCGGCGGCGGCGCGGCGGGCGCTGCGGGCGCTGGTGGGACGCGATCCCGAACGCCTTGATGATCATGGGGTGGCGCGGGCGGCCATCGAGTCGCTGGCGGAGAATTTTGCCGATGCGGTGGTGGCCCCCTGGTGGTGGATGCTGCTCTTGGGACTTCCCGGCCTCTATGTCTGCAAGACGGTCAACACCCTCGATTCCATGATCGGCTATCTGACCCCGCGCCATCGCCATTTCGGCCGTGTCGCCGCACGGCTGGATGATCTCCTCAACTGGGTGCCGGCCAGGCTTGCTGCCGGGCTGATCGTGCTCGCCACCCTGCTGGTGCCGGGCGCGCGGCCGGGGCCGGCGGTACGGGTGCTGCGCCGCGATGCCCGCCGCCACCGCTCGCCCAATGCCGGCTTTCCCGAGGCGGCGGTGGCGGGGGCGCTGGGCCTGCGCCTTGCCGGCCCGCGGGTCTATCATGGGGTGGTGGCGCTGGAGCCGTGGATCGGCGAGGGCCGTGCCGAAGCGACCGTGGCCGACATGGAACGGGCTTTGCGGCTGGTGGGGACGGCCTGGCTGTTGCTGTGGGGCCTTACGGCCGCCGCCGCCCTGGCCGTCAGGCTCCCCTGACGGCCAGGTCATGGATCTGCTCGAGGTCCAGTGCCGCCTCGAGGGCATCCGCCAGCGCCTCCAGCGCCCGCTCCAGCTCCGCCTCAAAGGCCAGCTCGCCGGGGCGCGCGCCCAGGCTCCGCAGGAAATGGCGGCGAAACGCATCGCCCGCCAGCAGTCCGTGGATGTAGGTGCCGAACACCCGCCGCGAGGCGCTCACCGCCCCCTCGGGGCGGCCGTCGAGGTTGAGGAAAGGGCGGGCCCGATCGGGCCCTTCCGTCACCCCCAGATGAATCTCATAGCCCTGAACGGGCACATTCCGCAGCCGGTCAAAGCCGCGCACCTGCCGCACCGTCTTGCCGGCCACCAG
>WFXL01000102.1 GCA_015490605.1 Rhodospirillales bacterium
CCGTTGGATGATCACCTGGCGAAGCTTCCTGCAGCCGGATGGATGCTCATCTCATGACTCACGGCCGCTGGCGGTCGCGGTAGGGCTTGGGTTCGCCGTCGTCTCGCGGGGCTTCTCGGAAGTCCCTTCAGTTGACCGATGTCCGCCATCGCCATCCTTATCGGCTTCGTCGTCTCCTGGTTCTTTGCGAGCGAAATCTTCGACTTCCTCGCACGCCCCCTGGCCAAAATCTGCATGGAGAATACCACACCGGACGGTCGCCCCCTGTGCGATCGAATGATCTATACCAATCTCGTGGAAAAGTTCTTCACCGAGCTCAAGATTGCCTTCTGGGCGGGGACCTTCATCGCCTTCCCTTTCGTCGCCACCCAGCTGTGGCTGTTCATCGCTCCGGGCCTCTATCGGCACGAGAAGCAGGCCCTGCTGCCGTTTCTGGTCGCCACCCCGGTGCTGTTCTTCCTCGGCGGGGCGGTGGTCTATTACTTCATCTTCCCGCTGGCATGGCGCTTCTTTTTGAGCTTCCAGTCCCCCGGCAGCGAGGACATGCTGCCCATCGAGCTCGAGGCGCGGGTGGGCGAGTACCTCGACCTGGTGATGAAGATGATCTTCGCCTTCGGCATCGCCTTCCAGCTGCCGGTGGCCCTCACCCTGCTGGGCCGGGTCGGGCTGGTCTCCTCCGAGGGGCTCGCGCGCAACCGCAAGTTCGTGATCGTTGGCCTCTTCACCGTGGCGGCGGTCTTGACGCCACCTGACGTCATCAGTCAGATCGGCCTCGCGCTGCCGCTGCTGCTCCTCTATGAGGTCTCCATCTGGCTCGTGCGCGCGGCCGAACGCCGCCGGGCCGAGGCGGAGGCGGCCGAGGAGGCGGCGGACTGATCCCCTTGCCCCCTCTCTGGGACCTGCGTCGACGTGATCGATCTCCGCTGGCTGCGTGACCATCCCGAGGCCTATGAGCGCCACCTCGCCCGCCGCGGCCTGCCGCCGGATGAGCGCCGTCGCCTGCTGGAAGCGGTGCTGGCCCTCGACCGCCGCAAGCGCGAGCTGGAGACCCGCCTGCAGGCGCAGCAGGCGGAACGCAACCGCCTGTCGCGGGAGATCGGCCGGCTCAAGCGCGAAGGCGGCGATGTGGCGGCGGTGCTGGCGCGGGTGGCCGAGCTCAAGGAGCAGGTGAAGGAGGGCGAGGCCCAGCTGGCCGAACTGGAAGGGCGGCTGGAGGCGGCCCTGGCCGAGCTCCCCAATGTGCTGGCCGAGGACGTCCCCGACGGGCCCGATGAGAGTTACAACCGCATCGAGCGCGAGGTGGGCAGGCGCCGTGAGTTTGCCTTTGCGCCCAGATCCCACGACCAGCTGGGCGAGCAGCTCGGCATGGATTTCGCCCGCGCCGCCCGCATCGCCGGGGCCCGCTTCGTGGTGCTGTGGTCGCACCTCGCCCGGCTCGAGCGGGCGCTGGCCCAGTTCATGCTCGATCTGCATGTGGGCGAGCATGGCTATACCGAGGTCCATGTCCCCTATCTGGTGCGGCCCCAGGCCCTGTTCGGCACCGGCCAGCTCCCCAAATTCGCCGAGGATCTGTTTCGAACCACCGACGACCGCTGGCTGATCCCCACCGCCGAAGTGCCCCTCACCAATCTGGTGGCCGGCGAGATCCTCCCCGAGGCCAAGCTGCCGCTGCGGCTGGTGGCCGCCACCCCCTGCTTTCGCGCCGAGGCAGGCGCCGCCGGGCGCGATACCCGCGGCATGATCCGCCAGCATCAGTTCGACAAGGTGGAACTGGTGTCCATCACCACGCCCGAGGCCTCGCGCGAGGAGCACGAGCGCATGACCGCCTGCGCCGAGGAGGTGCTGCGGCGGCTGGGGCTGCCCTATCGGGTGGTGACCCTGTGCTCCGGCGATACCGGCTTTGCCGCCATGAAGACCTACGACCTCGAGGTGTGGCTGCCGGGCCAGGAACGTTGGCGCGAGATCTCCAGCTGTTCCAACTGCGGCGACTTCCAGGCGCGTCGCATGCGCGCCCGCTACCGTCCCGAGGGCGAAAAGCGCCCGCGGCTGGTCCACACCCTCAACGGCTCGGGCGTGGCGGTGGGACGCGCGCTGGTGGCGGTGCTGGAGACCTACCAGGAGGCCGACGGCACGGTGGTGGTGCCGGAGGTGCTGCGCCCGTACATGGGCGGGCTCGCAAGGCTGGAGCCCGATGGCTGAGCCCATCCGCCGCATCCTTATCACCAACGACGACGGCATCCACGCCCCCGGCCTCGCACTGCTGGAAGAGATCGCCCGCGATCTCGCCCACGAGGTGTGGGTGGTGGCGCCCGAGACCGACCAAAGCGGCGCCAGCCACTCCCTCACCCTGCGCCGGCCGCTGCGGCTGCGGCACATCGGCCCGCGCCACTTCGCCGTCGACGGCACCCCCACCGACTGCGTACTGCTGGCGCTCCAGCATGTGATTTCGGAACCGGTGGACCTGGTGCTCTCGGGCGTCAATCGCGGCGGCAATCTCGGCGAGGATGTCACCTATTCGGGCACGGTGGCGGCAGCCATGGAGGCGACGCTCCTGGGGGTGCGGGCGGTGGCCCTGTCGCTGATGGTGGAGGACCCCCATCCGCCCGAATGGGAGACGGCCCGAAGGCTCGCGCCCGAGCTGATCGCCCGTCTGTGGCAGGCGCCCTGGCGGGCGGGCGTGCTGGTGAACGTCAATTTCCCCGCCCTGCCGCCGCGGCAGGTGCGGGGTTTCGCCATCACCCGCCAGGGCCGCCGCAAGATCGGCGACCATCTGGTGGAACGCATCGATCCCCGCGGCGAGCCCTACATCTGGATCGGCACCTGGCGCCGGCAGGAGACCCATCTCGCTGGCACCGACCTGTGGGCGGTGGAGCGCGGCTACGTCTCCCTCACCCCCATCCGCCTCGACATGACCGACTATGAGAGCCTCGATGCCTTGCGCACGAGCCTGGGGCTGTGCGAAAAGGAGGAGGAGGTGGCCGCCTCTGGGGCGGCCGATCCCGGCGCCGAGCGGCCCGGCGACCGGAAGGTCTGAACCCAGGCCGCAGGTGGAGGAGCGGGCGCCGCCAGGCGGGGCCCGGAATGGTGACGAGGACGGTCCGCAAGCGACGGTCGATCCGCCGCGCCGTCATCCTCATGGCGGTGCTGCTGGGGCTCGGCGCCTGCGCCGCGCCCAGCGGGCGTACGCCCTGGCAGCAGAAGCCAGCCAAGCCGCTGCGGGTGCCGGCGCAACACCTGGTGATGCCGGGCGACACCGTCTATGGCATCGCCCGCCGCTACCGCATCGACCCCGCCACCATCATCCGCCTCAACCGCCTGGAGCCGCCCTATCGCATCTATGTGGGCCAGGTGCTGCGCCTGCGCCCGGCGCCACCGCAGCCGGCAGCGCGCTGGCACCGCATCCGCCGGGGTGAAACCCTTTCGCATCTGGCGGTGCGCTATCGCATTCCCCTGGGGGAGCTGCTGGCCGCCAATCCCGGCATCGACCCGCGGCGTCTGCGGGTGGGTCAGCGGGTGCGGATCCCCGCGCGCGACGACCGGCTCGGATCAGCCGCGGCCCGCCCGGCACCGGAGCCCGATCCCGCCGCCCTTGCCCGCGCGCGCCGGGCCGCTGCCACGCCGGCACCGCCGCTTTCCCGCGCGGGGTTCCTCTGGCCGGTGGAGGGTCCGATCCTCGCCCGCTTCGGCCGGCGCCGCAACGGGCTCGAGAATGACGGCATCAATATCGCCGCCCCCGAGGGCACACCCGTGCGGGCCGCCGAAAGCGGGGTGGTAGTCTATGCCGGCGAGGCGATCCCCGCCTTTGGCCGGATGGTGATCCTGCGCCATGCCGGCGGCTGGCTCACCGCCTACGCCCACAATCGCACGCTGCTGGTGACGGTGGGCGATGTGGTGCGCCGCGGCCAGATCATCGCCAAGGTGGGACAGACCGGTGAGGTGGACCGCCCCCAGCTCCACTTCCAGCTGCGGCGCGGCCGTCGGCCGGTGGACCCGCTGGCCCATCTGCCGCCCCGACGGCCGCGGATGGTGGCAGCGCGCGGCGGCTGATCAGCGCGGCAGCAGCTGACGCAGCAGGTCCTGGGGACCGGCCGGCGCCTGCGGGCTTTCTTCCTTGGCGTCTGCATCCGGCTGGCCCGCGCCTTCGGCCGGCGGCGCCCCCTCGCGCAGCAGCGGGGCGAGCTGCCGCAGGTCGGGCACCGGCGGGGTGGCGTTATCGGGTCCGGCACCGGGAAGAATGCGCGCCGCATCCGGCAGCACCCCGGGCGGCAGCAGCTGGCGCAGCCGTTCCGGTGTCACCCCGAGAAGCTGCTGGGCCTCGCCGAAGCGCTCGCCGAGGCGTGCCACCGCCGTGGGATCAGCCCGCAGTCGCTGCACCAGCGCATCCAGCGCAGCGGGATCCTCCAGCACCGCCGTCACCCCCTCGCCCAGATCGAAGCGCCATTCGGGCGCCTCCCAGGGGCCGGCGATCACCACCGGCACCGCCAGGGCGAAGCGGGGCTCGCCCCCGCCCTGACCCTCGAGGGTGGCGGCCAGCGCCGGCTCCAGCCGCAGCTCCAGCCGACGCGCCGGCAGGTCCACCGTGCCGCCGCCGCGCACCCGCAATAGCGGCGCCTCCAGGGCCATATCGTCGGTGCGGAGGATGCCGGCGGCCACCACGAAGCTCGCCCCCAGCCGGGCGAAGTCGGTACGCCGCGGGGCCGTTTCCTGTGTGAGGCCGAGGCTGGTAACCTGCCTTACCATGGCGGCGAGATTGAAGCCGAGAATGGCGCCGTCACGGAACTCCACCTGGCCCTGGCCGGCGAGCCCCTGGATGAGCGCCTTCACGCTGCCGCCGCGGGTGGTGAGGTCGAATTCGGCAAAACCGCGCCCCTCGAGCCGGTCGAGGCCGGCCAACGCCCGCAGCAGGGGTCGTGCCTGCACCCCCTCGATGCGCCCGAAAAGCGCGAAACGCGCCTCTTCCGCCGCCGTCGCCGCCAGACGACCGCGCGCCCGGCCCTCATAGAGGGCGAGCTCCTCCAGGCGGATCTCCGCCTGTGGCCCGGCGAGCTTCAGGGCCAGCTTCGCCGGGCCCAGCTCCAGCGCCCGTGCCCGCAGCCCTTCCCAGGTCACGGTGAGATCCGCATCCAGCGGTGCCGGCAGCGGCAGATCCAGCGGTTCCTCCGACCAGCCGGCCGCAGCCGTCTCGGCCGACTCCCCACCCGCCTTCGCAGGCGGTGGCAGATAGGGGGTAAGGTCGAGGGTAGCGAGGGCCAGGCTGCCACGAAGCCGGGGGCGTGCCTCGTCCAGCGCGAGATCGAGCTCCCCCTGGCCTTGGAGCTCGTCGAGGGCGAAACGGAGATCGGCGAGGGTAAGCTCCTGGGGCGTGATGCCCAGATCGGCACCCAGGGCGAGTGTCCTGAGCGCGCCCGGGGCCATGTGCGGTGCCAGAAGCCCCCACGGTTCCAGAAGCCCGCGTAGATCTTCAAGGGCCACCTCCAGCCGGGCATCGAGTTGAGGCGCTGGCCCGCGCGCACGGCCCACAAGCCGGATGGCGCCCTGAGGGAGCTCCAAGGCGAGCTCCACCGGCCCTTCACCCCCGCCCGTGAGGGTCGCGGGATCGGCCATGCGTCCGGAAAGCCTTACCGGCTGGCCGTCCAGTTGCGCCTGTCCCGCGAGCTGGAGAAGGTCGGTCCCCTCCTCACGGTCGAGCGTGAGGGCCACCTCTTCGAGGCGGGTGCGGCGATTGCGGGTGGCATCGTCGAACACCAGCGCCGCATCCACCAGCCGCAGCTGCTCGAGCCGCAGCCGCCAGCCGCCGGCCTCGCCGTCCCCGCCGCCGGCTGCGGCGGCCGCTTCGCCCTGGCCGAAGGTCCAGTTGGTGCGGCCGTCGGCGGCGCGCTCGAGGGCGATGTGCGCACCCTCCAGCGTCAGCCGTTCGACCCGGAGGGTCCGCTGCCACAGCGCCCAGGGATCAAGCGCCAGCTCCAGCCGGCGGATTGTCACCATCTCAGGCGTGCGCGCCCACGACGCGTTGGCCAAGCGGATGTCCTCGGCTTCCAGCCGAAGCGGCCAGCGCGTCAGGCGGAAGGCCCCGCGGATTGCGAACGCGCGCCCGGTGGCGTCCTGCACCGCCGCCTCCAGCTGGCCGCGGATCCAGGCATCGGGCACGAACAGCCAAGCGCCGACGACGGCGGCCACCAGCAGCAGGACCAGAACGACCACGGCGAGCAGAAGACGGCGCACGGACAGATCCCCGGGATGACCCCATCCAGACTAGCCCCACGCGCCCGCGCTGCCCAGAGGCGATTGCGGCTGCGCCAGCATCCGACGCACCCTCATGATGGTACCCGGGGCCCACGGACCTGCTGCGGCATCCCCACAGCCTTGCGGACGGGTGCTTCGGGCTTTGCCAAGGGTGCAGGCGCGCATCTCGCCCACGCTCCCGCTCCACGGAGGCGTGGCGGAGTCGCTGGCCGCCTGTGGGTCTTCCCGGGAACTCGGCGAACGCGGGTGCTCACGGGCCGTGGGCTGGAAAACGCCGCGGCATGGAAGCGGCCCCGCATGGGCGCGGGCCTGAGGTGCTGTGGGCAGGGGAGCGTCATGTGATGGGGTGGTCCGCAGGGCCAGGTGGGCCCACCGATTCACGAGGCTGGAGGGGGCTGCCACCGCCGCAGCCGGCATCCCCCGAGGCCGGACCCCGAGGGCCCCCAACCGCGAGTTGGCCCGGCGGTTCATCCGATCCTGCCTGGGCCGCACTGGGTCCCACACCCAGTCAGCGGCCAGGCCCCTCAGCTCGCACCGGATCCGACCGCGAGCGTGTCTTCCCGAGCTGGCACTCTTGTCTCCGCGGAACCGAAGTCGATTGAGGTCGTGGCATTCCCCTGGGTCGACAGTTCCGCTTCCGTCACCACCCGGTTGCGGCCCTGCTGCTTTGCCCGATAGAGGGCCGTATCGGCCCGCTCGAACAGCTCCTCCACCCGCTCGCCCGGTCGGTAGACGGCGACGCCGGCGGAAATCGTCACCTTGCCATATTCCTCGCCGGTGCCGCGGTTGCGCAGCACGTGGGAGCCGATGGTGCGGCGGATGCGCTCGGCGATCTCCCGCGCCTGGTCGAGATCGGTGTTGGGCAGCAGCACCACGAACTCTTCGCCGCCATAGCGAGCCGCCAGATCATCCTGGCGCAGATGGTGGCGCAGCACCATGGCCACCGTCCGCAGCACCGCATCCCCCACCTTGTGGCCGTAGGTATCGTTGAACTTCTTGAAATGATCGATGTCGAGCACGAGCATGGCGTAGCTCTGGCCGGTCTCCATCGCCTCGCGCCCGAGCGCCCGCAGCCGGCCCTCGAGCCCCTTGCGGTTGGCAAGGCCGGTCAGGGGATCGGTCTCGGCCTCACGCCGCGCCTGCTCCAGCTGGGTCCGGAGCTCATTGACCTCGAGGCTGCGGGCGTGGAGGTGATGGGCGAGAGTGCGCAGATTCTCCCCGAGCCGGCGGGTTTCGTCCAGGAGCGAACGGGTTACGGCCCGGGCGGCCGCCGCCAGATCCTCGCTCTGCTCCAGCTCCACCCCGAGCGCCTCGATCCGCCGGCCGGCAGCCGCATTTTCCTCGCCCGAGCGGGACAGCTCCTGCTCCAGCTCGCCCATGATGCGCTCGAACCGCGCCACCGTGCGGCTCAACAGCCGCTCGGTCTCGCTCTTCATGAAGAAGCGCTCATAGAGCTCGCGACAGCGCTCGGCATCGAAGGGATCGCCGTTCTGTTCCAACAGCCGGATGATGCGCGAGAGGGCCGGATGTTCGCCGCTGTAGTGGGCGTACCAGATGAGATAATTCTCCGGTGTCGGCGGAATCCGCAGCCGGCGCAGGGCCTCGCAGGTACGGCGCCCGATCTCGAAGGGGTCGGTGGTCACGGCCATGGATCGCATTCCCGCTCGGGTGGCTCGCGCCTCGAAGCTGACGCCAAATCCCGAAGATTGCGTTAACGTGCCGCCGGCGGCCGGCGGCGGAGTCACGGGGCGGATTCCCTGCATGGCCGGCGCATCGGCCGCCGTGGACATGAATCGCCTGAGGGTGATCAACATATCCGGGTGCATCTGACGATGGTCTGTGATCCCAGGGACACACCTGTCATCGGCGTGGTGCTGGCGGGGGGATCAGGTACCCGCCTGTGGCCGCTGAGCCGGGCGGAAGCTCCCAAACATCTGGTGCCGCTTCTGGGCGACCGTTCACTGTTCCAGCAGACGCTGCTGCGGCTGCACCGGGCGCTGCCCACATCGCCGCTTGTGGTGGTAGGGGCCGCCGCCCAGGCGAAGCCGCTTGCCCAGCAGATCGCCGCCCTCGAGCTGCCGGTTGTGGTGGAGCTGCTGCTGGAGCCCCAAGGGCGCAATACCGCCGCGGCGGTGGCACTGGCCGCCCGCTTCATCGCCGAACGCTACGGTGGTGAAGGGGTGATGTGGGTGTGTCCGTCGGACCATCGGGTGGCGCGGCCGGAGGTGCTGGAGGCGGCCTTCCGCCTCGCCCTGCCGGAAGTGCGCCAAGGCGCCATCGCCACCTTCGGCATCGCACCCGATCGGCCGGAGACCGGCTTCGGCTGGATCGAACTCGGCCCGGTGCAGGCCCGCGAAGGGGATCTCGCACTCCATGTGGTCGAGCGTTTCCTCGAAAAGCCTGATGCCGCCACCGCCGAGAGGCTGCTGGCCTCGGGCCGGTATGTGTGGAACAGCGGCATGTTTGTGATGCGGGCCGATGTGCTGCTGGCGGAACTCGCCCGCCATGCCCCGGAGATCCACCGGGCGGTGGCGGCTGCCTTTGCCGCCACCGACCGCCGCCGCCAGCCCCTGACCCCACCGGCGGCCGCCTACGGTGCCATCCCCGAAGCCCCCATCGACAAGGCGGTGATGGAACACAGCCGGCGGATGCGGGTGGTGCCGTGCGATCCCGGCTGGTCCGACCTCGGCTCTTACCGCGCCCTGTTTGAGGTGGCGGCGCGGGATGCGGAGGGTCTCGCCACCCGCGGCGAGGTGGTGGCGGAGGATGCCCACGACTGTCTGTTGCACACCGAGGGGCGGCTCTTGGCGGTCGCTGGGGTGCGGGAGCTTGCGGTGGTGGCGACGGGCGATGCGGTGCTGGTGGCGCGGCTCGACGACGCCGAAGGGGTCCGCCGGCTGGTCCGGCGGCTGCAGGCAGCCGGCCGCCCCGAGGCGCGCCGGCCGGCGGTCGAGCTCGCCCCCTGGGGGTGCCGCCGGCTGCAGGCGGTGGTGGCCGGCTGGACCCTCCATGAGCTCAGGATCGAGCCGGGCGCCCGATTTGCGCTTCCGCCGGCACCGCAGGCGCACTATCTGGTGCTGGCCGGCGAGGGCCTCGCCCGCCCGGCCGAGGGCGCACCGCTGCGGCTTGTCCCCGGCATGCCGCTGCCGCCTGCAGACGACGGACGGGTGATCGAGGCCGGCGGCATCGAGCCTCTGGTGCTCCTGGAAGTGGGTCCGGCAGGGGAGTAGGCGGTCCGGTGACGTCCATTCCGGTGCCCTTCCGCCACGAGGGCCGGGTGGCGGCCGCGTGGCTCGACTACAACGGCCACATGAATGTGGCCTATTATGTGATGGCGCTCGATCGGGCGGTGGATGAGGTCTATGACGCCCTCGGTCTCGGGCGCGCCTATGCCGAGCGTGCGGGCCGCTCCATGTTCGCTGTGGGCATGGACATCGACTGGCTGCGCGAGCTGCGCGGCGATGAGACCTATGTGATCGAGACCCGGCTTCTGGACTGCGACGACAAGCGCCTCCACTACCACCAGCAGATGTTCCGCGCCAGCGATGGTGCCTGTGCCGCCCGCGCCACCTGGCTTGCCATCCATGTGGACCTTGAGGCCCGCCGGGCGGTGCCGTTTCCGCCGGATCGGCTCGCGGTGGTGCGCGATGCGGTGCTGCGCCATGCGGTGCTGCCCCGGCCCGCGGGACTGGATCGAAGGCTCAAGCCCCGTCGGCCTTTCCTCGGCCCGCGTCCGCGCTAGCTGCGAGGGCGCCATGGCGATTCTGCCTGTCCTCGAGCCCCTGGCCGAATACACCGTCTCGGAACTCGCCCGCGCGGTGAAGCGGGTGGTGGAACAGGGCTTCGGCCGCGTGCGGGTGCGCGGCGAGCTCTCGGGCTTCCGCCGCGCCGCCTCGGGCCACGCCTATTTCAGCCTCAAGGATGCCGACGCGGTGCTGGAGGCGGTGTGCTGGCGCCACACCGTGCGTTGGCGGTTCGAGCCGGAGGACGGGCTCGAGGTGGTGGCCACCGGCCGGCTCACCACCTATCCGCAGCGCTCGCGCTACCAGCTGGTGGTGGAAGCCATCGAGCCCGCCGGCCTCGGCGCGCTCATGGCGATGCTGGAAGAACGCCGCCGGCGGCTTGCCGCCGAGGGGCTGTTCGACCCCGCGCGCAAGCGGCGCCTGCCCTTCCTGCCGGAGGTCATCGGCATCATCACCTCGCCCACTGGCGCGGTGATCCGCGACATGCTCCACCGCATCGCCGACCGTTTCCCGCGGCGGGTGCTGCTGTGGCCGGTGCCGGTCCAGGGCGAGGGCGCGGCCGAGCGCATCGCCGCCGCCATCCGCGGCTTCGGCCACCTCAAAGGCGGGGGCGGACTGCCGCGGCCGGATGTGCTGATCGTCGCCCGCGGCGGCGGTAGCATCGAGGATCTGTGGGCCTTCAACGAGGAGGTGGTGGTGCGGGCAGCGGCCGCCTCGGCCATCCCGCTGGTCTCGGCGGTGGGACATGAGACCGACACCACCCTGATCGATCATGCCGCCGATCTGCGCGCGCCCACGCCCACCGCCGCCGCCGAGCTGGTGGTGCCGGTGCGACGCGACCTTCGCCAGCGGCTCGGCGCGCTGGGGCAGCGCTGTGAGCATGCCGTCACCCGCGCGCTGCAGGGCCTCGCCCATCGATTGCAGGCGGCGGTCCGGGGGCTGCCCGATCCCCGGCGCGAACTCGCGCTCGCCGCCCAGCGGCTGGACGATCTGGCCGAACGGCTGGGCCACCGCACGCCCGATCGGGTGCTGGCGGAGCGGGCGCGCGATCTCGATCATCTGGGCCGCCGGCTCGAGGCCCTGGCCCGCCGCCGCCTGGCCGAGGCCGAGGGGCAGCTTGCGGCCACCGGCCGGCGCCTGGTAGCGCCGCTGCTGCAGCGTCCGCTGGAGGCGGCCGGGGCAGCGCTTGCGCGCGAGCGCCAACGGCTTGCGGGCGCCTGCGGCCGGCTGCTGGAGGGCATGGCCATGCGCCTTGCGGGCCTCGGGCGTGCTCTCGAGGGGTTGAGCCACCGGCGGGTACTGGAGCGGGGCTATGCGCTGGTGCGGCGTCTGCCGGACCGGCGGCTGGTGCCGCGGCGGGCGGCGGCCGAAGGGGCCCGGGCGCTGGAGCTGGAGTTCGCCGACGGCACCCTGCGGGTGGTGCGCGCCGAGGGCATGGGGCGCAGCCGTGGCGGCCAGCCGTCGCCGGCTCAGCCCCGTCTGTTCGTGGATGGCGAGGAGGCATGAATGGCCGAGAACCGGTGCGCGCTCGAGCAACTCCTGGAAGTGATGCGGCGACTGCGCGATCCCGCCGGCGGCTGTCCGTGGGACCTGGAGCAGACCTTCGCCACCATTGCCCCCTATACGCTCGAAGAAGCCTATGAGGTGGTGGATGCCATCGAGCGGGGTGATCCGCAGGCGCTGCGGGAGGAGCTGGGCGATCTGTTGCTGCAGGTGGTCTACCACGCCCAGATGGCGGCCGAGCGCGGCTGGTTCGATTTCCACCAGGTGGCGCGCACCGTCACCGACAAGATGATCCGCCGCCACCCTCATGTCTTCGGCGATGCCCGGGTGGACTCGGCCGAGGCCCAGGTGGAGGCGTGGGAGGCCCACAAGGCGCGCGAGCGGGCGGCGGCGGGGCGCACGAGCGTGCTGGACGGACTGCCGCTGGCACTGCCGGCACTGGTGCGTGCGCTCAAGCTGCAGCAGCGCGCCGCCCGAGTGGGCTTCGACTGGCCCCAGGCGCGCGAGGTGCTGGACAAGCTCGACGAGGAGATGGCGGAGCTGCGGGCGGAGCTGGTGCGGGGCGAGCGCGCCCGCCTCGAGGATGAGGTGGGCGATCTCCTGTTCACCCTGGTCAATCTCGCGCGCAAGCTGGAGATCGACCCGGAGACCGCGCTGCGGCGCGCCAATGCCAAGTTCGAACGGCGCTTTCGCACCGTTGAGCGCCTGGCCCGCGCGCGCGGACTCGATCTCCACGCCCTCGACCTCGCCGGCCTCGAGCGCCTGTGGGAGGAGGCCAAGGCGGCCGATCAGGCGGACGCGGCCGACACCCCCGCACCTCAGCCCTCATCCTCCGGCACCTGATACCGTCGTCCCCTGCGCACGATGCGCCCCTGACTGAGCAGATTGCCCAACAAAGCCCAGCTCAGGTACCGTGGCCATAGGTGGAATGGAGGCCCAGTTCCTCCGCTACATCGACGTTCCTAAGACCTTCGGGATGTTGGCGTAACAAGGCCAGGATCACATCATAGAGGCCCTGAAGGTGATGCTGAGCCTGGGCGAAAAGGTCGGTATGGCGGGGCACGGCGTTCTCCCCTCAAGCGTTCCACTCTGAGGGTGCGCTGTCGAGTCCCATCCCACAAGCCTAAGAGCTTGGAGGCGATGTGGTCGAGTGTCGGTTACGGGTCGTGCGCGCCGGTGATGATCACTCCGCCGCCCGCAGGTCGAGGCCGAGGTCGGCCGAAAGGCGCTGCAGGAGTTCCATGGCGGCCTCGGCGATCACTGTGCCCGGCGGGAAGATGGCCGCCACCCCGGCGGCGCGGAGCGCGTCGAAGTCCTGCGGCGGGATCACCCCACCCACCACCACCAGAATGTCGGGCCGCCCGCGTCGGCGCAGCTCCTCCACCAGCCGCGGCACCAGGGTGGTGTGGGCGCCCGCCAGGGTGGACACACCGACGATGTGGACGTCATTGTCCACCGCCTGCTGTGCCACCTCCTCGGGCGTCTGGAACAGCGGGCCGATGTCCACATCGAAGCCGAGGTCGGCGAAGGCGGTGGCGATTACCTTCTGGCCGCGGTCGTGGCCGTCCTGGCCGAGCTTGGCCACGAGGATCCTCGGCCGCCGCCCCTCGGCCTGCTCGAAGGCGCGCACCAGCGCCCGCGCCCGTTCCACCTGCGACACGCCACCGCTCTCCCGCAGATAGACCCCGCTCACCGCCCGGATCTCCGGCACATGGCGGCCCCACACGCGCTCGAGGGCCGCGGTCATCTCGCCCACCGTCGCCCCCGCCCGCGCGGCCGCCACCGACAGTTCCAAAAGATTGCCCTCGCCGCTCTCGGCACAGCGGGAGAGCGCCGCAAGCGCCGCCTCCACCGCCGCCCCCTCGCGCCCGGCCCGGAGCTGCGCCAGCTTCTCCAGCTGGCGCGCCAGCACCTCGCGATTGTCGATCCGCAGCACCTCCACCTCCTCCGGCTCCTCCAGCGGGAATACATTGACGCCGACGATGGGCTGGCGGCCGGAGTCGATGCGCGCCTGGGTGCGGGCGGCGGCCTCCTCGATCCTGAGCTTGGGCAGCCCCTGTTCGATCGCCGCCAGCATCCCGCCCAGCGCCTCGATCTCGCGGATGTGGGCCCGCGCCCGTTCCGCCAGCTCGTGGGTAAGGCGCTCGATGAAGGCGCTGCCGCCCCAGGGGTCGACGGCGCGGCGGATGCCGGTCTCGTGCTGGAGGAACAGCTGGGTGTTGCGGGCGATGCGGGCGGAGAAGGGCGAGGGCAGGGCGAGCGCCTCGTCATAGGCGTTGGTGTGGAGCGACTGGGTGCCGCCGTGGGTGGCGGCGAAGGCCTCGAGGCAGGTGCGCACCACATTGTTGAACACATCGCGGGCGGTGAGCGACCAGCCGGAGGTCTGGCAGTGGGTGCGGAGGATGCGCGAGCGCGGATCCTTCGGCGCGAACTCGCCCATGAGCTCGTACCACAGCAGTCGCGCTGCCCGCAGCTTCGCCACCTCCATGGCATAGTCCATGCCGATGGCGAAGAAGAAGGAGATCCGCGGGGCGAAGGCATCCACATCGAGCCCGGCCTGGATGCCGGTGCGCACATATTCGATCCCATCCGCGAGCGTATAGGCCAGCTCGAGATCGGCCGTCGCCCCCGCCTCCTGCATATGGTAGCCCGAGACACTGATGACGTTGAATTTCGGCATGTGGCGGGCGCAGTAGGCAAAGATGTCGGCGACGATGCGCATCGACGGCCGCGGCGGGAAAATGTAGGTGTTGCGGACCATGAACTCCTTGAGGATGTCGTTCTGGATGGTGCCGGAGAGCTTCTCCGGCGGCACCCCCTGGCGCTCGGCGGCGACGATGTAGAGCGCCATCACCGGCAGCACCGCGCCGTTCATGGTCATGGAAACGCTCACCCGGTCCAGCGGGATGCCGGCGAACAGCTGCTCCATGTCGAGGATCGAGTCGATGGCCACACCAGCCATACCCACATCCGCCATGGCGCGGGGATGGTCGCTGTCGTAGCCGCGATGGGTGGCGAGGTCGAAGGCTACCGACAGCCCCTGCTGGCCGGCGGCCAGCGCCCGGCGGTAGAAGGCGTTGCTCTCTTCGGCGGTGGAAAAGCCGGCATATTGGCGGATGGTCCAGGGGCGGGTGAGGTACATGGTGGGATAGGGCCCGCGCACATAGGGCGGCAGGCCCGGGGCGCTGTCTACGAAATCGAGCCCCTCAAGCTCGCCTTCGAGATAGAGCGGGCGGACGGTGAGCCCCTCGGGCGTGCGCCGGGCGAAGGCCTCGGGTGGCTGTCCCGTCTCCCGGTGGAAGGCCTCCCGCCAACCGTCGCCGTCCTCGCCCTCGTCTGCCGCCATCAGCTGCGCGCGGGTGAAGTCCAGCCCGCTCATGACACCCGCTCCCCGAAGAGACTCCAGAGATCCTCCAACCATGCCACCACGTCCAGCCCGCGGTAGAGACCGCCGTCGATTCCGGGGCCCGGATCCGCCAGGGTGGCGAACACGCGCCTGGCCCCCGCCTGGCGCAGCGCGGTGGCGATGCTGGCCCCCTGATGCCGAAGCCGTTCCTCGCTCCCGGCCAGCACCGCGAAGGCGAAGCCACCTTCGGCCAGCTGCCGGGCCGCTTCTTCGGGCCCTGCCACCGGCGCCATCTCCTCGGCGGGAAAGCCGCCGGCGGCCAGGAGGTGGCGCGCGAACCCCATGGGCCCGACATGGTCCCGCGGTGCGCCGAGGCCCAGGATGAGGGCCCGCGGTAGCGTCTCGCCGCGGGCGCTGCGGGCGGCGGCGAGATCGCGCAGCCGCTCGAAGGGCGCTGCCAGCGGCTGCGGCGCCAAGGGCTCGATGGCGGGGCGGGGGGTGTCCGGCCGGAAGGCCTGCTCTGCCGTCAGCGCCTCGGCGAGGGCGGCGAAGTCGCGGGGAAGCGGCAGGTGCGGGCCTTCCGTGCGGTCCGCCTTCGGGGCTTCGGCCTCGGGCCGGCGCGGTGTCGGGCGCGGCTCGTCGAGATCGATGAAGTCGCTCACCCCTACCAGCACCAGCTGGCGGCGGCGGATCCGCGCCATGCGCGCTTCGGCGGTGGTGCGGATGCGCGCCTGCGGCCAGCCCTCCTGGAGGGCCTGCAGCAGGCCACCGCGCCGCTCGATCTCCTGGAAGAATTCCCAGGCGCGCTCGGCGAGGCCATGGGCCAGGCGCTTGATGTAGGGGGATCCGCCCGCCGGGTCGATCACCGCCGGCAGGTGCGCCTCCAGCCGGGCGATGAGCTGGGTGTTGCGGGCGATGCGGCGGCCGAAGGCCTCCGGCAGGCCGAGGGCGTGGTCGAAGGGCCAGATGGTGAGGGCGTCGGCACCGCCGATGGCGGCGGCGAGGGTGGCGGCGGTGGCGCGCAGCATGTTGGTCCAGGGATCGTAGCGGGTGTACATGCGCGCGGCCGCCACCGCATGGATCCACGGCCGCACCTGCGCGCAGCCGACATGGGTTGTGAGACTGGCCCACAGACGCCGCATGGTGCGCAGCGCTGCCGCCGCCTCGAACACCTCGGCATCCACCGCAAGCCGCAGATCCATCCGCGCCAGCACCGCCGCCGGGGAAAGCCCACGATTTGCGAGCTGGCGCAGATGTTCGGCCACTGTCGCCAGGGTCAGCGCCAGCATCTCGGCCGGGGACGCGCCCGCCTCGAACGCAACGGTGCCGTCAGCCACCAGCACCCGATCCTCGCCGCCGGCGGCCTCGAGCCGGGCCAGAAGGCCTTTGATGCGGTCATAGTCGGCTGCCACGTCCACCGGCTCGCCGGCAAGCGCGGCGGCCAGCGGATCGGCGCCGAACCGCAGCTGCGGCGTCCTGGAATCGCCGCGCCAGGCCAGCAGGCGTGCCGCCACCTCCGCCGTGCGCCAGCCGGCTGTGATCATGAGCATGCCGGCAAAGGTGGCAGGCCGGCCGAGGGTGGCGGCGACATCGGCGGCGGTGCGCCAGACCACGCCCGTGGGCGGCCGTCCTGCCGGCGCATGGTCGACCCACAGCCACACGCCATCGCCGCCGCGCTGGAGCTCCTCCGCCACCACCGCCGCCGCCTCCGTGGGCTGCGGCTCGCGCACCGCCTGCAGCACCCGCCAGCCCTGCGGCAGGGTACCGGCAGCGCGGCTTCCCCGCAGTAGCGCGCCGGCCCCGGGCACGCCTTCGCGCCAGGGCGCCTGGTGGCGGAAGTGCACCGGCAGGATGGCGATTCCGTCCTCGGTGCGGACGGCGAGGTCGGCGGGATCGTGCCCTCTCAGGCTGCGGGCGGCGATCTCGCGCCACAGCCGCTCCAGCTCCGCCGCTGCCGCCGGCTCGCTCATGCCACGCTCCCCGACTCGCCACGCGCCACCATCAACCCCAAGCCTGCAGCCGCCGCAAGGGCCGGGCGACATCGCCGCCGCAGGGCCAAGAGACGGCTATGAGGGCGCCTGGCGGAAAGGTCAGGGTCCGCCGGCGGCCGACGACATGGCCGGCAGGGAACGGCGGCGCCTCACTCCACCCCGAGCCGCCGCAGCGGGCTTGCCGCCACCAGGCGGCCGGCGGCATCGAAAGCCACCACCCGCCAGCGCCAGCGGCGGGCCTCGGCAAGCCGCCGGCGCACCAGTGGCGTGAGCCCGCTCTCGCGTACATCCCGGGGCAGCCAGAGGCCGGTGCGGGGCGGATCGCGCCCGGGATCCTCACCGGGCGCGTAGAACTCCAGCCGATAGGCGTGGGCCCCGGCGGCCGGCTGCCAGCGAAAGCGCAGCCCCTCCCCAAGCCGGGCACCATCGGCGGGGCCCAGAACCCCGAGTGGGGCCGGCAGTGCTGCCCCGGCGCTGGGCAGGCGTACGAAATAGCGAAGTTCCGCCGGCGCCAGGCTCGAATCCGGCTCCAGCACCCGCAGCCGCACCAAATGAAGGCCGGGGATGGCGGTGGGGAGTGGTGGGCTCACGAGCCGCAGGGTCCCGCCGCCGAAGAAGCGCCGCTGGACCAGGCCGATGCGCCGGAAGCCGGGCACGCCGCCGGTGGTGACGGGTGTCACCACCTCCCACACCGCCCGCAGCCGGCCCTCGCCGCGGGCGCTGATCTCCGCCACTGCCGTGAGCACCTCCCCGCGCGCCACCAGCTGGCCGAGGCTGCCGTCCTCGAACCGCAGCCGCACCTGCACCACCACCGCCGCAGCCCCAAGCGCGCCGGTGAGGGGCAGCCGCAGCGTGTCCGTCACCTGAGTCTGGGAGAGGGCACCGGTGAAGACCCGTTCATAGCACAGCCCCTCGCCGCCGGCCTCGCGGGCAGCAAGCCCGAGGGCGGCATCCACCCGCACCCGCTCGCGCAGCCGCACGCTGCCCTGGCCGTCGGCGCTGGCGTTGAGGGCACGCGCCCGGGTGGCGAGGAGCGCACCGCACTGACCCGCCTGCAGCAGGCGAAAGCGCCCCTGCGGCGAGGTCACCGGCTCGCCCGGCTGGAAGGCGGCCGCGAGGCGCCATTGCACCCCAAGGCGGGTGGTCTCGCCCAGGGCAATGCGCACCTCGGCCGGCACCGGTACCGCCCGGGCGGGGCCGGCCAGGACGGCACCGGCAAACGCCAGCAGCAGCGGCCAGCGCCTAGGCATCACCGCCCCCGTGGGCGGCCCAGCTCCCAACTGGCCGCCAGCACCGCGCCAAGGCGGAAGGAGTCCTCCTCATCGCCGGTGACATCGTCGCGGGTCTCCTCCAAGGCCCCCTGGATCCTGAGGGCGAGCCCAGGTCGCGATCCCTGGGCTTCCAGCAGTTCGAGGGTAAGGTTCGCCTCGAGGGCGCGGGTGATGGTCTCATCCGGCCCGAAATCGTCACGCGAGCGCACCCAGGAGAGGGTGAGGTCGAGGGCGTGGCGCTCACCCCACAGGGGGGCGAGGCTGATGCCCAGCTCCAGTTCCTGTTCGAGACTGTCGCTGCGGCTCGCCTCATCGTGGGCCCAGCCGAGGGCAAGCCGCGGGTTGAGGGTGAGGCGATCATCCAGCAGCGCGCGCTCCATCTCGAGCGCAAGCCGGGCCTCGAGTTCGTCACCATCGCCGGGATCGAGGTCGGTGATGCGCGCCCCCTCGAGCTCGAGGCTCCACTCGGTCTCCAGGAGCTGGCCGGAGAGCTCGAGGGCGGCGGTGAGGGTGCGGGTGTCGGTCACGCTGGCCCCGGCGGGGCGTCGGGCTGGCCGGGTGCGGGTCAGGCTCGCGGTGAAGGCGGCCTCCTCCAGCCCCAAAACCCAAGGTGTCTCGGGCGACCAGCCGAGGCCCAGCTGCGCCCGCTCGCGCCGGTGTTCCGGCAGGGCCGCGCCGCTGCCGACAAGCTCGCGCTCGTGCCGCAGCTCCAGCGCCAGCCGCACCGAACCGCGTTCCGCCTGCCCCGCAAGGGCGAGGGTGCGCAGCCCGCGGGCGGCGGTGGAGCCCAGCAGGTTCGTAAAGAGCGGGCCCACCCGGCTGGCCTCGGCGCCGAGCTGCCAGCGCCAGCCATCATCGCCTTCACCCTCCGAACCCCGCAGGGTGGTGGTGAGCCGGATCGCCTCATCGGCCTCGCGCCCTACAAGGCCACCCGGACCATCAGCATCCCACCAGCTGCGGGCGAGCTCAAGCCGCCAGTCGAAGCGGCCCGCAAGCAGCCGTCCGCCGAGCTCGAGCCCGAGGCCCGAAGCCTCGCTCCGCACCGCCCCGCCGGCGACACCGGCCCCGCCCCCGGGCCCGCGGCCGCGATAGCCCAAAAACCGCAGCCCCAGGGCCTCGCCCGCGGCCGGCGGGCGCCAGCTCAGGGCCCCGCCGACGATCCGCCGGCCCCCATGGGCGAGGCCGGTGATGTCCTCGAAACCGGCGGGGGTATCGCTGCGCATGGCGAACACCACCGCCGCAGGACCGCCGGCATCCGTGCGCCATCGCGCCACCACACCGCGGCTTGCGAAACCCCGCACCAGAAGCCCGTCCTCGAGGGGTGTGGCGTGGCCCAGCAGCAGTTCTGCCCGCCCCCGCTGAAATCCCAGCACATAGGATGTGAGCGCCACCCGCCGGTTTCCCACATCTTCCCGGCTGGTGAAGTCGAGGCGGGCCTGGCCCACCGCCCGCCAGCTCCCCTTGGCTAGGGTGGCGGCAGGCTCGAGCGCGCCGCTTGCCACCGTCGGCGGATCGCGCGCGGCCGAGGGACTGGCGGCGAGTTCGCGGGCAAGTTCCGCTCCCGCCCGCAGGCCCAGATCGAATTCGCGGAAAAGGGCGCTTGCACGCACCTCGAAGGGAAAGGCGGCGATCTCCACGAGCTCACCGCCCTCCCGGTAGGCCACCAGCCGCAGCCGATGAGGCCCCGGTCGCAGCGGCTCGGGGCTGCGGAACACCAGCACGCCCCCCTCCAGCTGCAGGAGCGCGGTGATGTCGATGCCATCCAGCTCCACCGCCAGCCGTGCCAGCTGGGCCGGTGGCAGATCGGCCGGCAGCTCGATGCGCAGGGGATCCGCCGGCCGCCAATAGCCGCGGTCGCTGGCCAGCAGCCGGAATCCCTCGGCCCGGGCAGGAGCCAGGGGCGTAAGCAGGACCAGTGCGGCCAGCATGGGAGCGAGGCGGCGCCCCCACCGGGACCCTCGAGATGCCCGGTAACCCTGCAAAGCGGCCCCGTACCCTCGCCTTTCCTCAAGGTGACGGGCGCGGACGCACCTGCCCGCACAACGCACTCCCAGCGTCGGGATGATGGATCTCACCCGTCGCCATCCCCCGGCCCGGTCTGTGAGCAAGAGATAATCGTGTCGGCACCCGTTCGTCAAAGGTGCGGAGCCGGGCAGGGATGGACCCCGCAGCGGGCTGCGGGGTCATCGGCGGGTGCGCGTCCCGAAATTTCAGGAACCCACGGGTTCCCAGGTGCCGTCGGGATTGCGGCAGGCGGTGCCGGTGAGGATCTCCTGGCGGCCGTCGATCTCCACCACATGGCGGTATTCGCGGCAGAGGCGGCCACGTTCGTCGCGCCCGGTGCGGATGGGCTCCACATAGCCGCCGCGGCCGGTCTCCTCATTGTACCATTCGATCCGACGGCCCTCCTCGAGGGAGGTGCGGGCCGCCTGCTCCATCTTGAGGCGGTCCATCTCATCCAGCTGGCGGCCCACCTCGGCGCCGATGGCGGCCCCCAAGAGCCCACCCAGCACCGCGCCTACCGCCGCCTCGCTCTGGCCGCCGGCGGCCTTGCCGATATAGTAGCCTGCCACTGCGCCGCCGACACCGCCCAGCACCGTACCCGCGGTCTGCTTGGGCCGGTTGGGATCGAGCGGCCCGGCGGCACACGCCGCGAGCAGCAGGGAGGCCATGAGCGCAGGGGCCAGACGCAGCCGCATGATCACTCTCCTCGCCATTCTCCGTCCTCCTGGAGATAGGACGGCGCCTCCCGCCTGCCCATCCGCTATTCGGCCGCCTCGGGCCAGCGCGGCGGGCGCTTTTCCATGAACGCGCGCAAGCCCTCCTCGAATTCGCGGCCGAGGGCGTTCTCCACGATCACCTCGGTGGTGAGGGCATAGGCGTCCTCGAGCGGCAGCTCCAGCTGGCGGTAGAAGGCCTTTTTGCCCAGGGCGAGCACGCTGCGGGGCTTGTCCACCAGCCGCGCGCACAGCGCCTCCACCGCCCGGTCCAGCTCCGCCCGTGGTACCACCCGGTTGACCAGCCCCAGGCGCTCGGCCGTGCGGGCGTCGATGAAGTCGCCGGTCATCAGCATCTCCATGGCGGCCTTGCGCGGGATGTTGCGCGAGAGTGCCACCATCGGGGTCGAGCAGAACAGCCCGTACTTGATGCCGGAGGTGGCAAAGCGCGCATCCTCGCTGGCCACGGCGAGATCGCACGCCGCCACCAGCTGGCAGCCGGCGGCGGTGGCGATCCCCTCCACCCGGGCGATCACCGGCAGGCCGATGCGGGTGAGCTTGACCATCACCCGCGAGCACAGCCGGAACAGCGACCGCAGCCCCTCATAGCTGCGATCGGCCCCCATCTCCTTGAGGTCGTGGCCGCTGGAGAAGGCCTTGCCGCCGGCACCGGTGAGCACGATCACCCGCACCGTGGGGTCGGCGTCGAGCTCATCCAGCGCCGCATCGAGCCGCTCCAGAAGCTCCCGCGAGAGGCTATTGTAGGCCTTGGGGCGGTTGAGCACGAGCCACACCACCCCATCTCCGCGCCGTTCGCGCCGCAGCACCTCCTCGCTCATGATCCCGCTCCCCCGGCCTCGCGCACCGGCCGCCTGCGCTGGACGATATGGTAGCGCGAGGCCACGAAGTCCTCATCCACCAGCGTCGCATTGGCCGCCGGATTGACGCCGGTAGCGTGATAGTCGCTGAAGGCGGCCGACTGGTTCACATAGACGCCGCCGGTGAGGTTCTCCGACAGCGCCACGCCGCGCTCCAGGGCCAGCTGTTCGATCCGCGCCATCACCCCGGCATCGGTGCTGTGGGCCAGAAGCGTGAGGGCGCCGCGGGTGGCCAGCAGCTGGCCGACGCGGGCGATGGCATCATCCACATCATCCGCCTCGATCAGAAAGGCGATCGGGCCGAACAGTTCCTCGCCATAGAGATCCAGCTGGCCGCTGGTGGCCCGCACCAAAAGCGGCGTGCGGATGCGGGCCTTGGGGAATTTGGGATGTTCGAGAGCGCTTGAGGGGCGCACCACATCGGCCCCGGCCGCCTGCTGCACCCGCTCGATGCGCTCGAGGGTTGCCGGGTTCTGGATGCAGCCGAGGATCTCGCCGGCGCGGGCGGGATCCGCCAACAGCCGGTCGATGGCGGCGGCGAGGTCGGATGCGATCTCGTCAAAGCTCTTGGGGCCCTGGTCGGTGGCGATGCCGCCGGCGGGGATGAAGATGTCCTGCGGCGTGGTGCACATCTGGCCCGAATAGAGCGACAGGGAGAAGGCCAGATTGGCCAGCATGCCGCGATAGTTGTCGGTGGAATGGAGGATCACGCAATTGACCCCGGCCTTCTCGGTGAACACCCGCGCCTGGGGGGCGTGGCGTTCGAGCCAGTCGCCGAAGGCGGTGGAGCCGGTGAAGTCGATCAGGCGGATCTCCGGCCGCTGGGCAAGCTCGCGCGTAAGCGGCGCTTCCGGCGTGTCCACCACCAGCTGCACCAGCGCCGGATCGAAGCCGGCCTCCTGCAGCACCGCGCGCGCCACCTCGACGGTCAGCGCCAGCGGCAGCACCACCCGCGGATGGGGCTTGATCAGCACCGGATTGCCGGTGGCGAGGTCGGCGAAGAGCGAGGGATAGCCGTTCCAGGTGGGAAAGGTGGAACAGCCCACCACCAGCCCGAGGCCGTGGGGGACGATGCGGTACTCTTTCTCGAAGCGCTCCACCCGATCGCGGCCGGTGGCCCGGGCCCAGACCGTCCGCGCCGGCACCCGCCGCTGCAGATCCAGCGCATAGGCCACCGCTTCCACCCCCCGGTCCTGGGCGTGGGGCCCGCCCGCCTGGAAGGCCATGGCGAAGCCCTGGCCGGTGGTGTGCATGACGGCATAGGCCATCTCGAAGCTGCGGGCATTCAGGCGGGTGAGGATCTCAAGGCACACCCCCGCCCGCACCTCGGGCCCCACATCGCGCCAGGCGGGCAGGGCGGCACGCGCGGCGGCGATCATCCGGTCCACATCGGGCGCAGGATAGCGGATGCCCAGCTCGATTCCCCAGGGGCTCTCCTCGGCCCCCACCCAGGCGCCGGTGGTGGGCTGATCGAGCTCGAAGGGACGCCCGAGGCGGGCCTCGAAGGCCTGCTGCCCGGCGGCCGGCGCCTCCTCGCCATAGACCTTGCGGCTGGGGCTTTCGGGGAAGACGGCGAAGAATTCGCGCGTACGGACGGCGGCGATGGCCCGCTCGAGGGTTTCGCGGTGCCGCATGAACAGCTCATGGCTCATGATGCCTGCCCCCTGGTGTGGCTCGCGGTGGGTTCCGGGTCTGCCGCGGCTCTAGCAAAAGCACCGGGTGCGGTCTATGCTGCGGGTGCGAACGGGAGGACGTCGAAGAGATGAGCGAGACGGTGCTGGTCGCCCGGCGCGGTGGCGTGCTGGAGCTGACCCTCAACCGGCCGGACAAGCTCAACGCCTTCAATGAGGAGATGCACGCGGCGCTGGCGCGGGCGCTGGCCCAGGCGGCGGCGGACGAGTCGGTGCGGGCGGTGCTGCTCACCGGCGCCGGGCGCGGCTTCTGCGCCGGCCAGGACCTGGCCGATCGCGCCGTGGCGGATGATGACAACCCACCCGATCTCGGCGCCACGCTGGAGCGCTGGTACAATCCGCTGATCCGCCGGCTGCGCACCCTGGACAAGCCGGTGGTGTGCGCCGTCAATGGCGTGGCCGCCGGCGCCGGCGCCAATATCGCGCTGGCCTGCGACATCGTCCTCGCCGCCCGCTCGGCGAGCTTCATCCAGGCCTTCGCCCGCATCGGCCTGGTACCGGACTCGGGCGGCACCTGGCTGCTGCCGCGGCTGGTGGGCGAGGCCCGGGCGCGGGCGCTGGCGCTGTTGGGCGAGAAGGTCACCGCCGAACAGGCCGAGGCCTGGGGCATGATCTGGAAGGTGGTGGACGACGAGCGGCTGATGGAGGAGGCGCGGGCGCTGGCGGATCGGCTTGCCGCCGGCCCCACCCGCGGGTTTGCCCTGATCAAGCGGGCGCTGCTCGCCTCCTGGTCGCAGGATCTGGATGCCCAGCTGGACCTCGAGCGCGACCTCCAGCGGGAGGCCGGCCGCAGCCAGGACTACCGCGAGGGTGTGCGCGCCTTCATGGAAAAGCGCCCGCCGCGCTTTGTCGGGCGCTGAGCACAGCCTGCGGGCCATCGGGTAGAACGACCATGGACCTGGATGCCTTCGCCGCCGAGGTGGCGCGCGGCATGTATGACAACGACCCCGCCTCCCAGGCGCTGGGGATGGAGCTGGTGGAGGTGCGCCGCGGCTATGCCCGCCTCACCATGCGGGTGCGGGAGGATATGGCCAACGGCCATGCCATCTGCCACGGCGGCCACATCTTCACCCTGGCCGACTCCGCCTTCGCCTTCGCCTGCAACTGGACCAACCGGGTGACGGTGGCGCTTGCCTGCCACATCACCTTCACCGCCCCGGCGCGGGTGGGCGATCTCCTGGTGGCCGAGGCGCGCGAGCTGCACCGGGCGGGTCGCACCGGCACCTATGATGTCACCGTCCGGCGCGAGAACGGCACGCTGGTGGCCGTCTTCCGCGGCAACAGCTACACCACCCGGGGCAAGGTGGTGGAGACGCTGCCCTTCGCCGACGAACTCACGACCGCACCCCAACCCCGATCCTGAAGCCAGGAGGAGGGAGACCGCCATGTCCATCCGTCACAAGGGCCGCATTCCCGAGCGCAGCGAGCTCGATCCCATCGAGATCGCAAGCCGCGACGAGATCCAGGCGCTGCAGCTCACCCGCCTCAAGTGGTCGCTGCGCCACGCCTATGAGAATGTGCCCTTCTACCGCCGCAAGTTCGACGAGGCCGGGGTCCACCCCGATGACCTCAAGTCGCTCGAGGACCTGGCGAAGTTTCCCTTCACCACCAAGGACGACCTGCGCGCCAACTACCCCTTCGGCATGTTCGCGGTCCCGCGCGAGCAGGTGATCCGCATCCACGCCTCCTCCGGCACCACCGGCAAGCCCACGGTGGTGGGCTACACCCGCAATGACCTCGAGGTGTGGGCCGAGGTGGTGGCGCGCTCGATCCGTGCCGCCGGCGGCCGCCCCGGCGAGATCATCCATGTCTCCTACGGCTACGGCCTGTTCACCGGCGGCCTCGGGCTCCACTATGGCGCCGAGCGCCTGGGGATGACGGTGGTGCCCATGTCGGGCGGCATGACCGAACGTCAGGTGATGCTGATCCAAGACTTCGGCCCCAAGGTGATCGCCGTCACCCCCTCCTACATGCTGGCCATCGCCGACGAATTCGAACGCCAGGGGCTGGATGCGCGCCAGTGTTCGCTCGAGGTGGGCATCTTCGGCGCGGAGCCCTGGACCGAGGCCATGCGGCGCGAGATCGAGGAACGGTTCAATATGGACGCGGTCGACATCTACGGCCTCTCGGAGGTGATCGGCCCCGGCGTCGCCCAGGAGTGTATCGAGACCAAGGACGGCCTCCACATCTGGGAGGATCATTTCTATCCCGAAATCATCGACCCGGCCACCGGCGAGGTGCTGCCGGAGGGCGAGTTCGGCGAGCTGGTGTTCACCTCCCTCACCAAGGAGGCCTTCCCGGTCATCCGCTACCGCACCCGCGATCTCACCCGGCTGCTGCCCGGCACCGCCCGCAGCATGCGCCGGATGGAGAAGATCCGCGGCCGCACCGACGACATGCTCATCATCCGCGGGGTCAATGTCTTCCCCTCGCAGATCGAGGAGCTGCTCAAGGAGGATGCCCGCCTGTCGCTCCACTATGTGCTCGAGGTGCGGCGCGAGGGGCCGCTGGATCACCTCACCGTCATGGTGGAGGCGCGTCCCGATGCGGCCGACGAGTCCGCCCGCGAGGCCGCCGCGCGCGAGCTTGCCTATCACATCAAGAACCGCATCGGCGTGAGCGCCGCCGTCAAGGTGGTGGAGCCCGGCAAGATCGAGCGCTCCATGGGCAAGGCCAAGCGCATCATCGACCTGCGCCGGCTGAACGACTGACCCGGCCCTGGAGCGCGCTGCTCGTTCCCGCTGCCGCCCCGGCATTCACCGGGGCGGTTGGCTTTGGGGCGCTGACATCCTCCCGCGCAATCCGATATCAGGAGCCGGGGCGAGCCGGCTTGAGGGAGGCTCATGGCGCGCGGGCGCAAGCGGTGTGCGGCCGAGGACGGCGAGACGCCGATGATGGCCCAGTACCTCCGCCTCAAGGCGGAGCATCCGGGCACGCTCCTGTTCTTCCGCATGGGCGATTTCTATGAGCTGTTCTTCGAGGACGCCGAGATCGCCGCCCGTACCCTCGACATCGCCCTCACCCGCCGCGGTCGCTATCGCGGCCAGGACGTGCCCATGGCCGGGGTGCCGGTGCATGCCGCCGAGTCTTATCTCCAGCGGCTGATCCGTGCCGGCTATCGGGTGGCCATCTGCGAACAGCTGGAGGATCCGGCCGAAGCGAAAAAACGCGGAAGCCGCGCCATCGTCCGCCGCGAGGTGGTGCGCATCGTCACCCCCGGCACGCTGTTCGAGGAGGGGCTGCTGGATTCCCGCCGCCACAACTATCTCCTCGCCCTCGCCCGGCGGCGCGGACACTTCGGCCTCGCCCGGGTGGACGTCTCCACCGGCGCCTTCCTCACCGAACTCATAGCCCCCGAGGAGCTGGAAGCGGCCCTGGCGCGCATCGAGCCGGCAGAACTGCTGGTGCCCGAGCCGCTGTGGGCCGAACCGGCGCTGCGTGCGGCCCTCGACCCCTGGGCCGGGGCGATCACACCGCTGGATGAGGCCCACTTCGACCCGCGCCAGGGCGAGGCCCGCCTGTGCCGGCTGTTGGCCGTGGCTTCCCTTGCCCCCTTCGGCGCCTTCGCGCCGGCCGAGCTCGCCGCCGCCGCAGCGCTGGTGCACTATCTCGAACTCACCCAGAAGGGGCTGCTGCCGCGACTGGCCCCACCGGTGCGGCTTGCGGCCGGCACCGTGCTCGAGATCGACCCCGCCACCCGCCGCAATCTCGAGATCACCCAGAGCCTCGCCGGCACCCGCGCCGGCAGTCTCCTGGAGGCGGTCGACCGCACGCTTACCGGTGCCGGCGGGCGGCTGCTGGCCGAGCGGCTGGCGGCGCCCTCGCGCGATCTCGGCGAGATCACGCGCCGGCTCGCGCAGGTGCAGGCGCTGGTAGAGGATGATGAGCTTCGCCGGGAGGTGCGTGCGCAGCTCAAGGGACTGCCGGATCTCGAACGGGCGCTCGCGCGTCTGGCTGCCGGCCGCGGCGGCCCCCGGGACCTGCTGGCCATCGGCACCGGCCTTGGGGCGGCCCGTAGCCTGGCCGAACGGCTGCAGCCGGCGGGCCCGCCGCTTGCCGAGCCCCGAGGCGAGGGGGCGGCGCTGGGTGAGCGGCTGCGGGCGATGCTGGTGGAATCACCACCGCTTCAAGCGCGCGATGGTGGCTTCATCCGCGCCGGGGTCGATGCCGAGCTCGATCAGGCGATCGCCCTGCGCGATCACGGCCGCCGGGCGATCGCCGCACTGGAAGCGCGCTATCGCGAGGAGACCGGCATCCCCTCCCTCAAGATCCGTCACAACAACCTCCTGGGCTACTACATCGAGGTCACCGCCACCCATCGGGCCAAGGTGCCGGACCATTTCATCCAGCGGCAGAGCATGGCCCAGGCCACCCGCTATGTGACGGCGGAGCTGGCCGAGCTCGAAGGCCGTCTGGCGCGGGCGGCGGAGCGCGCGCTCGCACGCGAGCTCGAACTGTTCGAGGACCTCCGCCACCAGGTGCTGGCGGCCGATGGCCTGATCGCGGCCATCGCCCGCATTTTGGCCGAGCTCGATGTGGCCGCGGGCCTGGCCGAACTGGCGGCGGCGGAGCGCTGGGTGCGGCCGCGACTGGTGGAGGAGCCGGTGCTGCGCATCCGCGGCGGGCGCCATCCGGTGGTGGAACGGGCGCTTGCGCGCGAGCACGGGGTGTTCGTCCCCAACGACTGCCATCTCGAGGAGGGCCGGCGCCTGTGGCTTGTCACCGGCCCCAACATGGCCGGCAAGAGCACCTTCCTGCGGCAGAACGCGCTGCTGGTGGTGCTGGCCCAGGCCGGCAGCTTCGTGCCGGCGGAGGAGGCCGAGATCGGCCTGGTGGACCGCTTGTTCGCGCGGGTGGGCGCCAGCGACGAGCTCGCCCGCGGCCGTTCCACCTTCATGGTGGAGATGCAGGAGACCGCCGCCATCCTCCACCGCGCGAGCCACCACAGCCTCGTGGTGCTGGACGAGATCGGCCGCGGCACCGCCACCTTCGACGGCCTCTCCATCGCCTGGGCGGTGGTAGAATACCTCCATGACGTGGTCCGCTGCCGCGGCCTGTTCGCCACCCACTACCACGAGCTCACCGCACTGGTGGAGCGCCTGCCCGATCTTGCCGCCTATACGGTGGCGGTGAAGGAATGGAAGGGCGATGTGGTGTTCCTCCACCAGCTGGTGCCGGGGGCGGCGGACCGCTCCTACGGCATCCATGTGGCGCGCCTTGCGGGTCTGCCGCGGCCGGTGATCGCCCGCGCCCGCCAGGTGCTGCGCCGGCTCGAGGCGGGGGCGGCGCGCACCACCGTGGAGGAGCTGGCCGACCAGTTGCCGCTGTTCGCCGCCATGACGGTGGTGGAGAGCGCCCGGCGTGAGCCCTCGGCGGTGGAACGGCGGCTTGCTGCGGTCGACCCCGACTCTCTGAGCCCGCGGGCGGCGCTGGAGCTGGTCTATGAGCTCAGGCGGCTTTTGGAGACGGATAACCTTCGCCGCGGGGATGAGGACACCCATATGGACGTCCGACGGGATGCCGCCGCCGCAGGAGAGGCCCGGTGAAGAAGCTCGAGGACCGCCAGTTCCAGTTCCACCTCTGGTATGTGATCGCCGCCATCCTGCTGCTGTTGCTGTTCCAGGAATGGTGGCACGCGAGCCAGACCACCGAGGTGGTCTCCTTCACCCGCTTCCAGCAGTATCTCGAAGAGGGCCGCATCAACCGGGTGGTGGTGGGGGACCAGTACATCGTCGGCTATTTCGACGAGCCCGTGGACGGCAAGGTACGGGTCGCCACCCCGCGGCTCGATCCGGCGGTGGCCGAACGCTTCGCCCGCTATGGCGTGGAAGTCACCGGCACGGTCCAGACCACCTGGATCCGCGAGCTGCTCTCCTGGGTGGTGCCCATCATCCTGTTCTTCGCCATCTGGGCGTTCGTCTTCCGCCGGCTGGTGGAACGCCAGGGCATGGGCGGGCTCATGTCCATCGGCCGTTCCAAGGCGAAGGTCTATATGGAAAAGAACACCGGCGTGACCTTCGCCGATGTGGCCGATGTGGAGGAGGCCAAACAGGAGCTCCAGGAGATCGTCGAGTTCCTCAAGAACCCCCAGGAATACGGCCGGCTGGGTGCGCGCATTCCCAAGGGGGTGCTGCTGGTGGGCCCGCCCGGCACCGGCAAGACCTTGCTGGCGCGGGCGATTGCTGGCGAGGCGGGGGTGCCGTTCTTCTCCATCACCGGTTCGGAATTCGTGGAGATGTTCGTCGGTGTCGGCGCGGCGCGGGTGCGCGATCTGTTCGAACAGGCACGCAAACACGCCCCCTGCATCATCTTCATCGACGAGCTCGATGCCCTGGGGCGCGCCCGCATCGCCGGCCCGGCACTGGGCGGCAATGAAGAGCGCGAACAGACCCTCAACCAGCTGCTGGCCGAGATGGACGGCTTCGACCCGCGCGACGGCATCGTCGTGCTGGCCGCCACCAACCGCCCCGAGATCCTCGATCCGGCGCTGCTGCGTGCCGGCCGCTTCGACCGCCAGGTGCTGGTGGACAAGCCCGACAAACGCGGCCGGCGGCAGATCCTCGAGCTCCATGCCCGCAGGATCCGGCTCGCGCCGGATGTGGACCTGGAGAAGGTGGCGGCCATGACCACCGGCTTTTCGGGCGCTGACCTCGCCAATCTGGTCAATGAGGCGGCGCTGCTGGCCACCCGCCGCAAGGCCGAGGCGGTGACCATGGAGGATTTCACCCGGGCGCTCGAGCGCATCGTCGCCGGTCTCGAGAAGAAGAGCCGGGTGATCAATCCCCGCGAGCGCGAAGTGGTGGCCTATCACGAAATGGGCCATGCGCTGGTGGCCATGGCGCTGCCGGGAAGCGAGCCGGTGCACAAGGTCTCCATCGTCCCCCGCGGCATCGGCGCGCTGGGCTACACCATCCAGCGGCCCACCGAGGACCGCTATCTCATGACGCGTGAGGAACTGCTGAACAAGATCACCGTGCTCCTGGGCGGGCGGGCGGCCGAGAAGCTGGTCTTCGGCCACCTCTCCACCGGTGCTGCGGATGATCTGGTGAAGGCCACCGACATCGCCCGCGCCATGGTGACCCGCTATGGCATGGACGAGCGCCTCGGCTTCGTCGCCTATGATGTGGAGCGCGCCCCCTTCCTCCAGCCGGCTGCCGGTAGCCTTCCCGCCGAACGGCGCTACAGCGAGGAGACGGCGCGCGAGATCGACGAGGCGGTCCGTCGCCTGGTTCACCGGGCCTTCGAGCGGGCGCTGGCGATCCTTAAGGCCAACCGCGAGCTCTTGGAGCGGAGTGCGCGCAGGCTCTTGGAGCAGGAGACGCTGGAAGAGGAGGAGCTGCGGGAACTCGCCCGCGGGCTGGTGCCGGCGGCACGGATCGAGGCGGCCGCCGCCGAATGATCACATGAACAGCGGCTCCTGCTCGAGCCCGCGGTAGAGCTCCGCCACCCAGGCGGCATAACCGTTGAACAGCTGGGTGGGCACGCGCTCATCCGACCCCAGCAGGCGTTCGGTGCGCTGCGACCAGCGCGGATGGGGCACGGCCGGGTTCACATTGGCCCAGAAGCCGTATTCCTGCGGCACCACCTGCGACCAGAAGGTGCGCGGGCGGGTGTCGGTAAAGGTGAATCGCACGATCGACTTGGCCGACTTGAAGCCGTACTTCCACGGCAGCACCAGCCGCAGGGGCGCGCCGTTCTGGCGCTCCAGCGGCGCGCCATAGGCACCGGTGGCGACGAAGGCGAGCTCGTGGGTGGCCTCGGCCAGGGTGAGCCCCTCCACATAGGGCCAGGGATACCAGGGCTGTTTCTGGCCAGGGGCCACCTCGGGGTTGAGGAAGCTTTCCACCCGTAGATAGCGGGCGCCGGCCCTGGGGGCGGCGAGCCGTACGAGTTCTCGCAGCGGAAAGCCGGTCCAGGGCACCACCGCCGCCCACGCCTCGACACAGCGAAAGCGATAGATGCGCTCTTCCAGCGGCATCCGCCGGATGAGCTCCTCCGCATCCAGCTCGAGCTCGCGCTCCACCATCCCGTCGATCCGCACCCACCAGGGGCGCAGCCGCAGCGCCTGGGCCGCCGCGCGGATCGCCTTGCTGGTGCCGAACTCGTAGAAATTGTTGTAGGAGAGAAAGAGCTCCTTCGGCGTGGTGGGCCGCGCTACGGTGAAGGTGGGGTTGCGCGGTGCCGGGTAGCGCTCGGGCAGGATCGGCGGCTCCGGCGGCGGCGGATCGCTGTTGAAGAGACCGAACAACAGCGGCATGCCGAGCACACTACCGCTCTCCCGGAGAAAGCGCCGGCGCGAGCGCCAGCTGGCTTCGGCCGTGACCCGATGCTCCGGCAGTGCCCAGGCGGGACGTCGGATCGGCTTCATGGTCCGGCCTCCCTCGAGGATTGGCGCATGGTTGAGGGCGGGGACGGCGGCGGGGACGTCCCCTCAAGGGCGGCGGCAGCCCGGAGCGGCTCCAGCAGGGCTGCCACCACCGCGCGCTGTTCAAGCTCGCTGTAGACTCCCACCAGCAGAAAGCGGATGTTGTTCTCCACCACCTCGCGATCGAAGCGCGCGAGATTGGTGTGGATCGGCATGATGGGAAAGATCCTGCGGGCCGACTCATAGCCCACCAGCCGCACCGGCCGCGGCGGGGCCAACAGCGCCCGCTCGAGCCGGTCGCGGGTGGCCGCCACCACATCCGTCCAGTCGTCGCGATAAGTCGGCACCGGATAGGCGCCCAGGGCCAGCTCCACCAGATCGGCCAGCACCGCCGGCAGCGGTGTCTCGGGCGCGCCTGCGCGCCGCAGGAAGATCTGCGCCAGCTCGGCCACATCCTGCAGCACTGCCGCATAGGCCTCCCAGCGACAGTAGTCGAGGGATTCGCGGAAATCCTTTTCCCGGAATAGCTGCGGCCAGGCAAGGCCGGCCCGCGCCCGCAGATAGTCGATGGTGGCCTTCTGCGAGACGAAGGCCGCCTGGGCCCCCATGAACTCCCCGAGCTCGCCCAGCCGGCGGATGGGCGTGCGCGGCGGTCCGAACAGGCGGCGCAGGAGGCGCTGCAGCATCGACCCGGGCCCTCTGGTGGTGCACCGATTGTCGCACGGACGGCGACTCAGACTTCCAGATGGTGCAGTGGGGAGCTTGCGGCGAGTCTCCCGGACCCGCCCGAGCCCGGAGGCACGATCACAACGGGGAGAGAAGGGATGGTGTCACCCACACGGATGGAGGAGTACTGGCGCAAGACGCGCAACCTCCTCATCACGACGCTGATCCTGTGGTTCATCTTCGGCTACGTGGTGCATGCCTTCGCACCCGTTCTCAATGAAATCACCTTCCTCGGCTTCCCGCTGGGCTTCTACATGGCCGCCCAGGGTTCACTCATCGCCTTCGTCCTGATCATCTTCTGGTATGCGCACCGGCAGAACCAGATCGATCAGGAATTCGACGTGGCCGAGGAGTGAGGGAGGGACGGCCATGCAGCAGCCACGCGACGCCTTCATCGCCAATCTCGGCCGGATCTATGGCACCTATACCGGTGGCTTCATCGGCTTCGTCATTTTCCTCGCCATCCTCGAATGGCTGGGGGTGCCGGATCGGATCATCGGCTATTTGTTCGTCTTTCTGACGCTGGCGGTGTACGCCGGCATCGGCATCATCAGCCGCACCACCCAGATCTCGGAATATTATGTCGCCGGTCGGCGGGTACCGGCGGTCTACAACGGTATGGCCACCGCCGCCGACTGGATGAGCGCCGCCTCCTTCATCGGCATGGCGGGTTCGCTCTATCTGCTGGGGTATGACGGCCTCGCCTTCGTGCTGGGCTGGACCGGCGGCTATGTGCTGGTGGCGACCCTGATCGCGCCCTACCTGCGCAAATTCGGCGCCTACACCGTACCGGACTTCCTGGCTGCGCGCTATGGCGGCAATTTCGCCCGCCTCATCGGCGTGGTGATCCTGTTCACCTGCTCACTGGTCTATCTCATGGGCCAGCTCAAGGGCACCGGCGTGATCGCCTCGCGGCTGTTGGACATTCCGGTCAACTACGGCATCTTCGTGGGTCTTGTGGGCATCTTGGTGTGCTCCATGCTTGGCGGCATGCGGGCGGTCACCTGGACGCAGGTGGCGCAGTACATCGTGCTGATCATCGCCTACCTGATCCCGGTGATCATCCTCTCGGCCCAGAAGACCGGCGTGCCGATCCCGCAGATCATGTACGGCCAGGTGCTGCAGCAGATCACCGAACTCGAACAGCAGTACGGCATCGCCAAGCCGCACGTGCAGCCGTGGGTGAACTACGATGTCATCAATTTCTTCGCGCTGATCCTGTGTCTGATGGTAGGGACCGCCTCGCTGCCGCATGTGATCATGCGGTTCTTCACCACGCCGTCGGTGCGTGAGGCCCGCACGTCGGTCGGCTGGGCGCTGTTCTTCATCTTCCTGCTCTACTTCACAGCACCGGCCTACGCCGCCTTCGCCAAGCTGGAGATCTTCCAGAACGTCATCGGCAAGAGCGTCGAGACGCTGGAGGCGGTGCGGGAGCTGCCGCAGTGGATCTTCCTCTACGGCAAGATCGGCCTCGTGAAGATCTGCGGTACTGCGGCCGCCGATCCCCAGACGGTGTTCGATGCCTGCCAGAAAGCAGGAGTCTCCACCCTGGCGTTCGATCCCGCCGTGTTCAGCATCAATCGCGATGTGGTGGTGATCTCCATGCCGGAGGTGGCGGGCCTGCCCTATGTGATCGCCGGTCTGGTGGCGGCGGGCGGCCTCGCGGCGGCGCTGTCCACCGCCGACGGGCTGCTGCTGGCCATGGCCAATGCGCTGTCCCACGACATCTACTACAAGATGATCGATCCCACCGCCTCTACCGCCCGGCGGCTGGTGGTGGCGCGGGTGCTGCTGTTCGTGGTGGCGGCGCTGGCGGCTTATCTTACCATCACCGCCCCGGCCCACATCCTCAAATATGTGGCCTGGGCGTTCTCGCTGGCCGCAGCCGGCCTGTTCCCGGCGCTGGTGCTCGGGGTGCTGTGGAAGAACGCCAACACCACCGGCGCCATCGTCGGCATGCTCGGCGGCTACGGCCTGACGCTGTTCTACATCATCATGACCAACACCGGCGCCATGGAACCCTGGTTCGGCATCCGGAACATCTCGGCGGCCATCTTCGGCATGCCGGTGGCGTTCATTCTGACCATCGTGGTCAGCAAGATGACCGCCCCGCCGCCGCGGGAGATCCAGGAGTTCGTGGAGCAGCTCCGCATTCCGCGGGGGCCGGTCTTGATGGAGGAGGCCCGGCGCGAAGGCTGAGCCGATCCGCTCTGTGGCGCATGGGGGGCGGGGCTTCGGGCCCCGCCCTTCCACCATCCCGACCCCCTTCGGGAAAACCGCCACCTCCATGGAGGTTGCTGATCCCCGGTACGGTGAGGAAGGTGAGGCCAGTGCCTGAGCCGATGGCCCGGATCCCGCCCCTGGACGCCACCACCCTCTGCCCGGCCCAACCCTTGGCGGCAGGCGGTGATGACGCGTCTGGACGGATGGCCCCGTTTGCCGGCCTCCCGGAATGGCGAACCCGACACCGTCCGCTTTCAGGGCCACGCTCCGGTCCCTGGGTCCGGCCGCTCCCGCCTCACCCGCGACGACTCCGGCGGCCTCACCCATCAGCTGCCAGCCGCGGCCAACAGCCCTCTGTGACAATCCGGCGATCCGGCCGGTTCTGCTACGGCCACCACCGTCACCGCTGCTGCCGCGGGCGGTGAAGGGTCCCGGCGAAAGGGTGCACTCATTCCAAGGCGCCGCTCGTCTTACCATTCGTTCCAGCGCGGAAACCGAACCATGGCGATCCTGCTCGAGAACCCGCTCTTCCATCTGGTCAATTACCTTCTCGCCGCGATCGGCTATACCCTCCTCGGCCGCTTTCTGCTGTCCCTGTTCGTGCCGGCCAACTGGGACAACTACATCTGGCGCTTTTTTGTCCGCATCACCGACCCGGTCCTGCGACTTGTACGCCGGATCACGCCCGGGAGCGTCGGCGACGGCCTCCTGCCGCTGGTGGCCTTCTTTTGGGTCCTGTTTGCCCGCTGCTTTCTGCGCCATCTGGAGGCCTTGGGCGTGACCCTGGCCTATCCCGGCATCGACACCATTCTGATCTACTTCTACTTCCTTGCCCGCTGTATGGTGGACATCGTGCTGGTGGACATCGGACTGCTCTCGTGAGTGCCGTAACCCGGGCCGAGCTACCCAACGCGCCGAATCCCCCATCAGCCCGCAAGGCCCGTATCACACAGGCCCTCGCCCCACCGTTGCAGTGTGCCGGATCCACCATCCGTCCGTGCGACCCGTTTCACCTGGGCGTTCGCCCCCGACTGCGGTAAGCCGCATCCGCCATCAGTAGGCGTGGCCTGTATCACGCAGGCCCTCACCCCGCGGCCGCGGCGTGCCGGATCCACCATCCGCCTGCGAGGCTTGCTCCACGCGGGCCGACACCCGCCCGGTACCGGGACGTCTGCGGGATCCTACCCGCACCTCCAGCCCGCAGGCACAAGCTGCATGTTCACCCCCAGGCGCAGCCGGCGAGCTCGCGTGCAGACACAGTCCGCAGATTCGCCCGCAGGCGCAGGATACGGCCGTCGCGCCACGGCATCCTCACCTCTGGCAGGCTGCACGCGCCCGCAGACCCCGCCGCTCGCGCGCGGGCGAGACCGGGCGGGCCGGGGGCGGGGCTGGGCCTCTGCCCGGCCCCGTCGGCGGCCACCCTGGAAACCAACCCCTCAGACGCTCCCTTGGGTGACCGCCACCCCGCGCGGCCGCGCAGCCCGGGACCGCCGCCCGGATCAGAAGCTCATGGTCACCCGCACCGTATCGGTGTAGGTCCCCTCGTCCACCACCTGGCCACCGGGAATGCGGCCATAGAGAGTGAGGCTGGCGTTGTTGTTGGTGCCGACGGAGAGGGAGCGGGCGTTACGGCCGGTACCGATGAGCTGTTTCATGCCGGGATCACTGTAGATCTGATAGGCGAGGGTGTTGCCATTGCCATCCTGCATGCGACGGTTGCGGACATTGCCGCTGCCGCCGCCGTCCAGTTCGATGCGCACGCTGCGCACCGGACACTCACTCACCTGCAAAACCGCGGTGGCATCGAGACTGTTCGTCTGCCCCGCCACATAGGTGCCGAAGTCGAGTTCGGCATCGCTCACGGTACAGGTGGAGACCACCTCCACCCGGGCGGTGACGGTGGCCGTCACCTGCGCCGCCATGCCGCTGCCGCCACCGGCAATGGTGAGGGCTGCCGCCAACAGCAGACGGGAGCCCCACCGCGTTTCGAACGATCTCGCCACGTCCATCACCTCCAGCGCTCAAGTGACCCGCGGATCCTGCGATCCGCTCCGACCCTAGGCGCTGAAGGTAAATGGCCCCTTAACGCTGCGGCGTTTTCGGTCTCTGTCTGCGACCGTTACTCCAGCCCGAAGAGGCGCTGGCGGGCGGTCTGGGCATAGGCCTCGGGATCATAGGGCGTAAGGTCGAGGCCGAGGCGGGCCGGCTCGAGCTCGCCCAGGGCCGCGGCCAGTTCATAGCCGGCCAGGATGCGATCGCCCCGCGCCCGCACCAGGTTCACTTCCGACTGGAACAATTCCTGTTCGGCATCGAGCACGTCCAGCACGGTGCGCGCGCCCACCATGGCCTCCTGCTGCACCCCCTCCAGGGCCACGCGGTTGGCCTGCACCTGGGCTTCGAAGGCGCGCAGGGCCGCCCCTGCAGCCCGCAGCCGCTCCCAGGCGGTGCGCACTCGCCGCTCCACCTCCCGCCGGGTGGCCTCCAGTGCCCGTTCGGCCGCCTCCACCTGCCGGCGCGCCTCCCGCACCCGCGCATATTCGCCGCCACCCTGATACAGCGGCACCCGCACCGCAAGCCGCACGCTGGCGCTGCGCTGCCAGTCCACCGGCGCGCTGGGATCATCGGCATAGGCCAGACTGGCCTCGGCATCCACGCTCGGCAGCAGCGCCGCGAAGGCCACATCCACCCCTGCCCGCGCCGCCGCGAGGTCGGCCTCGGCCGCCTGCACCAGCGGATGGTGCGGGATGCGGGCGAGCGCCTCCTCGAGGCTTGCCGGCAGATCGCGCAGCTCTGTGGGATCCGCCAGCGGATCCGCCGCCGGTCGGCCCACCACTCGCAGAAAGCGCGCCTGCGAGGCCACCACATCGGCGGTGGCGCGCTCCACCTCGGCCCGTGCCTGCTCGAGCCGCGCCTCCGCCTGGGCCACATCGGTGCGGGTCACCTCGCCCACCTGGAAACGGTCGCGGGTGGCCTCGAGATGCCGCATGAGGCGCTCGCGGTTGCGCTCGGCCAGCCGCCGCACATGGCGGTCGCGCCAGACGGCGGTATAGGCTTCCACCGCTTGAAGGAAGATATTCTGGGTGGTGTCGGTCAGCCGCAGGGTCTCGGCCCGCAGCCGCGCTTCCGCCGCGCGCACCGCCGCGCGGGTGCCGCCGCCGGCATAGAGGTTCTGGCGCAGGGACAGGGCTGTGCTGACCCCAACATTGTCGAGATCCGTCTCGGGCCCGGCCTCGGCACGCGAGCGGCCAGTGATGGCATCGATGCTGCCGCTGGTGAAGAGCTGCGGCCGGAAGCCAGCGAGCGCCTGCGGCACCTGTTCCGCCACCGCCCGCACCCGCGCGCGGGCGGCCTCCAGGTCGGGACTGGTGCGATAGGCCTCGGCCAATGCGGTCGCCAGCCGATCGACCGGCTCCTGCCCCCTTGCCGGCATTCCCGCTGCCGCCAGCAGCCCGACCACCAGCATGACGCCCGCGGCTGTGCGCATCGCTTCCTCCCCGCCTGGACTCATTTGCGAGGTGGTCCCGCCGGCCTGTCGCCGCAAGACCTGATGTGGTCGCAGGCACCGGTACCTTACGGATAGTCGCAGCGCTGCACCGCCACCCGCACCCAGCCGCGGCGGGAATCCGGCTGCAGGCCAATGCGGTATTCATCACCACCTGCCACCAGCCGGTGGACCAGTGGCAGCGTGCCCTCGATCCGCTGGCGGCTGCCATCCAGCAGCACGAACTCCACCGCCACCGGGGCGGCCGGGTCGAACCAGGCTTCGGGCCGGCCCTCTTCGTCCCGCGCCGGCCGGCCAGCCACACTCAGCGCGATCCGCCCGCCCGCCAGCGCAAGGCCGAAGCGCACGCCGCGGGCGAGCGGCACCCGCACATAGACGCGCCCCGCCTCCAGCTCCTGATCACAGCGCTGCTGGGGTGCGGCACTGGCGATGAGAAAGCGCAGCCGCTCAAGCGGCACGCCCTCGGCCAGCCGGCGGCGCACCAGCGCCAGCAGCTCCTCGAGCTCACCCTGAATGGCCTTGCGCCGATAGGCCGTCTCCAGCTCGCGATAGGCCAGCCGCAGCTGATCCAGCCGCGCCTCGGTGCGCGCCAGCTTCTCCTCGAGGATGCGGACCGTCTCCTCGGCCCGCTGGCGCTCGCTCAACAGCCGCGCGCGGGTGGTGGCGCCTTCGGCGAGGCCCGCCCGATAGCCGCCGTAGGCCGCCAGCACCACCAGCACGAAACTGCCTGCCAGAACCAAAAGCCAAGGCCAGCGGCGGCGCCGCCGGCGCTCGCGCCGCACCCGCATCACCACGTCATCACTCGCGGGGCGGGGCCACCGGCCCCGGCACCGGTGCTCCCAGCGCCCCCAGTTCCGGCTGGCGGCGCACCTGCAGGAGCTGATAGACGGCCGCCGCCGTCTCCTCCACCGACCGCCGGGTTACGTCGATCTCGGGCCAGCCCATGCGGGCGAACAGCCGCCGGGCGGCGACGATCTCGCGCCGCACCGCCTCAGGGTCTACATACTCGCGCCCATAGCGCCCGGCCGCTTCGGGATCGAGGCCAAGGGTGCGCTGGCGGGTGCGACGGATCTCCACCAGCGCCTCCGGCCGGATGGTAAGCCCCACCACCAGCGGGTTGCGCAGCCGCTCCACCACCCGCATCTGCGAGGCCGTCAGCACCACCGGCACATTGGCCGCCTTCACCCCGCGCTGGGCGAGATAGATGCAGGTGGGCGTCTTGCTGGTGCGCGAGACTCCCACCAGCACCACATCTGCCTGCTCCAGCTCCTCCACATGCTGGCCGTCATCGTGGCGCATGGCGAAGTTCATCGCCTCGATGCGGGCGAAATAGCCGCGATCCAGGGCGTGCTGGCGGCCCACCCGCGGCTTGCCGGCCGAGCCCACCAGGGCGGTGAGGGCATTCATCACCGGATCCAGCACCGGCACCGCGGGAATGCCCAGCCGCCGGCAATGGGTCTCGAGCCGATAGCGCGCCTCCGGCTCCACCAGCGTGTAGACCACAAGCCCCGGCAGCGCGGCGATGATCCGCAGGATGCGCTCCAGCTGCTCGCCGGTGCGCACGAAGAACCACACATGTTCGATCGGCTCCACATCGTCGAACTGCGCCAGCGCCGCGCGGGTGACGGTGGTGACGGTCTCGCCGGTGGAATCGGAAATCAGATGGACGTGAAGACGCACCGGTTGGGTCCCGAGCTTCTGGACAAGCTGGCGGATGGTTGCGGGAGAAGTGTCCTGCCCGCGTGCAACCGCCGGCGCTTTCGGCCCCATGCCCTCACGATCCACCGGCTCATCCCCACGGGCCGGGTCGACGGTGGAAAGCGTCGACGGATCCATCGGTCCACACCGCCGCTCAAAGCCGCGTTCATCCGCGCGCTCTGCGAGAGTCGTACGCCTTGCGAGGCTTTTCAAGACATATCCCCAGGCCTTTCCCAGCGGCCGCGTGGCTCTCGCCGATGGCGGAAAACCGTGGGGAATGTGTTGCCATCCCGCCGATCCCGCGCCAAACCACAACCACCTCCGAATTTTCGAGATTTGTGAAAGAGGAGTGGGGGTGGATGCCGCAGGGAACCAAGCCGCTCCTTCAGGTGTTGACAGGCCGGCGGGTGGATCCGCCGCCGGTGTGGCTCATGCGCCAGGCCGGGCGCTATCTGCCCGAATACCGCGAGGTACGGGCCCGTGCGGCCGACTTTCTGAGCCTGTGCTATACACCCGAACTCGCCGTCGAAGTGACCCTCCAGCCCCTGCGGCGCTTTCGACTGGATGCCGCCATTCTGTTCTCCGACATCCTGGTGGTGCCCCATGCCCTGGGCATTCCGGTGACGTTCGTCGAGGGCGAGGGGCCACGGGTGGCGCGGCTCGATCCCACCCAACCGCTGCCGCCCTTCGACCCCGAGGCGTTCGATCGCCATCTGGCGCCGGTCTATGAGACGATGGCGCGCCTGGCCACGGCCCTGCAGGGACGGCGGGAGACCCTCATCGGCTTTGCCGGCGCGCCTTGGACGCTTGCCGCCTATCTGCTGGAAGGCGGAAGCTCGAGGGACTTCGCCGGCGCCCGCACCCTCGCCTGGGCCCAGCCGGCGTTCGTCGATGCGCTGATTGCCCGCCTCAGCGAAGCGGTGGTGCATTTCCTCGACCGGCAGATCGCCGCCGGCGCCGAGGCGGTGCAGCTGTTCGACAGCTGGGCCGGCTGTCTGCCGCCGCCGCTGGCCCGCCGTCTGGTGCTGGCGCCGCTCGGCCGGATCGTGGCGGAGCTGGCGCGCCGCCACCCGCACACGCCGGTGATCGTGTTTCCCCGCGGGATCGGCCAACTCTATCCGGAAGCCCTCACCCTCGGGGCGGCGGCGGTGGCGCTCGATACCACCGCGGTGCCCGAAGCGCTGGTGGCGCGGGCAGCGGGCGGGCCGGCGCTGCAGGGGCTTCTGGATCCGGCGGTGCTGGTAGCGGGCGGTGATGTGCTGGTGCGGGAGGTGCAGCGCATCCTCGAGGTGCTGCAGCCGGTCCCCCACATCTTCAATCTCGGCCACGGCATCCTGCCGCACACGCCGCCCGGACATGTGGCCCAGATGCTGGCAGCGGTGCGGGGCGAGCGCATCCCGCCGGCTTGACGGTCTTACGGCCGCGCGCTTCGCTCATGCCGGACGCCGGATCGCCGCTTGGGGGAGGTGGATGCGATGGCGGATGTGGCCTTCATCGGTCTCGGCGTGATGGGCTATCCCATGGCCGGCCATCTGGCGCGGGCGGGGCACCGGGTGACCGTCTGGAACCGCACGCGTGCCAAGGCCGAGCGCTGGCAGGCGGACCATGGCGGGCGGGTGGCGGCGAGCCCGCGCGAAGCCGCAGCGGCGGCCGAATTCGTCTTCACCTGCGTGGGCGATGATCCCGATCTGCGGGCGGTGGTCCTCGGCGAGGATGGCATCCTCGCCGGCCTCAGACCGGGTGCGGTATGGGGCGACCACACCACCGCCTCGGCCGACATCGCGCGCGAGCTCCATGCCGCCTGCCGTGAGCGCGGCGCCGGCTTCATCGATGCGCCCGTCTCCGGCGGCCAGGTGGGGGCCGAGAAGGGCACCCTCACCATCATGTGTGGCGGAGAGGAGGCCGACTTCGCCCGACTGGAGCCGGTGATGCGGGCCTATGGGCGCAGCGTCACCCTCATGGGCGGGCCCGGCAGCGGCCAGCTTACCAAGATGGTGAACCAGATCGCCATCGCCGGCCTGTTGCAGGGGCTTGCTGAAGCGATCGAGTTTGCCCGCCGCGCCGGCCTCGATACCGACCGGGTCTATGAGGTGATCTCCAAGGGCGCCGCCCAGAGCTGGCAGATGGACAACCGCTGGCATACCATGGTGCGGGGCGAGTTCGACTTCGGCTTTGCCGTCGACTGGATGCGCAAGGACCTGCGCATCGCCCTCGAGGAGGCGCGCCGCAACGGCACGCCGCTGCCGGTCACCGCCTTGGTGGACCAGTTCTACCGGCTGATCCAGCAGCTGGGCGGCGGCCGCTGGGATACTTCCAGCCTGGTGGAACTGCTGCGGGTGCGCGGCGAGCGGCCATGACCCTTGGTCGGCTCACGTCCGGGGCCATATCGGGAACGGATGGTAGCCTCGCAGCTGATCAAGGGAGCCGGATCGAGGAGATGCGCGTGCGTCAGGCACGGTTCGCCATCGGCCAGGTGGTCCGCCACCGCTTCTTCCCCTTCCGCGGGGTGATCTTCGACGTGGATCCGGAGTTCGCCAACACCGAGGAGTGGTACCAGTCGATCCCCGAGGAGATCCGCCCGCGCAAGGATCAGCCCTTCTACCATCTGCTGGCGGAGAACGGCGAGACCTACTATATCGCCTACGTCTCCGAGCAGAACCTGGTGCCCGATGATTCGGGCGAGCCGGTGGACCATCCGCGCATCGGCGAGTATTTCCGCGAATGGCGTGACGGGCGCTATGTCCCGCGCGAGCATGAACACCACTGAGGGCCGGTGGGGAGCCAGCCATGGAACTGTTCGTTGACAGTGCCGATGTGGCGGAGATCCGTGAGCTCGCCGAAACCGGCCTGGTGGCCGGCGTCACCACCAACCCCACCCTGATCGCCCGCACCGGCCGACCCCTGTTCGAGGTGCTGGAGGAGATCTGCCGGCTGGTGCCGGGTCCGGTGAGCGCCGAGGTCACCGCCACCGATGCTGATGCCATGGTGGCCGAGGGCCGGCGGCTTGCCGCCGTTGCCGCCAATATCGTGGTCAAGCTGCCGCTCACCTGGGAGGGGCTCAAGGCCTGCCGCCGGCTCGAGACGGAGGGCATCCGCACCAATGTGACACTGTGCTTCTCGCCCGCACAGGCGCTGCTGGCGGCGCGCGCCGGGGCCAGCTATGTTTCCCCCTTCGTCGGCCGGCTTGATGATGTGGGCGAGGAGGGGATGGGCCTCGTGGCCGACATTCTCACCATTTTCCGCAACTATCGCGACAGTCTGCGCACGCGGGTGCTGGCCGCCTCCATCCGCCACGTCCAGCATGTGGTGGAGGCGGCACGACTGGGGGCGGACATCGCCACCGTGCCGCCGGCGGTGCTGCGCCAGCTGGTGCGCCATCCGCTCACCGACCTCGGCCTCGAGCGCTTCCTCGCCGACTGGCGCAAGACCGGACAGCGGATCCTCTGACCCCAGCGAGGGAGGGCACGCCATGCGCCGCAGGGATCTGTTCGCCGGCCTTCTGGCCACGCTCCTCGCCGCCAGCCCCGCCGCTGCCACCACCCATCTGAATGCGCTGCTGGACGGCCTGCTGCCGCCGCAGACGCCCCAGGGACGGGTGGAGGTGGCCGCGCGCATCGAGCCCGCCGGCGAACACTTCCGGCTGGTGGTGGAACTGCGGCCGCTGGGCGATGCCAAGCTGGTGGCCGATCCCGGCTCGGTGCTGCGGGCGGAGGCGGCCGAAGGCATCACCTGGCTCGAGCCCGAGACCAAGGCGCTGGAGCCGGGCCGCATCTATTTCGACGGCCCCATCACCCTCGCCCTGTCCTTCCGCGCCGACGGGCCGGGCGAGGTGCGGGCGAGGCTGGACTACGCCTGGTGTTTGGTGGGCTTCCAGTGCCTCTTCGGCGAGGAACGGGTGCGGCTTCCGCTCACCACCGTCCCGGCCGGCTGAGGCGTGAGCGTGCCTTTCCGGCACGTCAGGGGATGAGTCCGCCCCGGGCCCACCTGCAGGCACCCTTGTGCCCCCGGCGCCGGTGACTATGCTGGGCTCATGGTCGGCTGCAGTCCGTGGCCGGCGGGGTCAGAAACATGGGGCAGGGATCCGTGCGACGGCAGCAACAGTGGCGTCGCACGGATCCCTGCCCCATGTTTCTGACCCCGCC
>WFXL01000103.1 GCA_015490605.1 Rhodospirillales bacterium
AGCTTGCGCAGCGGGGTCTGGCGGAGGCGTTGTTTGCCGAGGTGGACCGGCAGCTGCGTGCCCGGGGTCTGGTCCTGCGGCGCGGCCGCATCCTAGATGCGACGCTGGTGAAGAGCGCGGCACAACGCATAATCGGCGCAAGGACCGAATGCCCGTGGACCGGGATGCCGACGGGGCCACAGGGAACGGGCGGCATCCGACACACGGGTCCAAGCTGCACGCAGCCTTCGACGGAGAGACCGGCATCGTGCGGAGGATCGCGCTCACGCCGGCCTTGCGCCACGAGCGGACCGTGGCGGAGGTGATCGTGCCGGATGATGTCGGCCGGGTGTGGGCGGATGGGGCGTACGACGCGGGAGACCTGCGCGAGGGGCTCGAGGCGCGGAGCCTCACACGGTGATCGCGCACAGGCCGCGCCGCGGCGGGTTGCGGTCGTGGCAACGGGCGGCGAACTTCGTCGTGAAGACGGTGCGGCCGAAGATCGAGCCGGTGTTTGGACCGCTGCAACGTTCCTTCAGCCCTGGCGGCGCCCGCGGCTTTTCCCGCGCCCGCAATCGGGTCGACACGATCTTCCGGGTGCTGGCCTTCGACCTGCGCCGCCCCGTCTTCCTGTCGCCACCCGTCAGCTGACCGCCGCAGCTCTGGAATCCGCCCGCAGCCCGCCCGCAACCCGCGGAACCGTCCGAAAACCCGCGGAACACCGGCGCAGAAGCCCACGGCCCCAACCGACCCTGTCTTTGCGGAGACGGTCACGCCATCCACCGACACGCCAAGCGTTTTGCCGGGAGGTCTCGCTCCGAAAAAATGGACGGAGGCAGACCGAAAATTCTCCACCGCCATCACCACGACCGCCTACGCTCCCGCTTCCGCATCAACCGTCCCCGCTGTGGTGTTCCGCAGCAACGTAGGTGGGGGATAGGGGGAAGGTTGCCGGTGAACGGCCTTTGCCACGCCTCGCTACACCCTATTTTACGATTTTAAGGCCACCTCTGCCCACGCCGAAAGGCATGAGGGGATCCCGGAGTCCGGTCACAGGCCTTTGTCGGGCATTTTCGGGCAATGGTTGGGGGTTGTCGCGGGGGTGGTGGATTTCGTCGTTTTTCTGCGGCCGCGGTGGGCTGGGCGCGTCAGACTCGAAGGCGGTGTGGTGCTGGCGGCGGCATGCGGCTTTTGACCTGGAACATTCAGTATGGGTTCGGGGCGGATGGGCGGTTCGATCTGGATCGGATCGCGGCGCGGATCCGCCATCACGATCCCGACATCATCGCGCTGCAGGAGGTGGAGCGGTTCTGGCGGCGGTCGTTTGAGACCGACCAGCCGGCGGAGCTGGCGCGGCGGCTTGCGGGCTATTATTGGGTGTATGGCGCCAATCTGGACATGCATGCGGGCACGCCCGAGCGGCCCAACCGCCGGCGCCAGTTCGGCAACATGATCCTCTCGCGCTGGCCGATTCTCTCAAGCCGCAACTTTCCGCTGCCCAAGTTCGGCACCCTCACCCAGCACAGCATCCAGCAGGGGGCGCTGGAAGCGGTGGTGCGGACCCCGTCAGGCCGGCCGCTTCGGGTCTACAGCACCCATCTCTCGCACCTTGCCACCCACACCCGGCTGCCGCAGGTGGAGGCGTTGCTGGCGATCCACCAGCGGGCGTTTGCCGAGGGCGGGGCGTGGTGCGGCGGCCATCCCGATCCGCGGGCCGGCTGGACCGAGGGGGAGATGCCGCCGATGCCGCGCGAGGCGGTGATCATGGGGGATCTCAACTTCACCCCCGATTCGGAGGAATACGCCCGCCTCATCGGCCCGCTGGTGGCCCCCTACGGCCGGCTGGTGAACCGCGACGGCTTCGTGGATGCCTGGGTGGCGGCCGGCCATGACGAGCGCGAAGGTGTCACCTGCCAGGGCAAACGCATCGACTACATCCTCCTCTCCGCCTGGCTGTTCGACCGCGTCCAGCACGCCCACATCGACCACCAAACCCACGCCTCCGACCACTTCCCCCTCATCGTCGATCTCGA
>WFXL01000104.1 GCA_015490605.1 Rhodospirillales bacterium
CATCTCGAGCGTGCGCTCACGGTCATCCAGGACGTCCTTTATGACCGGATCGACGTCGCCGCGGCTGCCCGCCTGCCGCGTGAGGAGCTGGCCCGGCAGCTGCAGGAACTGGTGGCGGAGATCGTGGCCGAACGCCGCCTGGGACTCTCCAGCCGCGATCAGCAGGAGCTCTGCATCCGCCTCGTGGACGACATGGTGGGGCTCGGTCCGCTCGAGCCGCTCCTGCGGGATGAGACCGTCACCGACATCATGGTGAACGGGCCGGAGGCGGTCTATGTGGAACGCCGCGGCAAGCTCGAACTCACCGACGTCCGCTTTCGCGACGACCGCCATCTGTTCAACATCGCCCAGCGGATCGTCACCCGGGTCGGCCGGCGGGTGGATGAGACCTCGCCCATCTGCGATGCGCGCCTACCTGACGGCAGCCGCGTCAACATCGTGATCCCGCCGCTGGCGCTGGATGGCTGCGCCATCTCCATCCGCAAGTTCGCCAAACACCGCATCACCCTCGACCAGATGGTGCGGCAGGGGAACATCAGCGCCCCCCTTGCGCGGCTGCTGGAGATCGCCGCCGCCTGCCGGCTCAACATCATCATCTCGGGCGGCACCGGCTCGGGCAAGACCACCCTGCTCAACGCCTTGTCCCAGCTGATCGATCCCGGCGAGCGCATCATCACCATCGAGGATGCTGCCGAGCTCCGGCTGCAGCAGCCTCACGTGGTGCGACTGGAGACCCGCCCGCCCAATCTCGAGGGCGAGGGCGAGGTGACCATGCGGGATCTGGTGCGCAACGCCCTGCGCATGCGGCCCGACCGCATCATCTGCGGCGAGGTGCGCGGCGCCGAAGCCTTCGACATGCTGCAGGCCATGAACACCGGCCATGACGGTTCCATGTGCACCCTCCATGCCAACAGCCCACGCGAGGCCATCGTCCGGCTCGAGAACATGGTGACCATGGCCACCGCCAACCTGCCGACACGGGCGATCCGCACCCAGATCGTCGGGGCGGTGAACCTCATCATCCAGGTGGCGCGGATGCGCGACGGCATCCGCCGGGTCACCCAGGTGACCGAGGTGGTGGGCATGGAAGGTGAAGTGGTCACATTGCAGGATCTTTTCGTCTATGAATACCAGGGCGAGGCGCCCGATGGCACTTTGCTGGGGACCTTCCGCCCGCAGCCGGTCCAGCCCCGCTTCATCAAGCGCGCGGCCTACTATGGGCTCGACCGGGCGCTGATGGCGGCGCTGACGGGAGGGGCGGAGCGATGACGCCACTTGCCCTGTCCGGCCTCGTGGCCGCCCTGGTGGGCCTTGGGATCATCCTCATGGTCGAGCTCAGCCGGCGCATGCTCGCCCGCCGCCGGCTGTTCGCCCGCATCCATGCGCTCCGCTCCGGCCTGCGCCGGAGTGAACCCGGCAAGACCACGGAATCCCTGCGCCGCCGCGACCGGCGCGGGCTCGGCGTGGATCTCGCCCGGTGGCTCCCCGACGTACGGCAGTTCGAGCGACGCCTTGCCCGTGCCGGTCTTACCCTCGGGCCGGGCGACGCGCTGCTGGTGGGGGTGCTCGCGGGCACCGCCCTCGCCGGGCTTGCCTGGTGGGCCAGCAACAGTGTGCTGGCTGCCCTCGCCGGCTTTCCTCTGGGGGCGGTGCTGTTGCCTCTTGCCCTGCTGGACCTGCTGCGGCGTCGGCGCGAGCGGGCCTTCGTGCGGCTGCTGCCCGAAGCGCTGGATCTGGTGGTGAGGGCGGTGAAATCCGGCCTGCCGGTGGTGGAGGCCATCGCCCTCATCGGCGAGGAGGTGGAGGAGCCGGTGGGCGGATTGTTCCGCGAGGTGGCGAGTGCGGTGCGGGTGGGCACACCACTGGAGGAGGCCCTGTGGGAGGCGGTGGACCGCATGGATGTGCCGGAGCTGCGCTTCTTCGTGATCGCCCTGTCGATTCAGCGGGAGACCGGCGGCAATCTGGCGGAAATCGTGGAGAATCTCTCATCGCTCGTGCGCCGGCGCGAGCAGATGAAGATGAAGATCCGCGCCATGTCCTCGGAAGCACGGGCCTCGGCACTGATCATCGGGGCCCTGCCGTTCGTGATGACGGCCGTCATCTACACCATCAATCCCGACTACATCATGCGCCTCTTCTCGGATCCCCGCGGCTGGGCCATGGTCGCCGGCGGTCTCACCAGCATGGGCCTGGGCATGCTGGTGATCGCCCGCATGGTGAGGTTCGAGATATGACTGTGACGGTGGCGGGCCGGTTACCGAGGCTACTCGGGCGTGGTGCAGCAGGTATGGGGAGCCCGACGGCCGGAGATGGCGGCAGCCGGGTCCTGCCGGTGGGTTGTTCCCGGGCATCCCCACCGCTCGTCCTTAGCTTGCGCAGCGGGGAGGCGACCGGCCCCCCCGCAAACCCGCGCCCGCGGCCCGGCCGGAAAGATGAGCATCCTTCCCAGCGCGTGGGCCACGATGGTAGCGGCCGGCAACTTGCCGCTGAAGTTCTGTACGCACGCCACCATCAGGCCCCGGACCGGGGGCGGCGCGAGCCGGGCCATGGCCACCGCCGGACCGTTTGCGGAACCGGCGGGGGCGCCACGAGCGAAGTGGCGGCCTTGCGTCCTTTGCGACCGTCCCGTTCGGCGTGGTGCCCGCGCATGGGGCGCGGGTTCCGGATAAAGGGGGATGTTGTCGCCGCTGCCAGCCGACCCGCTCGCCTTCGGCCACCTCGGCCTGCGGCTCGCTGCCACGGACCGCCCGGGCGAACAGGTAAGGCGATCCAGCCCCTCGTAGAGGCCGCGGCCGTACCCGAGCGGCGACGCCGAGAGCGGATGGTCCCGGCGGTAGGATTGCGGGCAACACCGATCATGCTTTTTCGCCGGTCGCAGCGGGCGAAAGCCAGCTGTGGTCGGAAATACCACCGCGTCGCGATCCGGCCGTGGCGTCTTCCAGGCTCGCGGCCGCCGGCGAGGGGCCGAGCGCGCCGATGTGGCGGGCGGGCGCTGGGGCAGGCGGGAAGGCCGGGAGGTCAAATGCGATCGCGAGTCGCCCGGAGGCCGGTGCCATGAACCGCCTGGCCGATTTCCTTACCGGTCCCGAGACCCTCGCCTGGCTCGCGGGTGCTCTCAATTTCGCCGCTGTGCTGCTGCTCTGGTACGTGCTGGTGGAGGGGCGCCGGGCGCCGCGGGCGCTCGAGCGCATCCGCCGCGTCTATGCGGTGACACCACCACCACGGCCTTCGCGGGTTGCGCAACTGCGGCCGGATCTCGTGCGCCTCGCTTCGGCGACGCTGCGCACGCTGGACCTGCTGCGGAGTTCCGGCGTCGACGCCTGGCGGCTTGCGCTCATGCGTGCCGGCCTGCGCTCACGCGAGGCCTTGGTGGTGTTCATCTTTGCCAAGCTTGCCCTGCCGCTGGCAGCCCTGCTGTTGGTGGTGCCGCCGTTGCTGGTGGAGCTCTCGGGTCTGACACCGCTGGTGCGTCTTGCGGTGGCTGCCGCAGTTGTAGGGGGCGCCTTCCTCCTCCCGGATCTGGTGATCGGCCGGCGGGCGCGGATCCGGCGTCAGCGTATCCAGAAGAGCCTGCCGGATGCTCTCGACCTGCTGGTGGTTTGCGCTGAGGCAGGGTTGGCCCTCGATGCCGCCCTCGAGCGGGTGGCACGGGAGCTGGCACGGGGAGCGCCGGAACTTGCGGACGAGCTCACGGTGACGGGGAGCGAGCTCACCTTCCTGCCGGATCGCCGACAGGCCCTGCACAATCTCGCCCGCCGCGTCGATCTTGCGGGCATGCGGGCACTCACCTCGACCCTGATCCAGACGGAACGCTATGGTACGCCGCTTGCGACCAGTCTGCGGGTGCTGGCCGACGAGCTGCGCGAACGCCGGCTGATCCGGGCGGAAGAGAAGGCCGCCCGGCTACCGGCGGTGCTCACGGTGCCGCTCATTGTCTTCATCCTGCCGGCCCTGTTCGTGGTGCTGGCCGGCCCCGCGGTGCTCGACATCATGGACTATCTGGCGCGGCGCTAAAGGGCCGGAGCGGGCATGGGGGACCACCCGTCACCGTCGTACCGCGGGTAGAGCAGGTATGAGATGGGGCCCCGATGGGAGCGTGGCGGCACCTGCTCCCCGTGAGACCCATGAGGTGCGCCTTCGCACGAGGGATAGCCGCATGCGAACATGACATTGCGGGCGACGGAAGGCTGCGGCAATGGTGGCCGAAGGCCATTCACGGATATCCCCTGACTGTCACGCCAGGCCGGTGTCTCGCTTCCCACCTTCCTTTTGGCAGTCTTTCTCTCGTTGTTGTAACCATATTCTTCTTGACCTTAACATAGGCTGGGTTCATCGTGGTTTTGCGGTTGTTGTTATGAGACCTTTTGGTAGCTCCCATATCCCTCCGGTAGAGGTGGGATTGAGACCTCCTCGTAACCTCCCTTGTCCCTTGTGCGGAGGAGTGATTCGGAGGTGGCGGGTGAGTGAGGAATGCAGCGGGCTGTGGAGCGGCAGCGGGATTTCGCGGAGGCGTTGCTGCCGGAGGAGGTGGGACGCGACCAAGGGCTCGAACGGATCGAGGCGCTGGTCGACGGGTCGGCGCTCGAGGCGGTCTGCGGCGACATCGACGCCGCGCCGGTGGGGCGGCCGAGCTATCCGCTGGTGGTTCTGATCAAGGCCATGCTGGTCCAGGCGTGGTGGAACCTTTCGGCTCCGAAGGCGGAGCAGCTGCGGCGGAACGATCGGCGCTTTCTGGGGGTCGGGCTGACGGGGTAGACGCCGGATCGGAACACGCTGTGGCGCTTTGACGCCTGGGCGTCGCCTGCGGCTCGGGACGAGCTTTGAAAGCGCGGTTCCGCCGAGA
>WFXL01000105.1 GCA_015490605.1 Rhodospirillales bacterium
CCCTCTCCAAAAGATGCACCACCCGCCCGCGGCCGTCGCCCAGCACCTGCACCTCCACATGGCGCGGGCGTGCGATCCAGCGTTCCAGCAAAAGCCGGCCGTCGCCGAAGGCCGCCTCGGCCTCGCGCGCGGCGGCCGCCAAGGCTTCATCCAGCGCTGCCGCATCCTCCACCCGGCGCATGCCCTTGCCGCCCCCGCCCGCGGCCGCCTTCACCAGCAGCGGCAGGCCCAGCTCGCAGGCGGCGCTGGCCAGCTCTGACGGCGATCCCTCCACTCCCGGCACCACCGGCACCCCCAGCTCACGCGCGAGCCGCTTGGCCCGTTCCTTGTTCCCGAGGCGTTCCATCGCCTCGGGCGCGGGCCCCACGAACACCAGGCCCGCGGCCGCCACCGCCCGCGCGAAAGCAGGGTTCTCGGCGAGAAAGCCGTAGCCCGGGTGGACCGCCTCGCAGCCGGTGTGGCGGGCGGCCTCGAGGATGCGGTCGATGCGGAGATAGCTCTCGCTGGCTGGCGCCGGGCCGAGGGCGACGGCGGCATCGGCCAGGCGCACGTGGCGCGCATCGCGATCCGCCTCGGAATAGACCGCCACCGTGGCGATGCCCAGGCGGCGGCAGGTGCGGATGATGCGACAGGCGATCTCGCCGCGGTTGGCGATCAAGAGACGGCGGAACACGCCTCAGCCCTCCCGCGGCCGCCAGGCGGGCGGGCGCCGCTCGAGAAAGGCGGCCATACCCTCGCGTCCCTCGGCACTGGCCCGGCGCTCGGCGATGGCGCGGGCGGTGGCCTCGGCCAGGAGCGTGCCCTCCAGCTGGCGGATGGTGCGCAACAGCCGCTTGACCTCCGCCTGGGCCTCGGGGCCGCCCTGGAGGATCTCCCGCACCAGCGCCCGCACCCGCGCTTCCAGAGCCCCCGCCTCCACCACCTCGTGCACCAGCCCGATGCGGCGGGCCTCCTCGGCACCGATGCGCTCGGCCGTGAGCATGTAGCGGCGGGCGACCCGCGGCCCTACCGCCCGCAGCACGAAGGGGCGATGACGGCCGGGATCAGCCCGAGGCGCACTTCCGACAGCTGGAAGAAGGCGGAATCGGCGGCGATGGCCACGTCACAGGCGCACACCAGCCCCACCCCGCCGCCGATGGCTGCCCCCTGGACCATAGCCACCGTCGGCTGGGGCAGTTCATCGAGGGTGCGCAGCATGCGCTCCAGCCGGCGGGCATCCTCCACATTCTCCTCGAAGGAATAGCCGGCGGCCCGGCGCATCCAGGCGAGATCAGCCCCGGCGGAGAAGCTGCGGCCGGCGCCGGTGAGCACCAGACAACGCACCGTATCATCGCCGGCGATGGCCTCGAAGCGCTCGGTGAGCTCGTCGATCAGGGCATCGTCGAAGGCGTTGTGGCGCTCGGGCCGCTCGAGGGTGAGCAGCGCCAGCGGGCCATCGCGCTCGAGTCGGGTGTGGGCCATGGCACTACATCCGGAAGATGCCGAAGCGGGTCTCGGGAATCGGGGCGTTGAGGGCGGCGGCAAGTGCAAGCGCCAGCACCCGGCGGGTGTCCACCGGATCGAGCACGCCATCATCCCACAGCCTCGCGCTGGCGTAGTAGGGATGGCCCTGGCGCTCGTACTGTTCGCGGATGGGCGCCTTGAAGGCTTCCTCCTCTGCCGGCGCCCAGTCCACCCCCTTGGCCGCCAGCGCGTCGCGCCGGATCTGGGCGAGCACGCTGGCTGCCTGTTCGCCGCCCATCACCGAGATGCGCGCGTTGGGCCACATCCAGAGAAAGCGCGGCTCGTAGGCGCGACCGCACATGGCGTAGTTGCCGGCACCGAAGCTGCCGCCGACGATCAGGGTGAATTTGGGCACCTGGGCGCAGGCCACGGCGGTAACCAGCTTGGCGCCGTCCTTGGCGATGCCACCGTGTTCGTATTTGCGCCCGACCATGAAGCCGGTGATGTTCTGCAGGAACAGCAGCGGAATGCGCCGCTGGCAGCAGAGCTCCACAAAGTGCGCCCCCTTGAGGGCGGACTCGGAGAAGAGCACGCCATTGTTGGCGAGGATTCCCACGGGATAGCCCCAGATGCGGGCGAAGCCGCAGACCAGGGTGGTGCCGTAGCGCGGCTTGAACTCGTGCAGCACCGAGCCGTCCACCAGCCGGGCGATGAGCTCGCGCACGTCAAACGGCTCGCGCAGATCCTCCGGCAGGATCCCGTAGAGATCGTCGGCGGGATAGAGGGGTTCGCGCGGCTCGGCCAGGTCCAGCTGCGCCCGCTGGGGCGGCGGCAGGGCGGCGACGATCCGCCGGCACAGGGCGAGGGCGTGGCGGTCGTCCTCGGCGAGATGATCAGCCACACCCGAGATGCGGGTGTGGACATCGCCGCCGCCCAGCTCCTCAGCCGTCACCACCTCGCCGGTGGCGGCCTTCACCAGCGGCGGCCCGCCCAGGAAGATGGTGCCCTGTTCGCGCACGATGATGGCCTCATCCGCCATGGCCGGGACATAGGCGCCGCCGGCGGTGCATGAGCCCATCACCACCGCGATCTGGGGGATGCCGGCGGCCGAGAGGGTGGCCTGATTGTAGAAGATCCGCCCGAAATGCTCGCGGTCGGGGAAGACCTCGTCCTGGTGCGGCAGATTGGCACCGCCCGAATCCACCAGATAGATGCACGGCAGTCGGTTGGCGCGGGCGATCTCTTGGGCGCGCACATGTTTTTTGACGGTGATGGGATAATAGGTGCCGCCCTTGACGGTGGCGTCATTGGCGACGATGACGCATTCGCGCCCGCACACCCGGCCGATGCCGGTGATAAGGCCACCGGCCGGGATCTCCTCCCCATAGAGGCCATGGCCCGCAAGCGGCGAGAGCTCGAGGAAGGGGCTGCCGGGGTCCAGCAGCGCGGCGATGCGATCCCGCACCAGCAGCTTGCCGCGGGCGAGGTGGCGCGCGCGAGCGCGTTCGGGACCGCCCTGGGCGATGCGGGCGAGAAGTGCTCGCAGCTCCTCGGCCAGGCGGCGGTGGTGGGCATGGCGCCGGCGGAAGGTGGGATCGCGCCGGTCGATGCGGCTTTCGATCACGCCCATGGCCTACCAGCCGCCGGTGGCGAGCCAGCGTTCCACCTGATCGAGGCGATCGGCACCCCAGAAGGGCTCGCCGTCCACGAAGATGAAGGGCGAGCCGAATACCCCGCGGTCGATGGAGCGCTGGGTCTCCTCCTTGAGCCGCGCCTTGATGCGCTCATCCTGCACCGCCGCCACCACCTCTTCGGGCGCATAGCCGAGGGCGGCGGCCACCTCCGCCACCTGCTCGGGCCGTGACATGTCGCGGCCCTCGCCCCAGTGAGCGTGAAACAGGGCGCGGGCGAACTTGCGCGCATGGCAGTGGCCGCGGGTGTCGTGGATCCACCAGAAGGCGCGGCTGGCAGCGAGGGAGTTCATGGGCATCACCGGCGGCAGCGCCAGCGGCACGTCCAGCAGCCGCGCAAAGCGGCGGATGTCGTGGAGGAAATAGTCCTTCTTGAGGGGGATCTGGGCCAGCGGCCGGCTGCCGGTGAGTTTGAGGGCCGCGCCCAGCATGATGGGGCGCCAGATCACCTCGCGGCCGTAGCGGGCGGCGATGTCGTCGATCTGGGTGCTGGTGAGATAGCCGTAGGGGCTGGCGAATTCGAAATAGAACTCGATCGGGCGCTTGGTGTTCATCGGTGCTCCCCGGGTCCAGGCTCAGGCGGTGATCTCGAACAGCTCCCGACCGATGAGCATGCGGCGGATCTCGTTGGTGCCGGCGCCGATGTCATAGAGCTTGGCATCGCGCAGGAAGCGCCCGGTGGGATAGTCGTTGACATAGCCATTGCCGCCGAGCGCCTGAACCGCCTGGAGCGCTACCTCGACCGCGCTCTCCGAGGCGAACAGCAGGCAGGCCGCCGCATCCTGCCGCGTGATCCGGCCCGAATCCGCCGCCCGTGCGCACATGTAGGCGTAGCTGCGGGCGGCGTTCCAGCGGGTGTACATGTCGGCGATCTTGCCCTGCATCAGCTCGAAGGTGCCGATGGGCCGGCCGAACTGGTGCCGTTCGTGTACATAGGGCAGCACCGTATCGAGACAGGCGGTCATGATGCCCAGAGGCCCGCCCGAGAGCACGAGACGCTCATAGTCGAGGCCGCTCATGAGCACCCGCACCCCGCCGTCCACCTCGCCCAGAACATTCTCCTCCGGCACTTCGCAATCCTCGAACACGAGCTCGCAGGTGGGCGAGCCCCGCATGCCGAGCTTGTCGAGCTTCTGCGCCACCGAAAAGCCGGCAAAGCTCTTTTCCACGATGAAGGCGGTGATCCCGCGCGAGCCCGCTTCGGGGCGGGTCTTGGCATAGACCACCAGCACATCAGCCTCGGAGCCGTTGGTGATCCACAGCTTGCGGCCATTGAGGAGGAAGCGGTCGCCGCGGCGCTCGGCACGGGTGGTCATGGAAACCACATCCGACCCGGCGCCGGGCTCGCTCATGGCGAGCGCCCCCACATGTTCGCCCGAGATCAGCTTGGGCAGATAGCGCCGTTTCTGCTCCTCGGTGCCGTTGAGGCGGATCTGGTTGACGCAGAGGTTGGAGTGGGCGCCGTAGGAGAGACCGATGGCGCCGGAGGCGCGGCTGATTTCCTCCATCGCCACCACATGTTCGAGATAGCCGCAGCCGGCGCCGCCATACTCCTCCTCCACGGTGAGGCCGAGCACCCCGAGGGCCCCGAGCTTGGGCCACAGTTCCCGCGGGAAGCGGTCGCTGCGGTCGATCTCGTCGGCCAGCGGCGCGATCTCGGCCTCGGCGAAGCGCCGCACCGTCTCGCGGATGGCCTCGGCGGTCTCGCCCAGATGGAAGGGCATGGAGGGGGTGTGGAAGTTCCAGAAGCCCAAGGTCGGTCCTCCCCGCTGCGCCGCCCTTCTAGTCCAGCAGCACCAGCTGTGCGAGTCCGAGGAAGGCGAAGAAACCCACCACGTCGGTGATGGTGGTGAGGAACACCGAGGAGGCCACCGCCGGATCGAGGCCGAGGCGGTGGAGCAGCAGCGGGATGGCTACGCCCGAGAGCGCCGCCACCACCAGATTGACCAGCATGGCCAGGCCGAAGACGGCCGCAAGCCAAGGATCGCCGAACCACACCAGCGCCACCGCCGCGCCCACGGCCAGAAACAGCAGGCCGTTGAGACAGCCCGCGAGCAGCTCCTTGGCAATCACCCGCGCGGCATTGGCCGGGGAGAGCTCGCGGGTGGCAAGCGCGCGCACGGCGATGGTGAGGGTCTGGGTGCCGGCATTGCCGCCCATGCTGGCGACGATGGGCATCAGCACCGCCAGCGACACCACCCGGGCGATGGTCTCCTCGAACAGGGCGATCACCATCGAAGCGATGATGGCGGTGATGAGATTGATCAGGAGCCAAGGGGCGCGGCGGCGGACGGTCTCGGCCGGCGGGACGAACACGTCGGTCTCGCTCACCCCACCCAGGGCGAGGATGTCCTCCTCCGCCTCCTCCTCGATCACGTCCACCACATCATCCACGGTGATAACGCCGATGATGCGCCCCTGCTCGTCCACCACCGGCGCCGACACCAGCCCATACTGGCGGAAGAGGAAGGCCACCTCCTCCTGGTCCATGGTGGCGGGGATCAGGTGGAGCTCCTTGAGCCGGAGGTCGCGCATGGCGACCGAACGGCGGCTGCGCAGCACCCGGCTCACCGGCACCCCGCCCACCGGATGCATCCGCGGATCGACGATGAAGATGTCGTAGAAGTCGTCCGGCAGGCCCGGGGTGGCGCGGAGATAGTCGATCGTCTGGCCCACGAGCCAGTATTCCGGCACCGCGACGAAGTCGCGCTGCATCAGCCGGCCGGCGGAATCCTCGGGAAAGCGCAGCTGCTCCTCCACGGCGATGCGCTCATGGATCGGCAGCCGCTCGAGGATCGCCTCCCGTTCGGCCCGGTCCAGGTCCTCCAGCACGTCGACCGCATCGTCCACGTCCAGCTCGGCGACGATACGGCCGCCCCAGTCGGGCCCGAGCCGCTCCAGCAGCTCCTCGCGGACCGATTCCTCAAGATAGGCGAAGGTGTCGGGATCCACATCGGGCCCCAGCGCCCGCAGCAGCAGCAGCCGCTGATGGGGCTCCAGGAGCTGGATCAGGTCGGCCAGATCCGAGGGGTGGAGGGTGCGGGCCAGCGCTGTGGCCAGCGCCGTATCGCGCCGCTCCAGCGCCTCGCGCACCTCGCTCACGAGCGCCTCATCGAGCCCCACGCGCTCGCGCCGGGTGGCGGAATCCCGGACCTCGCCCTCGATGCTCATGCGTTCTCCTTCTCGTGCCGGCGGAGGATGGCATCCAGCGCGGCGATGGCGGTCATGTTGACAATACCGCGGGTGGTGACGGAGGCGGTGAGGATGTGGGCGGGATGGGCCGGTCCCACCAGAATCGGCCCCACCGCCACCGCCCCGGTCACCTGCTTGGCCAGATTGAAGGCGATGTTGGCGGCATCGAGCCCCGGCATTACCAAGAGATTGGCGCGCCCCCGCAGGGTCGAGGTGGGCAGGATGCGGTCGCGGATCTCCTGGGAGAGCGCCGCATCGGCGTGCATCTCGCCGTCCACCTCGAGCTCCGGCGCGCGTTCGCGCACCCGCGCCAGCGCCTCGCGCACCCGCAGCGAGCTGGGGGTATCGCGGCTGCCGAAATTGCTGTGGGAGACCAGCGCCACTCTCGGGGTGAGGCCGAAGCGCCGCACCACCTCGGCCGCCGCCAGGGTGATCTCGGCCAGCCGCTCGGCATCGGGCTCGTAGGTGACATAGGTGTCGGCCAGGAACAGCACGCCGTCGGCCAGCACCAGCGCATGCACCGTGGCGGCATCGTGCACCCCGGGCGCAAGCCCGAGCACGCCCCGGATGTGGCGCAGATGGCTCTCGAACACTCCTACCGGCCCGGCGATCAGCGCATCGGCCTCGCCCCTGGCCACCATGATGGCGCCGATGACGGTGCGGCGGGTGCGCACGATCTCGCGCGCGAGCTGGGGGGTGACACCGCGCCGCCCCATGCGCTCGAAGTAGAACTGCACATATTCATTGTAGCGCGGGTCGTAGTCGGGATTGACCAGCTCGAAGTCCTCGCCCGGGCGGATGGTGAGGCCGTAGCGCTCGATCCGCATGCGCACCACCTCGGGCCGGCCGATCAGGATCGGCTGTGCCAGCCCCTCCTCCACCACCGCCTGGACCGCCCGCAGCACCCGCTCCTCCTCGCCGTCGGCGAAGCACACCCGCTGCGGTTCGGCCTTCACCCGCTCAAACACCGGCTTCATCAGAAAGCCCGAGCGGTAGACCTTCTGCTCGAGGCTGCGGCGATAGGCCTCGAGATCGGCGATGGGACGGGTGGCCACGCCGGAATCCATGGCCGCCCGCGCCACCGCCGGCGGCACCTCCACCATCAGCCGCGGGTCGAAGGGCTTGGGGATGAGATAGTCGGGCCCGAAGGAGAGGCTTTCGCTGCCATAGGCCATGGCCACCACATCGGGGGTGACGCTGCGGGCGAGCCGCGCGAGCGCCTCGACGGCGGCCTTCTTCATGGCGTCATTGATGCGGGTGGCGCCCACATCGAGGGCGCCGCGGAAGAGGAAGGGAAAGCAGAGGACGTTGTTGACTTGGTTGGGATAGTCGCTGCGGCCGGTGGCGACGATCACATCCGGCCGCACCGCCCTGGCCTCCTCCGGCAGAATCTCCGGCACCGGATTGGCAAGGGCGAAGACGATCGGCCGCTCCGCCATCTTCGCCACCCATTCGGGCCGCAGCACCCGTGGTGCTGATAGGCCGAGGAACACATCGGCCCCGGCGATGGCCTCCTCCAGGGTGCGCAGCTGGGTGCGGCGCGCCCAGCGCGCCTTCCACGGGTCCATCTCCTCCCGGCGGCCTTCATAGACCACGCCGTGGATGTCGGTGACGATCACCTGCTCGCGCCGGAGTCCGAGCTTTTCCAAAAGATCCAGCGTCGCCAGCGCGGCCGCGCCGGCCCCGGCGGTTACCAGGCGGATCTGCGCAAGCTCCTTGCCGACCAGCATCAGCGCGTTGAGCAGCGCGGCGGCGACGATGATGGCGGTGCCGTGCTGATCGTCGTGGAAGACGGGAATCCCCATGCGCGCCTGCAGCTCGCGCTCGATCTCAAAGCACCGCGGCGCGCGGATGTCCTCGAGATTGATGGCGCCGAAGGTGGGCTCGAGGGCGGCCACCACCTCGACGAAATGGGCGACATCGCGGGCCTCGACCTCGATGTCGAAGGCATCGATGTCGGCGAACTTCTTGAAGAGGACCGCCTTGCCCTCCATCACCGGCTTGGCCGCGAGCGGGCCGATGTCGCCCAGACCCAGCACCGCGCTGCCATCCGTCACCACCGCCACCAGATTGCCGCGGATGGTATAGCGCGCCGCTGCCGTAGGATCGGCGGCGATGGCTTCCGAGGCGGCGGCCACGCCCGGCGAATAGGCGAGGGAAAGGTCACGCTGGGTCGCCACCGGCTTGGTGGGGACCACCGCGAGCTTTCCCGGGCGCGGCCGTTCGTGATAGTCGAGCGCCTCCTGGCGCAGCCGGTCGGATCCGTGGGTCACCGCACCACCTCCCCGATGCCGGGTGCGCGACGTACGGAACCGGAACCGCGCGCCCGCGCCCCGGTCTGTCCGCGGTATCGGCCGAGGGTGAAAAGAAAAATTGGTGCGGCCGAGAAGACTCGAACTTCCACGGGGTTGCCCCCACCAGCCCCTCAAGCTGGCGCGTCTACCAATTCCGCCACGGCCGCACCGTGTCGCGGCCCTCACTTAGCGAGCCGCAGATGCGCTTTCAAGTCCCCGCTCCCCGCCGCCACAGGCGATTGCCGCCCACCGGCGGCGGGCCTATGGTCGCGCGCGGATGTGGCCTCTCCAGCGCCGGGAATCTCCACCCATGTTCCGACCGAGCCCGTCACTCGCCCGCATCAAGCCCTCGCCCACCATCGCCGTCACCAGCCTCGCCCGCGAGCTGCGCCGCCAGGGCCGCGACATCATCGGCCTGGGGGCCGGCGAGCCCGACTTCGATACCCCCGACCACATCAAGGAGGCGGCCATCGCCGCCATCCGCCGCGGCGAGACCAAATATACCGCCGTCGACGGCACGCCCGAGCTCAAGGCCGCCATCGCCGAGAAGTTCCGCCGCGAGAACGGGCTCGAATTCGCGCCCGAGGAGATCTCGGTGGGCGCCGGCGGCAAGCAGGTGATCTACAACGCCCTTCTGGCCACCGTCGGCCCCGGGGACGAGGTGGTGATCCCCGCTCCCTACTGGGTGTCCTATCCCGACATGGTGCTGCTGGCGGGGGGCGAACCGCGGATCGTGCCATGCCCGGCCGAGCGCGGCTTCAAGCTCACGCCCGAGGCGCTGGAGGCGGCCATCACCCGCCGCACCCGCTGGCTGATCCTCAATTCGCCCAGCAATCCCACCGGCGCCGCCTACCGTGCCGAGGAACTCGCCGCCCTGGCCGAGGTGTTGCGGCGCCATCCCCACGTCTGGGTGCTGTCGGACGACATCTATGAGCATCTGGTCTACGACGGCTTTCGCTTTGCCACCCTGCTGCAGGTGGCGCCGGATCTGCGCGAGCGCACCCTCACCGTCAACGGTGTCTCCAAGGCCTATGCCATGACCGGCTGGCGCATCGGCTATGGCGCCGGCCCGCGGGAGCTGATTCGGGCGATGGCCACCCTGCAGTCCCAGAGCACCACCAACCCCTGCTCCATCTCCCAGGCAGCAGCGGTGGCCGCGCTCACCGGCCCGCAGGACTTCCTCGCCGAATGGCGGGAGCGCTTTCGCGAGCGCCGCGATCTGGTGGTGGCGATGCTGAGCCGCGCCCCCGGTCTGAGCTGCCCCAGACCGCAGGGCGCCTTCTACGTCTATCCCGGCTGTGCCGGCGTCATCGGCCGGCGCACGCCCAGCGGCCGCGAGCTCCGCACCAGCGAGGACTTCGTCAAATATCTCCTGGAGGAGCACGGGGTGGCGGTGGTCCACGGTGCCGCCTTCGGCCTCGATCCCCACTTCCGCATCTCCTATGCCACCGCCATCGACCAGCTGGAGGAGGCCTGCCGCCGCATCATCCGTGCCTGCGAGGCCCTCGACTGAGAGGGTGCGCCTGGGGGGAGGAGCCGCCCGTGGAGCTGGAGACGTTCCGCCGCCGCGCACACGAGCTGGTGGAGCTGATGGTGGACTATTGGGCGCGGGTGGAGGCGCTGCCGGTGCGCGCGCAGGTGCGGCCGGGCGAGGTGGCAGCGCGCCTGCCCAAGTCGGCACCCGAAGAGCCCGAGGCCTTCGAGGCGCTGCTTGAGGATGTGGAGCGGATCATCCTCCCGGGCCTCACCCACTGGCAGCATCCGCGCTTTCTCGCCTTTTTCCCGGCCAATGCCAGCCCGCCCGCCATCCTCGGCGAGATGCTGGCGGCCGCTTTTGCCGTCAACGGCCTCATCTGGGAGGGCAGTCCTGCTGCCACCGAGCTCGAGCAGGTGGTGCTGGACTGGCTGCGACAGGCCATCGGCCTGCCGGAGGGGTTACGCGGCGTCATCCAGACCACCGCCTCCGAGGCCACCCTCACCGCCCTTCTGGTGGCGCGCGAGCGGGCCACCGGCCTGCGGGCGCGCGATCAGGGGCTTTCGGGCCTGCCGCCGATGGCCGTCTATGCCAGCGAGGAGGCCCACAGTTCGGTGGAGAAGGATGTGGGCATCGCCGGCTTCGGCCGCCGCATGCTGCGCCGGATCCCCACCGACGAACGCCTTGCCATGCGCCCCGAGGCGCTGGAAGCGGCCATCCGCGAGGACCTGGCCCGCGGCATCCGGCCCACGGCGGTGGTGGCCACGCTTGGGACCACCGGCACCGGCGCCTGCGATCCGCTCGCGCCCATCGGCGCCATCTGCCGCCGCTACGACCTTTTCCTCCATGTGGATGCCGCCTGGGCGGGGAGTGCTCTGATCCTGCCGGAATGGCGCCATCTGCTGGCGGGAGTCGAACAGGTGGACAGTTTCGTCTTCAACCCCCACAAGTGGTTGATGACCAACTTCGACTGTTCGGCCCACTTCGTGCGCGACGCTGACGAGCTGGTGCGCACCTTCGAGATCCTGCCGGCCTACCTCCACACCCGCGACCGCGGTCGGGTGGTGGACTATCGCGACTGGGGCATTCCACTGGGACGCCGCTTTCGCGCCCTCAAACTGTGGTTCGTGCTGCGCCTCTATGGCCTTGAGGGGCTGCGGGCGATCCTGCGGCGCCACATCGCGCTGGCCCGCGAGCTCGCCGGCTGGATCGAGGCCGAGCCCGACTTTCGCCTCATAACCGGCCCCGAACTCGCGCTCCTGACCTTCCGTTTCGAGCCCGCGGGCCTTGATGAGGCCGCCCGCGATGCCCTCAACCGGCGGCTGGTGCAGGCCATCAATGACGACGGCCGTACCTATGTGACGCCTACGGTGGTGCGCGGCCGGCCGGTGATCCGCCTGTGCGTGGGCGTGCTCCGCACCGAACGGCGCCACCTGGAGGAGGCTTGGCGCGCCATCGTCGAACTTGCCCGCGGCCTGGTCTGAGGCCCCGGGGTCGGCGATCGGCCCGAAGGACGGCGGCACGAAATCCCGCCAAGACCCTTACCCATCACATCTGCTGCCACCGGCTTGGCAACGCCGGCAGCCCGGCCATTCTCCCCTTCAGGCAACAGCGGGAGAGGAACGGTGAAGCGGCGGGAGCTTCTGCGCGGAATGAGCGCGCTGGGCGCGGCGGCGGTGCTGGCGCCGCGGGGCGGCCGCGCGGCTTCGGGTGCGCGCACCGTGGCGGTGGTGGCAAGCGAACGCCACCGGCTGCGGGTGGTGGAGCTGGTGCGCGGGCTCGAGCGCCCCTGGGGCCTCGCCTTCCTGCCGGATGGGCGGATGCTGGTGAGCGAGCGGCCCGGTCGGCCGCGGCTGATCGCCCCCGGCGCCCATCGGCCGGAGCCGCCGCTTGCGGGCCTGCCGCCCATCTGGGCGCGCGGCCAGGGAGGCCTGCTGGATGTGGCGCTCGACCCCGACTTCGGCGCCAACCGGCGGATCTATTTCAGCTATTCGGCCCTGGGGCCCGATGGGCTCGCCGGCACCCGGGTGGCGCGGGCGGTGCTGGCCGAGGGCGCTCTGCGCGAGCTTGAGGTGATCTTCGTCTCCAACGCCCGCAATACCAGCGCGCTCCAGTTCGGCTCGCGCCTCGCCTTCGACCGGGCAGGGCACCTCTACATCACCGTGGGCGACCGCCGCCAGCGGGAGCTCGCGCAGGATCTGCGCAGCCACGCCGGCAAGGTGGTGCGGCTGTGGCCCGACGGGCGGGTGCCGCAGGACAATCCCTTTGTCGGCCGCGACGACGCCGCCCCCGAGGTGTTCACCTACGGCCACCGCAACCCCCAGGGACTCGCGCGGGAGCCGGAAAGCGGCGAAATGTGGCTGCACGAACACGGCCCCCAGGGCGGTGATGAGGTCAATGTGCTGATCCCCGGTGCCAACTACGGCTGGCCGGTGATCACCTACGGGCGCGAATACGGCACCGGCGAGCCCATCGGCGAAGGCACCCGGCGGCCCGATGTGGTGGACCCCCTCAAAGTATGGACCCCCTCCATCGCGCCTTCGGGCATGGCCTTCTGTGATGGCCGCCTGTTCCCCGGCTGGCGCGGCGATCTGCTGGTGGGGGCGCTGCGCGCCCAGAGCCTCGTACGGCTGCCGCGCGAGGGCCGCCGCATCCTCGGCGAGGAGCGCCTGCTGGCGGGGCTTCTGGGTCGCATCCGCGATGTGCGCCTGGGCCCCGAGGGCGCCATCTATCTGCTTACCGACCGCCAGGACGGCGGCCTCTATCGCATCGAGCCCGCCTGAGCCGGCGCCGCGCGAGCATCCTGCCGGTTCTGCCCTCCCCTAGTAGCTCTTGGGGAGCCCCAGCACATGGTGGGCCAGATGGGCCAGGATCAGATTCTCGGACACCGGGGCGATGCGATAGAGCCGGGTTTCGCGCCACTTGCGCTCGATGTCGAAGTCGCGGGCGAAGCCGTAGCCGCCGAAGGTCTGCAGCGCCGCCTCACCGGCCTGCCAGGAGGCCTCCGCCGCCAGCAGCTTGGCCATATTGGCCTCGGCCCCGCACGGCCGGCCATGGTCGAACAGGGCGCAGGCCCGGCGCACGGCAAGATCGGCCGCCTCGGTGGCCGCCAGCGCCCGTGCCAGCGGAAACTGGATGCCCTGATTGGCGCCGATGGGCCGGCCGAAGACCCGGCGTTCGCGCGCATAGGCCGAGGCGCGCGCCAGGAACCAGCGGGCATCGCCGATGCACTCGGCGGCGATCAGGATGCGCTCGGCATTGAGCCCGTCGAGAAGACAGCGAAAGCCGCCGCCTTCGGGCCCCACCAGCGCGTCCGCCGGCAGCTCGAGCCCGTCCATGAACACCTCGGTGGTGTGGTGGTTGATCATGGTGGCAAGTGGCCGGATCTCGAGGCCGTGGCCGCGGGCTTCGCGCAGATCCACCAGAAACAGCGACAGCCCCTCGCTGCGCCGGCGCACCTCATCAAGCGGGGTGGTGCGGGCCAGGAGCAGCATCAGATCGGAATGTTCCGCCCGGCTGGTGAACACCTTGCTGCCGTGGACGATCCAGCGATCGCCCCGGCGCACCGCACGGGTGCGGATTGCCGGCGTGTCGCTGCCGCTGTGGGGTTCGGTCACGCCGAAGGCCTGCAGGCGGATGCGCCCGGCGGCGATCTCCGGCAGCCAGCGCCGCTTCTGCGCCTCGCTGCCATGGCGCAGGAGCGTGCCCATGATGTACATCTGGGCATGGCAGGCGGCGGCATTGCCGCCGCTCGCGTGGATGGTCTCCAGCGCCACCGCC
>WFXL01000106.1 GCA_015490605.1 Rhodospirillales bacterium
AACATCTCAGCGTCCCTCGAACCGTGGCTTGCGCTTATCGAGGAAGGCGCGCATGCCCTCCTCCTGGTCGTGGGTGGAGAACAGCAGCTGGAAGGCCCGGCGCTCGAGGGCGAGGGCCGTGGGCAGCGGGGCATCGGCGCCGAGCCGCAGCACCTCCTTGATTTCACGCAGCGCGAGTGGCGGCAGGGCGGCGATGCGGCGGGCCACCTCCAGCGCCTCCTCCTCCACCTGCGCATCCGGCACCGCCCGCGACACAAGCCCCATGGCGGCGGCCTCGCGGCCGCTGATGCGGGTGCCGGTCATCACCAGCCAAGCGGCGCGATAGGGACCCACCGCCCTGAGTAGCCGCTGGGTTCCGCCGGCTCCCGGCATGATGCCCACGCGCACTTCCGGCTGGCCCAGCTGGGCTTCCTCGGCGGCGATGATGATGTCGGCATGCATGGCGAGCTCGAGCCCGCCACCCAGGGCATAGCCCCGCACCGCCGCGATCACCGGCATGGGCGCATCGGCCACCGCCTGCCACAGCCGGTGGGTGGCGCGACGCATCATCTCCACCGAATCGGCATCCACCATCTCGCTGAGATCCGCCCCGGCGGCAAAGGCCTTGTCGGTGCCAGCCAGCACCACCGCCCGCACCCCCTCATCCTCGGCCAGCGCGCGGAAAGTGCGGGCCAGTGCGCGCCGCAGCGCCATGTTGAGGGCATTGAGCCGTTCGGGCCGCCACAGGCGCACCCGCACCACCCCCTCGGCGGGACGCTCGATGCGGACCGGCTCGCTCATGATGCCTCTCCGACGGGTGGAACCCGCCGCGGGGGTAGCCCCGGCCTCGCGCGCGCACAAGGCCTGCGCGGCGGTGCAGCGGCTTGGCCACAGGCGGTGTCCATGCTAGGCTGGCTACGGGTCTTGGGGTCCGCGTGCCGAGCCAAAGTGGGGTTGTCATGTCGCCGCTGGAGCGGGCTGCGGAGGTCTCGGTGGGCCGGGCGGTGGGCTTTGCCGCGCTTGCCATCTTCGTCACCATGGCGGGTCTCGCCTTTGACCCCGGCCTCGCCTTCACCATTGGTGCCTTCCTCACGCTGGTGCTGGCCGGGGTGCTGGGCTTCAAGGCCTATCTCGCACCCCATACGCCCTATCGCCGCACCGAGGTGTGGCTGATGCTGGAGCCCACGCCCGCCTGGTCGCCGGAGGTGGCCCAGCGGCTGGTGGGGACGGTGCTGGCGGCCACCTTCCGCCGCTACGCCCGTCTCGCCGCGGCGGTAGCCGTGGGCCTGTGGCTTGCAGGTCTGCTCTGGCGGCTCGGCTGAGGTCCCGGTAGCCGCATGCGACAACCGGTACGCTTGCCGTCCGGCGCAACCGTTCCCATGGCGGGGTCGGATGCGGTGAGGGGAGAATCGTGATGGCGGAGAGCCGCGGCGAGGGGATGATGGCCCACGACGAGGGCCTCGGCGGGTTCGGCTGGCTGGTGCTGCTGTTGGTGGTGCTGGAGGTGCTGCTGGCGATCTTCTGGCCGGCGGGCGTGTTCTATATTTCGCTGGTGCTGGCTTTCGTGGTGCTGGCGGCGCTGGCCTGGCTCTGCGCCGGTCGCACCTGAGAAGGCTGGAGCTTTCTGAGGGGCGCAGGCCCCGAAGGGCAGGGCCCATTCGCACGACTCCGGGATGCCGTGGCGCCCCGCCCAGAAACGATGAGGCCCCGCACCGGCGGGGCCTCATGCTATGCGTAGGCGATCACCGGGGTGGGCTCATTCCACCGGGAAGCGGTAGCGCAGCCGCAGCCCCACCTGCTGGTCGGTGCCGTTGGTGCCGCGAACCATGGCCCAGTCGGCGCCCAAGGTGAGCCCGTTCTCCCGCACCAGGCTGGCAGCAAGGCCGAGGCGCAGCGCCTCGCGCGAGGGCAGCTCCACCTGCTCGACCCGGCGCGTGCGGCCCTCGGTGAGGGCGAGCGCCACCGTGCGGTCGGAGAAGTCATGGGTCCAGGCGATTTCACCGCTCAGCCGCAGCGCTCCCACATCCTCCAACACGGTGGCCGGGCCGATGAACCGCAGGCCCACTTCGGCGGTACGCTCCTCGATGGTGGCGCCGCCGAAACGCACCCGGCCCACATAGGGATCGTCCATGGCGTAGCCGTCCACCTCCCGGCGCGCCAGATCGAGGCCGAGCCAAGGGGCGAGGGTGACGCTCCCGAGTTCGAAGGCGGTGGCAAGGCGCTGGCTCAGGCGCAGTGAGCGGGCCTCGGTCTTGCCGCGCACCGCCTGGCCCGAGAGGGCATCGGCTGAGCTGCGGGTGAGCGCCTCGCGGCCCCACAGCAGCTGCACCGTCCAGCTCCAGCCCTCGCCCTGGCGCAGCAGGGCCAGGCCCTCATAGCCACCACGCGCCCGCGCGCGTTCCTCGCCGCGGCGATCGTCGTAGGCCATGCCCGTGGTGATCTCGCCATGAACGAAGGCGAGGGCGGTGGTGGAGTCGAGCCGCCAGCCGAGGCCGAAGCCGCGCGCGTCCGCAGCAGGCCTCTCGGCGAAGCCTGTGCGCACCCCCTCGTCCCTGGCGTTGCCGACGGCAAAGCCGAACACCGGCACCTCCGCCTCGGCGGCGAACTGCCAGGCATCGATGAGCCCGTTGTCGATGTCGTCGATCAGCTGGGGCACGGTGGTGCTGACGCCGGGATCCATGGTGTTGGCCCAGTTCCACCCCTGGGTGAGGTAGTGCTCCACCAGCCCGCCCAGGAGCCGCTGCCCGGTCTCCGAATAGACCGCATCGAACCGGGTGCCGGAGAACAGATCTGCGGCGCCATTGATTCCCCAGTCGGCCGGGTTGGCGATCACGCGGTCGAAGAAGGTCAGCGTGTCCACCGCGATAAAGCCGTTGGAGGGCGGTGTGGCATACTGGGACAGGTGAGTAGCCCAGCGGATGGAGAAGGTCCGCAGGGCGCTGGCCTCCTTGCTGTCCCAGCCCGGCTGCTTGCCCACATCGTGGGGCAGGATCAGGAACACCCGGCGTCCTTTGGCGGTGGCGCCGGCAGCCTTGAGCCGGTCGAGCTGGTCGCGCATGAAGGTCCAGCGATTGTCGAGCTCGCCGGTGTTGTAGACCTGTGTGATGTCGTTGAGCCCCAGCTGCACCACCGTGAGGGCCTTCTTGCTCGCCCGGAATCGATCGGGCCTAGGCTTGTTCTTCTTCTTTTTCTTTTTCTTCTTCTTTCTCTGTAGCAGGTCGTCCATCTGGTCCTTGATGTCGGTGGCGGTGTCACCGCCGGTGGCACCCGCGCGGGCGAGACTGGTGACCTTGCGGAAGAGACCGCGGTCACGCTGAAATTCCCACCAGGTCTTGATGCTTCCGCCCGCGACCGACTCCTCGTCACCGATGACGATCAGCTGTCTGACGTTTACCTGATTGGCATCGCGAGGCTTCTTCTTGGCATAGGGATTGCGTGGATTGAACTGATAGATGTTTTTCTTCTTTTTCTTTTTCTGCTTGGCGGCCAGACCGTCGTCTGTCGGCAGGGCGCAGGGTCCAAGGCTCGGTTCGTCGGTGGCATCACAGACTTCCCAGGCCTGAACCGGCATGGTCAGGAAACCGGCCAGCAGGGCCAAGCCGGCAACACCCGCAAGGCGACGACTCCGGAGATGCATGGCGGAGCTCTCCCTCTCCCGTACTCTGTGTCATCTTTTCCCTTAGCACAAACGTGTCGGCGAGTCCCGATCAGCCCGTCGTTCCATTTCCCTCATGGTACGACCTTCCATTCGTACGCGGGGGCGCACGGTCTCACCGACCACCCAGGGGGATTGCCACCTGCATGGTAGCCGTGTGTTGAGCCGGACCGGTGGCCGTCTCCAGGAAGCGGTAGGCCAGGGCGAGACGGGTTTCATCCGCCAGCTGCAGCTGTGCCGCGAGGCCTAGGGTGAGAGCGTCGGCGCGCGCAAGCTGCAGGCGTTCGCGATGGCCCATGAGGCCCTGGCGCAGGCGCAGGGTGACGGTGGGGTCGCTGAGTTCGCGCACCAGTGCGAAATCGGCCGTAAGCTGCAGCTGGCCCTCGCCCAGGCTGAGCGGCGGCAGGGCGAGATCGATGCCTGCCGAGCCCAGGGTGCGGCTGAGGGTCGCGGGAGCGAAGGTGACCCGGCCGACATAGGGATCGGCCATGGCATAGCCATCGATGCGGCGGCGCGCCCAGTCGAGGCCGACCCAGGGGCGCAGCAGCACATCACCCAAGGCCAACCGGGCGCTGAGCCGCTGGCCCAGGGCCAGATGGTCGGCGCCGAAGCGGGCACGGGTGGCGCTGGCGGAAAGGGCATCGAAGTCGGAACGCTGCAGCGCTTCCCGCCCCCACAAAAGCCGCGTGGTCCAGGTCAGGCCGCCGGCCTCGCCCAAAAGCGCGAGCCCGCCGGCGCGAAGCCGGCTGCGGCTGCGGCCCTCGCCGGACGAGTCCTGCCAGGCCCGCGCAGCCGTCCCCTCCGCCTGCAGCAGCGCGAGCCCGAGACCGGGCGCGAGCCGCCAACCCGCACCCATACCGCGGCGGCTGGTAGTAGTGAAGGCCGCTGCACCGGGAGGCCCGTCGCGCCGCTCGCCGGCGCCCTCACCGAGGGCGAAGGCGAAGGGTTCACCCACCGTGGTGGTGGTCGTAAAGGCGGTGATCAGGCCGGCATCAATGTCCTGGTTGAGCTGGGCGACAGTATCGGCACCGGCGGTCAGCGTGTTGGCCCAGTCCCATCCCTGGGTGAGATAGTGTTCCACCAGCGCCTTGAGCAGGGCGTGGCCGCGCTCGCCGAAGTGGATGCTGTCGTAGAACAGGGCGGTGGCATTGGGACCGACGGCCCTGGCCGGGTCGGGCGTGGTCACATTGGTGAGGCCCCAGCGGGCGGGGTCATTGAACACCCGCTCAAAGAAAGTGTAGACGTCGACCGGGACGAAGTTGGTGTTGGCATTGCCGTAGTCGGTCAGAAAATAGGCCCAGTCGAGGGTGTACTGGGTCCGGGTCGTCCGGTCGGCCACATTGGGATAGCGGCCATAGTTGGGACTCAGAAGCAGGAACACCCGCCGCTCACCATCGGTAGCACCGGCCGCCTTGAGGCGGTCGAACTGCACGGCGGCATCGGCCTCGGCGGCATCCATCTCGGCCAGACTGCGGGCCAGGCGGATGTCGTTGAAACCGATGAACACCAGCGTGAGCTCGCGGCCTCTATACTGATCCTGGTTGAGGAAGCGGTCCACCTGCTGCTTGAGGGAGCGGCCGCTGCGCGGGGTCGAGCTGGCCTCGGCCCCGCCCACCGCATAATTGGTCATCTGGGCGAACAGACCATCCTGGACCGACTGTTCGTTCCACTGGCGGAAGGGATAGGGGGTGGTGGGGTCCTGCACCGAATAGCTGTCACCGAACACCACCGCCCGCGGCACCTGGACGTCGTCCACCGTGCGCGCGCCATTCAGCACATAGATGTTGGGAACGTTGAACAGTCCCGCCCATGGGGCGCCGCCGCCACCGCCAGCGCCGCCACCACCAGCACCTGCACCCGAGCCGGATCCGCCGCCGAGACAGCCGCTCAGGATGGTGACCAGTGCCAGCGCTGCAATCCCCTGCAAACCTCGATGGCGACCCATGGATGGCGCTCCCTCCTCAACACCCTCACGATTACGCGGTGCCTCGACGTTAGCCCAAGGCCGCCCGATGCACACCCCCGGGCTCGCTTCCGACGCACGGGTTTACGCCGGTGGGGCACCATGGCCGCGCTCCAGCCGTCGGCCGGCCGCGGCCAGATCCTCGGGGCGGTTGACGTTGAAAAAGGGGTCCTCGGGGTCCGCCGGCCATGACACTACCGACAGCGGATAGCGGGCGGTGAAGCGGTCGATCTTGCGCAGCTCCTCCTCCACCAGGGCGCGCTCCAGTGCGGCCGCAAGCCGGGTCGGCCACAGACCGAAGACCGGATGGGTGCGACCGCCCGAGGCGGCACAGGCGAGGGTGGTGCCCTCCCGCTGGACCGCCGCCAGCAGGCGCGCCACCAGGTCCAGCGGCAGGAAGGGGGTGTCGGTGGCAGCACTCGCCACCCAGTCCACATCCGGTGCGTGGCGACGGGCCCATTTGAGGGCGGCGAGGATGCCGGCAAGCGGCCCCGCATGGCCGGCGACGGGATCTGCCACCACCTCGAGGCCGAACGCGGCAAAGCGTGCGGGATCGCCGTTGGCGTTGAGGATCAGCGCATCTACCTGCGGTCGCAGCCGTGCGACCACATGGGCCACTAGCGGCCGGCCACCGAGGGGCAACAGCGCCTTGTCGCGCCCGCCCATGCGGCGGGCGCGGCCGCCCGCCAGCACCACCCCCAACACCCGCCCGCTCACTCCGCCTCTCCCTCGGGCAGGCTCGCCTTGCGCACCGTGCGCGGGTCCTCCCGTTCCTCCACCGCCGACAGCGGCGCATCATACACCAGCCGGTGCTCGCCGGCGAGCGCCAGAAACCGCCGCCCGCGGGCGCGGCCAATGAGGGTGAGGTCGGCCTCGCGCGCAAGCTCCACCCCCCAGGCGGTGAAGCCCGAGCGGGAGACGAGGATGGGAATGCGCATCTGCACCGTCTTGATCACCATCTCCGAGGTGAGCCGGCCGGTGGTATAGAAGATCTTGTCCTCCGGGCGGAGGCCGTGGCGGAACATGTAGCCGGCGATCTTGTCCACCGCATTGTGCCGGCCCACGTCCTCCATATAGACCAGCACCCGATCGCGCTCGCACAGGGCGCAGCCGTGGATGGCGCCGGCCTTGAGGTAGAGGGATGGGGTGGTGTTGATCCGCTTCAGCAGCCCGTAGAGCCAGGAGGTGTGCAGCCGTGCCGTCGGGTCTAGGCGGATCTCGTGGAAGCGCTCCATGAGATCGCCGAACACCGTCCCCTGGGCGCAGCCCGAGGTGCGGATGCGCCGCTCCAGCTTTTGCTGGTAGTCGGTCTTGCGGGCGGTGCGCACCACCACCACCTCGAGCTCCTCATCATGGTCGATGCCGGTGATCTCGTCGTCGGGCCGGAGCATGTTCTGGTTGAGGAGAAATCCCAGGGCGAGATATTCGGGATGGTCCCCGATGGTCATCACCGTGACGATTTCCTGGTCGTTGAGGAAGATGGTCAGCGGCCGCTCGTGCACCACATGGGTCTCCACCCGCCGGCCCTCATGATCGAGTCCCTCGACCCGCCGGGTGAGCCGCGGATCCTCCGGATCCGGCAGCAGCAGCGCCCCATCGCCGGGCTCCACGCGCGCCTCCATGACGTCCCTCCCATCTCCCATGGAGCCTGAGCATGGCGGCGCGAGCGCGAAAGTCGAGTCGCCCACGCGCCCGCCCCCGCCGGCCGCACAAGAGCAAGAGGGAGATTCGCCCCCGCCGGCCGCCGGCATCGCGGCCACGGCGGCGCTGGCGGCGCTGGCTTCTGGCGCTGCCGGCCGCCCTCACCGGGCTGGTGGCGGCGGGCTTTCTTCTGCTGGTGGCAACCCTGCCGACGCTGCCCGACCCTGCTGAGCTGGTGGCGGGCGAGGGTGCGCGCACCACCGTGCTGGCGGCCGATGGCATGGTGCTGGCCGAATGGCAGGACCGGGGGCCGGTGCGGCTGCGCCTCGGCGAGATCTCGCCGCATCTGGTGCGGGCGGTGCTGGCGGTGGAGGACCGGGATTTCTTCGCCCATCCCGGGGTCGATCCGCGCGGGCTGCTGCGGGCGCTGTGGGCGACTCTGACCACCGGCGATTATGGACCCGGTGGCAGCACCCTCACCCAGCAGCTCGCCAAGAACCTGCTGGTGGGGCGCGAGCGCACGCTCCTGCGCAAGCTGCGCGAGCTCGCCGCCGCCCTCTATCTCGAACTCACCCTGAGCAAGGAGGAGATCCTCGAGCTCTATCTCAACCATGTCTATTTCGGCGCCGGCGCCTGGGGGGCGGAAGCGGCGGCACGGACCTATTTCGCCAAGTCCGCGGCCGAGCTCGATGCGCTCGAGGCGGCCATGCTCGCGGGCCTGCTCAAGGCCCCCTCGCGCCTTTCCGCCTTCGTCGATCCCGCCGCCGCCCGCGCCCGCACCCGCACGGTGCTGCGGCTGATGGTGGAAGCCGGGGCGCTCGATGCGGCCACCGCCCGCACTCTGGCCGAACGTCCGCTGCCGGTGGTGGCGCGGCGCGGCTTCGCCCGCCACCCGCTCGCCCGGGTACGGCGCGAGCTCGCCGCCGCCCTGGGGCCGGCTGTGGGGGAGCGGGTGGTGCGCACCCGGCTCGATCCCGCCCTCCAGCGCCGGGTGGAGCGGCTGCTGGCGACTCATGTGGCGGCACGTGCGGGGGTCGAGGCAGCGGCGGTGGTGCTGGATTCCGCGGGCTTCGTGCGGGCACTTGCCAGCAGTGATCGGGCGGCGGTGCGCGATCGCGCCGACGGGCTGCGGCGGCAGCCGGGCTCGGCCTTCAAGCCCTTCGTCTATGCCGCTGCCCTGGAGATGGGGCTTGCGCCGGATGCGCGGCTGATGGACCGGCCGGTGCGGATCGAAGGCTGGAGCCCGCGCAACTGGGATGGGCGCTATCGCGGCGAGGTCAGCCTCGAGGAGGCCTTTGCGCTTTCGCTCAACACGGTGGCGGTGGCGCTGCAGGAACGGGTGGGGCGTGATCGGGTGATCGGGCTTGCGCGGCGGGCCGGCATCACCGCCCCACTGCGGCCGCTGCCCTCACTTGCCCTCGGCACCGAGCCGGTCACACTGCTGGAGCTCACCCGTGCGGTGGGCTCGCTGGTGGTGGGCCGGCGCCTTTCCGGCAGGCTGGTGGTGCGGGTGCAGGATGGCGCCGGCCGGGTGCAGTGGGAGGTGGAAGGTGCCGGGGCGCCGGTGGTGCGGGATTCCACCCGGCGGGCGCTGCGCCGACTGATGCGGGCGGCAGTGCGCTACGGCACCGCCCGGCAGGCGGCGGTGGCGGGGGCCGATGTGGGCGCCAAGACCGGCACCAGCCAGGGGCCACGGGACGGCTGGATCGTGGGGTTCGTGGACGGGATGGTGGTGGGCGTGTGGGTCGGCCGCGATGATGGCCGGCCGGTGCCGGGACTCGCCGGCGGCGGCCTGCCGGCCCGCATCTTCGCCGCCATCGGCCGCGTGCTCACCGACGGCACAGGCGGCCCGCAGCCGGATCCGCCCTGAAAGGAGTCGCGGGCCGCCGCCCGCCGGCGCGGGGGTTCAGGCGGCGGCCTCGCGCTCGAACAGACGCAGCCCCTCGATGCGCTCGAGATCGGCGCGGCGGCTCCAGGGCACCACCCGATCCGGCGGCAGGTCCACCACCACGCGCCAGCCGTCGGCGGCCGGGATCAGAAGCCGCAGGCGGAAGCCGCCAGCATCACCGGCCGGCACCACCAGCCCGGCCAGCGCCTCGAGGGCGGGGGCATCGCGGATCTCCAGCTCGAGCCGCTCGGGCAGCGCGCGCTGCAGCATCTCATCCAGCGGCCGCAGCTCCTGAGCCACCAGCTTCACCTCCTCGCCGTCCAGCCGCGCGTCGGCCTCGAGATAGAGCGGCCGTTCGCGCGCCTCGATGAGCTCGCGGGTGCGGGCGAGCAGATCGGAGAACACCGTCACCTCGAAGCGGGCGCTGGGATCAGACAGCTGGACGAAGGCGAAGCGGCTGCGGGCACTGGCGCGCTCCTGCTTGGCCAGCACCACCCCGGCAAGGCGCACACGGCGGCCGTCAAAGCGTCGCGGTTCCTCGGAAAGCGCCGCCGCCGGCACCACCCCGAGGCGGGCGAGCTCATCGCGGAAGGCATCCAGCGGATGGGCCGAGAGGTAGAAGCCCACCACCGCCAGCTCCTGCTGCAGCCGCTCCAGATGAGGCCAGTCCTCCACCTGCGGCAGCGGCGGCGGTGGCGGCGCCAGCACCTCGCTGGCAAAGAGCGCATGGGCGCTCTCCTCGCGCGCCCGCGCCACCGCCTGGGCATGGCGCAGCACCACATCGAGCGCCTCCACCAGCCGCCGGCGGTTGGGCTCGAGGGAGTCGAACGCGCCCGCGCGCACCAGCGCCTCCAAGAGCCGCCGGTTGAGCACGCCGGTGCCAAGGCGGGCGGCGAAGTCGAACACATCGCGATAGGGCCCGCCGCGCTCGCGCTCGGCGACGATCGCCTCCACCGCCTGAACCCCCACCCCCTTGAGGGCCGGCAGCGCATAGCGCACGCCGCGTCCTTCGGGCCCCGCCTCCACCTCGAAGCGCACGCCCGAGCGATTGATGTCCGGCGGATAGAGGGGGATGCCGCGGCTGCGCATCTCTTGGCGGTAGGCGGCGATCTTCTCCTGATTGACCATTTCCATGGTCAACACCGCGGCGAAGAATTCTACCGGGTGGTTGGCCTTGAGATAAGCCGTCTGGTAGGCCAGCAGCGCATAGGCGGCGGCGTGGCTCTTGTTGAAGCCGTATGAAGCGAACTTCGCCACCTGGTCGAAGATGGCGGCCGCCACATCCTCGGGAATGCCGCGCTCCACCGCCCCGCGGACGAACACGCCGCGCTGGGCGTCCATCTCCTCTTTGATCTTCTTGCCCATGGCGCGGCGCAGCAGATCGGCCCCGCCGAGGGTGTAGCCGGCGAGTTTTTGGGCGATCTGCATCACCTGTTCCTGATAGATGATCACGCCATTGGTCTCGGCGAGGATCTCCTCGAGGGCGGGGTGGAGGTAGCTGGGTTTCTCGAGCCCGTGCTTGACGTTGACGTAGCGGGGGATGTTGTCCATCGGCCCCGGCCGGTAGAGGGAGACGATGGCGATCAGGTCCTCGAACCGGTCGGGCCGGAGCCGTCTGAGGGCATCGCGCATGCCGCCGGATTCCAGCTGGAACACGCCGGCGGTCTCGGCCCGGGAGAGCAGCTCATAGGTGCGGGCATCATCCAGCGGGATCTTGGCGAGCTCAAGCGGCGTGCCGGCGCGGTTCACCAGCTCCTCGGCCAGGCGCAGCATGGTGAGGGTGGTGAGGCCGAGGAAGTCGAACTTGACCAGCCCGGCCTTCTCCACGTCCTTCATGTTGAACTGGGTCACCGGCATGTCCGAGCGCGGATCGCGGTAGAGCGGGATCAGCTCCACCAGCGGCCGGTCGCCGATCACCACCCCGGCGGCGTGGGTCGAGGCATGGCGCGGCAGCCCCTCGAGCCGGCGGGCGATGTCGATCATGCGGCGGATGCGCGGGTCGGAATCGCGCAACTCCTGCAGCCGCGGCTCCATCTCCAGCGCCTGGTCGAGGCTCACGGGACTGGCCGGATTGTGGGGTACCAGCTTGCAGATCTTGTCCACCAGCCCATAGGGCAGCCCCATTACCCGGCCGACGTCGCGCAGCACCGCCCGCGCCTGCAGTTTTCCGAAGGTGATGATGTGGGCCACCCGGTCGTCGCCATATTTGCGGCGGACGTAGGCGATCACCTCATCGCGCCGGTCCTGGCAGAAGTCCACATCGAAGTCCGGCATCGACACCCGCTCGGGGTTGAGGAAGCGCTCGAACAGCAGCCCCCAGCGGATCGGGTCGAGATCGGTGATCCCCAGCGCCCACGCCACCAGCGAGCCGGCACCGGAGCCACGGCCGGGGCCCACGGGAATGCCATGGTCCTTGGCCCAGCGGATGAAGTCGGCGACGATCAGGAAATAGCCCGGAAAGCCCATCTGCTCGATCACGTCGAGCTCATACTCGAGGCGCTCGCGGTATTCGCGCCGGCGGGCCTCGTGCTGGTCGGCCGGAAAGCGGGGAAACACGTGATCCCGCAACCGCACCTCGAGCCCTTCCCGGGCGCGCACCCGAAGCTCCTCCGCCTCGCTGCGCCCGCCCTCGGTAGCGAAGTGGGGCAGGATCGGGCGGCGGCTTGGCGCCGCCACCGCACAGCGGCGGGCGATCACCAGCGTGTTGGCCACCGCCTCCGGCAGATCGGCGAACAGCTCCACCATCTCCTCGGGGCTCTTGAGGCGCTGTTCGGGCGAAAGCCGCGGCCGCTCCTCCTCATCCAGGGTGGTGCCGGCGGCGATGCACAGGAGCGCCTCGGTGGGGCCGTGCATGTCCGGCGCGACGAAGCGCACATCCTGCGTGGCCACCAGCGGCAGCTCATGGGCCCACGCCCATGCCAGGAAGGTCTCCTCGGTGCGGGCCTCCTCGGGAAAGCCGTGGCGCTGGAGCTCCACATAGAGCCGCCCGGGAAAGGCGCGCATGAGCCGCGCGAGAAGATCTTCGGCCTCGGCCCGCGCGCCCGCGAGCAGAAGCCGCCCCAGGGGGCCGAAGGCGCCGCCCGTAAGGGCGATGAGCCCGCCGGCATGGGCCTCGAGCCGTTCGAGGGTGACACCCGGCTCATCCTCGGGATGGTCGAAGTGGCAGGCGCTCGCGAGCGCCAGCAGATGGGCATAGCCCTCCTCGTTCTGCGCCAGCAGCGGCAGCGACGCCACCTCAACCTGGCCCTGGCGTCGGGTGCGCGCGCCGGTCCCCGCCAGCCGCAGCGGCAGCAGCAGGCCGACGATGGGCTGGATGCCGGCGGCCATGGCGGCTGCGCAGAAGGGCATGACGCCGAAGAGGTTGGCTTCGTCGGTGACAGCCACTGCCGGCATGCGGTGCTGGCGGCAGGCCGCCACCAGCTCCTCGTGGCGCACGGTGCTGGCCAGCAGCGAGTAGCAGGAGCGGACGCGGAGGTGGACGAAGGGGGCAAGCGGCACCGGGCTCCTCCCACGCACCAAGGGCCTGCGGGTCTTGCGCGATAAGCGCAAGATGCGGGTGCTGGCAGGATGCGGCAAGGCCGGAAAGGCGAACGGCCCGGCCGAGGGGCCGGGCCGTCTGGAGAAGCGGGGATGTTGCCGGCTCAGCTGGGGCCGGCGACGGCGGCAAGGCCGGCCAGCAGCAGCAGGGCGACGATGTTGGTGACCTTGATCATCGGGTTGATGGCCGGACCCGCGGTGTCCTTGTACGGGTCGCCCACCGTGTCGCCGGTGACGGCGGCCTTGTGGGCATCGGAGCCCTTACCGCCATAGTTGCCGTCCTCGATGTACTTCTTGGCGTTGTCCCAGGCGCCGCCGCCCGAGGTCATGGCGATGGCGAGGAACAGGCCGGTGACGATGGTGCCCAGCAGCAGCGCGCCCACGGTGGTGAAGGCGGCCGCCTGGCCGGCGACGGCATCCACCACGAAATAGACCACGATGGGCGCCAGCACCGGCAGCAGCGACGGCAGGATCATCTCCTTGATGCCGGCCTTGGTGAGCATGTCCACCGCCCGGCCGTAGTCGGGCTTCTCGGTGCCCTCCATGATCCCGGGCTTCTCGCGGAACTGCCGGCGCACCTCCTCGACGATGGCGCTGGCCGAGCGGCCCACCGCCAGCATCGCCATGGAGGCGAAGAGGAAGGGCAGCAGCCCGCCGATGAACAGCCCCACCACCACGAAGGGATCATCGAGGGAGAAGCGGACATTGAGATTGGGGAAGAAGTGCTGCAGGTCGTTGACATAGGCGACGAACAGCACGATCGCGGCGAGCCCGGCGGAGGCGATGGCGTAACCCTTGGTGACCGCCTTGGTGGTGTTGCCCACCGCATCGAGGGCGTCGGTGACCTCCCGCACCGAGTCCGGCAGGCCCGACATCTCGGCGATGCCGCCGGCATTGTCGGTGACGGGGCCGTAAGCGTCGAGGGTCACCACCACGCCGGTGAGCGCCAGCTGGGTGGCGGCGGCCACGGCGATGCCGTAAATGCCGGCATTGAGATAGGCGATGAGGATGCCGGCCACGATCACGATCACCGGCAGGGCGGTGGCCTCCATGGAAACCGCCAGCCCCTGGATGATGTTGGTGGCATGGCCGGTGGTGGAGGCCTTGGCGATGAGCTGCACCGGCCGGTGGCCCGTGCCGGTGTAGTAGTCGGTGATCCACATGATCAGGCCGGTGATGATGATGCCCAAAAGCGCCGAGACGAACACATTGGTCCCGGTGAAGGCGGGGCCCACCGGCTGGCCCGCCACCATGCCCTGATAGGTGGGATCACCGAAGCCCAGCACCAGCCAGGTGGCGGGGATCAGCAGCAGGGCGGAGATGGCGGCGGCTGCCCAGAAGCCCTTGTAGAGGGCCGCCATGATGTTGCGCGAGGGGCCGAGCTTGACGAAGAAGGTGCCCGCGATGGAGCCCAGCAGACACACGCCACCCACCACGAGCGGATAGACCATCAGCGCCCATTTCTGTTCGCCGGTGAAGAAGATCGCCCCCAGAAGCATGGTGGCGGACATGGTCACCACATAGGTCTCGAACAGGTCCGCCGCCATGCCGGCGCAGTCGCCGACATTGTCGCCCACATTGTCGGCGATCACCGCCGGGTTGCGCGGGTCATCCTCGGGGATGCCGGCCTCGATCTTGCCCACGAGATCGGCGCCCACATCGGCGCCCTTGGTGAAGATGCCGCCGCCGAGACGGGCGAAGATGGAGATCAGCGAGGCGCCAAAAGAAAGGCCCACCAGCGCTTCCAGCAGGGTACGCTCGGCCACCCCCACCAGCAGCAGCAGGCCGAAATAGCCGGCGAGTCCCAGCAGACCCAGGGAGACCACCAGCATGCCGGTGATGGCGCCGGCCTTGAAGGCGACATCCAGCGCCCCCTCGAGCCCCTTGTCGGCGGCCGCGGCGGCGGTGCGGACATTGGCCTGCACCGAGGTGTTCATGCCGATGTAACCGGCCGCGCCGGAGCAGATGGCGCCGATGAGGTAGCCGAGGCCCACCCAGATGCCGAGAAAGAAGGTCAGCAGCAGGAAGATGACGAAGCCGACCACGGCGATGGTCATGTACTGGCGGTTGAGGTAGGCGCGGGCCCCCTCCTGGATGGCGGCCGCGATCTCCTGCATGCGTTCGGTGCCGGCCGGCAGCGCCAGCACCGCATTGCGGGTCGCGACGCCATAGGCGATGCCGGCGATGCCGCAGAGCAGCACCAGCACGTACAGCGTCCATTCGAGACCGGACATGTGTCTCCACCCCCCTCTGAGGTCGGGTCGACCGAACCGGAACGATGTCTCCAGGAATGCACGAATCAAAGGCCCGCGGGCGGCTGCGCGAGGCCGCAGCACCGTCTAGCCGCCCACAGGCATGCTGTCTACCGCGCGGTGACGTTGCGCCGCGCTGCAGTGCACAAGCGGGTGGCCGGCGCGCCGGCGCCGGCCGGGAAGTGCTCAGGCTGCCTGCGGCAGTGCCCGCGCCCGCACCGCCGCGAGGGTCTCGTCCACCGGCGGCACCTTGGCCAACACCTCATAGGCGTCGTGGCGCACCCAGTTGTTGCGCATGGCCTCCTGCAGCAGCTCCTCGCTGACGATGCCCTGCTCGACGCACTCCTTGAGATAGCCGAAGAAGAGATCCTCCTGACGCTTGTCGGGATGGGGCTTGTAGTGGCCGAGGAAGGCATATTCACCGAACAGCTTGCGCCGCACGAACATGAGCCAGGCGAAGGGGCTGTAGGGATTGTTCTCCGATGGGATGAAGTCCACCGGCAGGCCGGTCTTCCACGGCTGGGTGCGGCGTTTGGTATTGTGGATGAGTTTAGTTTTCTCATTGAGGATGTCGAAGTGGTTCCACTCGGGTGGCAGGATGCCGATGGTGGCCGGATCCTCGTAGCCGAGGTTCATCCAGGTCTTGTATTCACGCTCACCGCGGAAGAGCTTGTCGAAGTCCTCCTCCAGCTTCCAGTGGGTCAGTTTGCTGCAATCCAGCAGCATGACCGAGCTGGCGGGATGGTTGCGCGGGCCCTTGCCGCGGGTGCAGCACCAGATGGCCTTGCCCTCCATGTCCTTGGAGAGGAGTTCCCACACGTCGCCCACGGCGAACACGTCGGGGTCCACCACCACTGCCCGGCCCTGGTAGTTCATCAGCTGCGGCGGCGCGAAGCGCAGCGGGGTGAAGGACTGGAGGTCGTCGTTGAGCCACCGGCGGGTGGTGTTGTCGCGCAGATACTCCCGGCCCTCGTACTTATCGAACATGTGCCGCCAGTTGCGGTGTTCGATGAGTTCCACCTCGAAGGCCTCGGGGTGGGCGCTCTGGCGCTTCATGGAATAGGCCGAGACCAGCGCTCCGACCATCTGCTTGTGGTTGGTGTGGACGAACACCTTGGGCTTCATCGGCCGTCACCTCCGCTCCGATCGGTTGTCACCACGGCGGCCTCCGCCGACCGCACCGCCGCTTCCGTGGGTACGCCCGCCGCCCCGTAGCCGAAGACGGGGTCGAGCCGCTCGGTCACATAGGCGTCGATGGTCCGGATCTGGGCATCGTCGAAATAGTCGCGCCAGCCGCCCACCTTGGCGCGCCGCACCTTGTAGGAGTCGGGATTGCCCCGCTGGCCCGGGACCAGCCGCGTGCCGGCCAGGCGGAAGGTGCGGCTCTCCTCGAGCCGGCGCATGTTCTCCACGCTGGCGAAGGCGACGCAGTCGGCAAGCTCCTCCGGCGTCGGCCGCTGGCCGAGGAAGGTGAGCACCCGCGCAAGCTCGCCGGCGGTATCGGCGCGCATGTCCTCATAGCGCAGCAGCAGCAGTTCGCGCATGCGCGGCAGTTCCCGCGCCCAGGCGTTGAGGAAGTCCACCACCCGCGGCAGGCCGGCGGGACCCATGACGAAGGTCCACAGGTCCACCTCCTCGAGGGGGTAGCGGTTGAGCCGCTTCTTGGCCGGCCGCATGCGGTACTTCCACTGGAAGAACTGCGAGACGGCCACATCGCGCGGATCGCGCACCAGCAGCACCGTGCGGCGGTCATAGAAGTCGCGCCGGTCATCCCGGTGGCCGGTCCAGTCGCGCAGATAGTTGTCGTGGGTGAAGAAGATCTTGGGGATGCGCGGGTCGGCCCGGTGGAAGTTGTCGAATCCCAGCAGCGCCTGCGGTGGCAGCCCGTAGCGCAGCTGGAACCAGCGCGAGAGCAGCATCCGCAGCCAGGTGCGGCCGCTCTTGCCATAGGACACCACCACCGCATCGGCGCGCCGCAGCCGGCGGTATTCTTCCCAGCCGCGGTGGAGCCGTTCGATCCGCCGGCGGGTCTCATAAGGCAGGAAGAAGGTGGCCCGCACCACCAGCTCGCGCAGGATGCGATCGGGCGGCACGTAGAACTGAAACAGCTTCATGGCTCCCACCGACGGCAGGCCTAGCGCCGTCGTCCCCGTCTATCACGCTTGCACCGCCGGTGCATCGCTCGATCCCGTCTCCGCCGCCTGCGCGGCGAGTCGCCGCAGGGCCGCCGCCGCCCGCCGCAGATCGGCCTCGCCCGCCGCCGGCGGCGCCGGCCGGAAGGGTTCGCCGAAGCGCACCGCGAGGCCGCGGGCGCGAAGGTAGCGCCAGAAGGCCTCGAGGTCACGGGGCGGCGAGATCGGGGTATGGCGCAGCAGCAGCCGTGCCAGGGCCGGCCACGGGCCGGCGGGATCCCGCAGCCGCCGCCACAGCTCCTCGGCGAGGGTGAGGGGATCGCGCCGCCGCGGCAGCGGCCAGATGGCAAGCGGCCGGCCGAGGCGTACCACCTCCACCATCATGGAGACGGAATCACCGGTGACCACAAAGCGATCGGCGTGGGCCAGAAGGCCGAGATAGGGGTTGTCGCCGCCGCTCTGGCGGAAGCGGTGGATCACCGCCTGCCCCTCGAGCGCCGCCACCAGCGCCGCCTCGGCCTCAGCACCGGTGCGCCGGCTGGTGGTGAGATAGAGGCTGCCGCCCTCACGCCGGCGCAGCGCCAGGAGATCGGCGGCCAGTTGGCGCGCCTCGAGCGCGCCGAAACGGAAGGGGCGGGTGGCCCCGCCCACCAGCACCGCCGTCAGCGGCCGCGGCAGCGGCGCCATCACCGCCTGCCAACGCCGGCGCGCCGCCTCCAGCCGTTCGCGGTCCACCTGCAGCAGCGGCAGTTCCAGCCGCACCAGCCGCGGCGCCTCGGGCACGCGATACTGGGGTGGGACCACCACCAGGTCGAAGGTCTCCAGCCCCCGTCGCGGGCGGCCGATGAGGGCGAGCCGGGTGCGGCCGCCGCTCTGCGCCCGGATCCACAGCGCCACCCGCGCAAGCCGCCGGCCCATGGTGAGCACCACGTCCGGCCAGGGGGGCGTGAGCGGGTCCGAGCGCGCCGGATCGAGATGGTCGATCCCCGGGGTGAGTGGCGGCTTGCCGTGGACCCAGCGGGGTTTCATGGCGAGGCGGCGGACCTCGTGGGGCAGGCCGGCGGCAGCGGCAAGCGTCAGCACCTGGGCATTGTCGCCCAGCTTGTCGGCCAGCAGCAGCCACAGCCGCGGCCTCATGGCGCACCTCCAGCCGCCATCCGCGGCTCCTGGCTGGTGCAGGCCAGCGCCGGCAGCCGGCCATCGGCCCGCCGCACCACCCCACGGCGGGGCATGCCGCCCGGCCCCAGACGCCGCCATAAGAGCCGCGCCGGGTCCTCCCCCGGCATGATGATCCCGGGGGGTACTGGGCGAAAACCGAAGCGGCGGTAATAGGGCGGATCGCCCACCAGGAACACCAGTCGCCAGCCCTGTTCGCGCGCGCACACAAGGGCGTGGCGCACCAGCCGGCGGCCGATCCCCTGGCCGTGCAGCTCCGGCAGGATGGCAAGCGGCCCCAGGAGCAGCGCCGGCCGCCGATCAAGCCGCACCGGCCAGAAGCGCACCGCGCCCACGAGCCGCCCGCCCCGCTCGGCCACGAAACACAGGTCCTTAAGCGGCGGCAGGCCGTCACGGTAGCGATAGGAGGTCTTGCGCCGGCGATCGGGGCCGAAGGTCCGGTCGAACAGGGCCTCGACGGCGGGGAGATCCGCGGGCCGCTCCGGGCGGATGTGGCACATGACGACACCGTGGCTTGCGGGACGACGGACGGTCGGCGGCGCGGGCGCGGCTTACGCCCGGCGTCGGCGTCGTCGTGAGGGTCCATGCGGCGGTCGCGGCATGTCGCAAGCCATAGGACGCCGGCCCGCCGGGTCAACGGTCGCGCGCGGCGCTTGCGGCTGACCTGCCGGCGGACTAGATGCGCGGCGGGAGGCATCCGGGGGCCACCCCGCGCACCTGAGGAGAACCGTCATGACCGCCTGCATCGTCGGCTGGCACCATCTGCCGTTCGGCAAGCACGAGCACCTCGAGGTGGAGGAGCTGGTGGTGGAGGCGGCGGTGGGCGCGCTCGCTCATGCCGGCATCGGGCCGGAGGAGGTGGACGAGATCGTCCTCGGCCATTTCAACGGCGGCTTCGGCCAACAGGAGTTCACCAGCTCCCTCGTGCTCCAGGCCGATGAGCGGCTGCGCTTCAAGCCCGCCACCCGGGTGGAGAATGCCTGCGCCACCGGCTCGGCGGCGGTCTATCAGGGCATTCGCGCCATCGAAGCGAAGCGGGCGCGCTTTGTGCTGGTGGTGGGGGTGGAGAAGATGACCGCCCTGCCGGGGCCAGAGATCGCCAAGGTGCTGCGCAAGGCCGCCTATCTGCGCGAGGAGGGCGAGATCGAGGGTGGCTTCGTCGGCGTCTTCGCCAAGATCGCCCAGCTCTACTTCCAGCGCTACGGCGACCAGGGCGAAGCCATGGCCCGTATCGCCGCCAAGAACCACCGCAACGGCTGTGCCAACCCCTGGGCGCAGATGCGCAAGGAGCTTTCGGTGGAGTTCTGCCGTGAGCCTTCGGACAAGAACCCCATCGTGGTGGCGCCGCTCAAGCGCACCGACTGTTCGCTGGTCTCCGATGGCGCGGCGGCGCTGGTGCTGGCCGATGTGGAGACCGCGCTGGCCATGCCGCGGGCAGTGGCCTTCCGCGCGGCGGTCCATGTCAACGACTTCCTGCCCATGAGCCGGCGTGATGTGGTCGCCTTCGAGGGCTGCGAGGTGGCGTGGAAGAAGGCGCTGCAGCAGGCCCGGCTGGACTCGCCCTTTGACCTCGACCTGGTGGAGACCCACGATTGTTTTACCATCGCCGAGCTGATCGAATATGAGGCCATGGGGCTTACCCCGCGGGGCCAGGGGGCGCGGGCGATTCTCGAGGGCTGGACCGAGAAGGATGGGCGGCTGCCGGTGAACCCCTCGGGCGGGCTCAAGGCCAAGGGCCATCCCATCGGCGCTACCGGCGTGTCGATGCATGCGCTGGTGGCCATGCAGGTGCGCGGCGAGGCCGGCGAGATGCAGGTGAAGGACGCCGCCCTGGGCGGTCTCTACAACATGGGGGGCGCCTGCGTCGCCTCCTATGTGAGCATCCTCGAGGCGATCCGCTGACGCCACTCCGGCGGCTGCGGGCACCCCGCTCCAGGCGGCATCCGCGCGGGTCGCGGCAGAGGCCCTCGCCCGAGCCCACAGTGTTCCCTGGCGGCTGCGCTTGCATTGCCTTTGAGGGCTCAATAGTCTGCCGCCGAACCCGTTGAGGGGAGGCACGGGCCATGCGACGACGCCGCTTTCTCGCCGCCGGCGCGGTGGCCGCCGGCACGGCTGCTGTGGGCTTTCCCTGGCCGAAACGGGCGCACGCGGCGGTGGAGCTCAAGCTCAGCCATTTCCTGCCGCCCACCCACGGCATGCATGTGGACTTCATGGAGCCCTGGGCGCGCGAGCTCGAACGGCGCACCGACGGGGCGGTCAAGGTTACCATCTTCCCCGGCGGCACGCCCCTGGGCAATGTGGCCAAGCAATACGACCAATGCGTTGCCGGGGTGGTGGACATCGCCCACGGTCTGCGCGGCATCCCCGGCGGTCGTTTCCCGCGTACCTCCATCATCGAACTGCCCTTCCTGGTGCAGACGGCGGATGCTGCCACCCGCACCCTCTGGGCGCTGTTCCCGCAATATCTCGAACAGGAGCATCCCGGGGTGAAGGTGCTGGCGCTGCACGCCCACAATGCCGGCCTGATCCACACCCGCGACCGCCAGGTACGTACCATGGAGGACCTGCGGGGACTGCGGCTGCGGGTGCCCAGCACCGCCACCAAGATGATGCTCGAGTACCTTGGCGCGATTCCGGTGGGACTGCCGCCGTCGCAGATCTATGAGAACCTCCAGAAGGGGGTGATCGACGGGCTCATCATGCCGTGGGACCCGATCAAGAGCTTCCGCCTGGCAGAGCTCATCCGCTATCATCTCGATGCCCGCACCTACACCGTCTCCTTCTATTTCGTCATGAACCGGCGGCGCTATGAGGGGCTCCCCGACGACATCCGTGGAGCGGTGGATGCCATCTCCGGCGATGCGCTGATCCCCAAGTTCGGCCCTTGGTGGAATGCCTGGGACCGGCCGGGCTATGAGGAGGCGGTGCGCCGCGGCAATGTCATCACCCGCCTGTCGGACGAGGAGCGGGCGCGCTGGCGCGAGGCGCTGGCGCCCATGATCGAGGCCTATCTCGACGGCCTCGAGAAGGAGGGCGTGGCCGAGGCCCGCGAGATCTACGCCGCCATGCAGCGGGAGGTGGCGCGTCTTGAGGGCTGAATGGGAGCCGGGGGTGCGGCGATGGCGCGCTGGCGGGCACGGCTGAGGCTGCTTCTCGCCTGGCTTGCGGCCCTGCCGCTCGCCTTCGCCGCCCTGATCACCCTGGTGGACATCGCCCTTCGGGGTGCGGCCCGGCTCTGGGGGCTGGCTTTGGGCACGGCCCCCGGCTGGGGGCTGGTGGGGGCGGTGGATCTGGTCCAGCTCGGGGTGGTGGCCACCGCCGCCTTCGCCATCCCCTATGCCTTTCTGGTGGAGGGGCATGTGGCGGTGGACCTGCTGCATGCCCGCCTGCCGCCGCTGCCGCGCCGCCTGCTGGAACTCTTCGCACGGCTGGCCTCGCTTGTGTTCCTGCTGCTGGTGCTGCGCTACGGCCTCGACCAGCTCGCCATGGTGCGGCTCATGGGCGACCGGTCGGTCACCCTCCAGCTGCCCATGGCGTGGTACTGGTGGCCCTTCCTTGCCGGTTTCGCCCTCGCCGCCCTCGCGGTGGTGCTGGAGCTTGCGGGATGGGGGCGGGCGCGGGAGGCGCCCTCTTGAGCGGGCCGCTCCTGGGTCTTGCCGGCTTTCTCTTGGCGCTGCTGCTGGTGCTGTTGCGGG
>WFXL01000107.1 GCA_015490605.1 Rhodospirillales bacterium
GTCCCTTGCCGGTGCGCGGACCGGGAGGCACGCGTGATGCCGGTGCCACGGCGGCTTCAGGGGCGGCCGCCGCGCGGGCGGGCTCCGGGGGTGCGGGCGGATCGGGGGATATGCGCCGGCGGCCGAACATGGAATCAGCCCGCCCGTCGGTCCCAAACGGGCAACGTCAACCGCGCCAGCCATCCGCGGTTGGAGGTGGCCCCGGCGAACCGTTCCACCATGGCATCGAGGATGCGGGCGGTGGCGCGGGCGAGACGCTGGGGCGGCCGGCCGTTGTTGGTGGCCTCGAGGATGGCGGGATCGGCGGGCAGGGCGAAGTCCACATCCCGCCCCACCGCCTTGGCGAAGTCCGCCTTCGGAATCTCGCCGCGCCGGAACAGACCCACCCGGTTGAGCACGAGATGCACATGGCAGGAAGGATTGGCCTCGGAGGCATAGCGCAGCATGCGCAGCACATCACGAATGCCGGCCAGGGTGGGCTCGCTCACGAGGAACGCCAGGTCGCTCTGCTCCAGCGCCGCCGTGAGCACATCCACCGAACCGTGGGGGCAGTCGAACAGCACATAGTGGAACCGGCGCCGCAGCACTTCCGCCACCACCGGCAGCGCTGGGGCAGGGGAAGGAGGCCAGGCATCCAGCGGCTCCTCGGCGGCGAAGATCCAGAGGGTCTCGTCCACATTGCGGCCGGCCCGCTCGATCCACAGTTCATCCGCCCGGGCGGGATCCTCGAGGGCCTCTCGCAGGGCCGGCGAGGGGTCAAGGTCGAACGCGAGGGCGAGCTCGCCGAAGGTAGGGTCGAGATCGAACAGGGCCACGCGGCGACGGCGGGTGGCCACCAGCCGGTGGGCCAGAAGACAGGCGATGCGGGTCACGCCCACGCCGCCGCGGGCCCCGAACACCAGCACCGTACGGCCGCCACGGGCCCCGCGGGCGCGGGCGCGATCCTCGTCCATGGCATCGGCAAGGGAGCGCAGCAGGATCTGCCAGGGTACGGGCACCACCAGATAGTCGCGCACGCCTCGGCGCAGGAGCTCGCGGAACAGCCCCACGTCGTTGGCCCGGCCCAGCACCACCACCGAGGTGCCCGGCTCGCAGACATCGGCCAGCTCGTCGATCCGATCCAGCGGCGTGTCCGTCTCCCCGAGATCCACCACCAGCAGACGGGGCGAGCGGGCCACGCCGAAGGTGCGGATCGCATCCTCGACGGTGCCGCGCACCACCTGGCAGGGATCGAGCCGCAGCTCCGCGGCGGCCTTCTCCACCATGGTGCGGGTTTCCTCATGGGCGACGAAGGCCACCAGCGCCGGACGCGTATCGACGCCTGGCTGTTCTGCGGGCGTGGCAACGGCGGGGCTGCTCACGGCGTCTTCTCCGGTTGCGACAGCGGGGGCAGCTCACCCCGGCGATAGCGCTCCACGGCAAGCGCCTCGCGGACCCCCGAGCTCGGGCCGAGTGTCTGCGGACGCCACAGATCGGCGGGAGCGGCGAGACTTGCCGCAAGCGCCCGCTGGACCGCACAGCCGAGATGCGCACCGCCCCGTGCCGGCGGCAGCTCGCAGCCCACCACCGTGGGCCGGACCACCACCGCCACCACCTCCACCCGCCGGTCGTCCTTCCAGGCAGCTGGCGACTGCCGGGCGGCTGCTTCCCCCAAGGCGCGGGAAGCGACCTCCACCCGCGACCAGCCGCTCTGGCGGAGGAAGGCCGCCACCGTGCGGGCACGACGGGCTGCGAGGTCGTCGTTGTAGGTGCGCCCGGCACGGGGATCGGCACCGCCATGGAGTATCACAAGCGGTGGTTCGACCGACCCCAACCCCTCGAGGAAGGCCTTAAGCGCTGTCCGCTCGCCGGCCGTGAGCCGGTCCGAGTCGGTGGCAAAGCGCACCACGTGGCGGACCACCACCGGTTCCGGCCGCAGCTCGGGGAGATCCGCGATCTCGTTGGGCGGTGGGGGAGCCGCGGCGCAGCCGGCAAGGAGGAGCAGAATTGCGGCGGCAAAGGACCTTCGCCCACCGCGCAACCACCATCCCCTCGAGGTGGGCCCTGCCATGGCCTATCCTCCGGTCATTCCCAGGCGAAGCCGTAGCGGCCGTGCAGTGCGCGTGGCCGCTCGGCCGTCGGCAGATCCTGTACCGGCGCCTCGATCCGCCCGCGCAAGAGCGCCAGAAAGCCGTCCTGGGGGCGCAGTCGCTCCTGTGGCAGCGACAAGCGCTGCGGCGTCGTCGGCCGGACCAGATAGGGCGTGACCACAATCAAGAGTTCGCTCTCATTGCGCTGAAAGCGGGTGGAGCGGAAGAGTGCCCCCAGCACCGGCAGGTCGCCGAGACCCGGGAACTTCTCGAACTGACTGCGGGTGCTGCGCGAGATCAGCCCGCCGATGGCGAGGCTCTGGCCGCTCGCGAGTTCCACGGTGGTCTCGGCCTTGCGGGTGGCCAACGCCGGCACGGCGATGTTCTGCAGGCGGATGGCGCCGGTATCGGTGAGCTCGCTCACTTCGGGCCGCACCCGGAGGCTGATGCGGCGATCATCCAGCACCGTGGGTGTGAAGGCCAGACGTACGCCGAATTCTCTGAATTCGATGCTGATGTCGCCATTGTCGACCCCCACCGGTACCGGGAACTCGCCGCCGGCGAGGAACGCCGCCGTCTCCCCCGAGCGGGCGGTGAGGGTCGGTTCCGCCAGCATCGACACCAGCCCCTCGCGCGCCAGCGCATCCAGCACCCCGGCGAGGTCGAGATCGCCGTTGCGAACTCCGCCCGACAGCAGACCGGCGGCGCCGGCATCTCCCACCAGTCGCGAGAGAGCAGCGCCGGTTCCGAGGGGGCGCCCGGTGGCGAGAGAAAAGACCGTATCCCCCGGAGTCGCCACCACATTCCAGTTGACCCCCAGGATCTGCAGGACCTCGCGTGAGACTTCGGCCACCCGCACCCGCAGGGTCACCTGGGTGGGGCGGCTGACGCGCACCCGCGCAATCAGCTTCTCCCCCTCACCGAGGAAGCGACGTACGAGATCGCCCACATCCGCAGCGGTGGCCGGATCGCGCACCTGGCCCTCCACCAGAAGCCCGCCGGGGAAGGACTCGACCCGAAGGGGCGCCTCCGGCGCGATGCGGCGCAGGAGCGCCTGCAGGCGCCCAAGAGCATGGCGCACCTCGATGCGGGCCTCGAGCAACGGCCGTTGCTCTTCGCCCACGGCATAGAGGGTGGTGGTACCGGCCCGGCGCCCGTAGACCCACACCAGGTCCGGCGCCTGCACCTGGACGTCCGCTACCGCCGGTGCCGCCACGAACACGGCGGTGGTGGGGGCGCCGAGCCGCAACAGCCGCCCCTCGCCCACTTCCAGCGAAACGGTGCGCCGCGGGCCAAGCTCCACCACCCCGGCTCCGGCGCCACCGGCCGGAAGCCCCAAGGCAAGCCACATGCCCACAAGAAGCAGGAGCACTCGCCGGATCTCCATCATTGCCCTGCCTCCCCTTCGCTCCCGGGATCCTCGGCCGCGCCCTCCGCATCCGGCGGCCCGGCGACCCCAAAGGGCCGGACGGTTTCCTCGGCGCCACGGTAGACCACAATGGTGCGCGCGCGCTTGCGCGCGCGGCTCACCTCACTCGCCCACAAGGGGCGCTCCGGCCCGCTTTCGGTGTCCCCGCCCACCTCCCGCGCCAGCGGCCGCAGGGCCAGCACCACCCGGCCGAGATCCAGCGCCAGCGCCACCCGCCGGGCATCCTCCGGCCGCAGCTCAAGGGTGGCGGTGCGGCGCCGACGCGGGAGCTCCGCCCCCTCCTCGCCGGCCGGCGCCAGCCGGCCGCCGATGGCCACCACCCGCACGTCCCGCACGAGTGTCTCCACCGCCGGCTCGGCTCCGCGCTCCACCACCTGACTCAGGAGCACATCGACGCGGTCGCCGGGGTAGACCACGCCGGCCTCGGCGAAGGCCTCGTCCACCGGGATGGTGAGCCCGAGAAAGCCGGGACGCAGCACCGCGGCGAGAAAGCCGCGCTCACCCGGCTGCACCACATCCGCCCTCATGAGCGGCACGCCCGCCGGCAACGCCCGGCGCACCACCGCCCCCACCAGCTCCTCGAGCGGTACCTCGCGGTCGACCCACATGCCCTCGGCCAACGCCTCTTCGGGCCAGGGGCGCCAGGCCAGATCCCCGGCCCGCAGCAGCGTGCCCGGCGTCAGCGCCCGTGCCGCCACCAGCACCTCGCGCCGCACCTCCGGCTCGGGCGGAGCCGCCTCCACCGCCGGCGGCCGGCTCTGCCGCTCGATCCAGCTGCGGACATAGACGGCGGTCACCACCGCACTGGCGAGGGCCAACAGCAGCACCAAGATCCGTCGCATGGGCCGGTCATCCCCCAGACCATCCGCCGAGGAGGGCCCCCAGGGCCCCGAGCGTGATGGCTACGCCATAGGGAACGCTAGCACCCGTTCCTGAACATCCGGTTAACGTCGCCAGCCCCGACCCGCCGCGGCCATGGGCGAACAGCGCGCCGAGCGCGGTCGATCCGAGCCGCGCCCAGAGCATCTGTCCCAGGGCCAGAAAGCCGCCCGCCAGCGCCGTGAACAGGAGGAAATCCACCACTCCACGGGGCGGCAGGGCGAGGGCCGCGGCGGTCATGAGCTTGACATCGCCACCCCCGAGAAAGCCCCCGCGCCAGAGCAGAAAGCCCATAAAGAAGACACCCAGCGCCGCCGCCAGCGTCCCCAGAAGCTCGCCCAAATCCGCCCCGCCGGCAAGACGCCAGGCAAGGCCGGCGAAGGCCGCCACCAGCACCGCGCCATTGGGAATGCGCCGCTGCCGCAGATCCTCAAGCGCCGCAAAGACCAGCGCGGTCACCAGCGGCAGGGCGAGCCAGGCCAGGAGACTCACGCCCTCCTCCCGGTATCAGCGCAGACGGCGGCCTTGCGGCCGCCGTCCACCCGCGCACGAAGGCGGCGTCAGTTGTTGGACGACGCGGCATTGTCGAGCGTATCGGCGACATTCTGGAAGGTGTCGGTGAGATTGCCGCCGAGGGTGCCGAGGACGCCGATGATGGCGACCGCGACCAGCGCGGCGATGAGGCCGTACTCGATCGCGGTCGCACCCGAATCGTCCTGCCAGAGAGCACGGAGGTGTCGCATGGCCGATCTCCCAGTTGGTGGCTGCCGACACCCCCGACCCTAGGCACGACTCGTAAAAAAAGCGTTAGCGCAAGGGGCGCGAGCGGGCGTTCCGCCTTCACACATACTCGGATGCACTTCTCTTGGCCCGACCACGTCTCCACAGCCCGTGCGACGAATTGCTGCACTGCAGCACGCCCCCCGCCGCGGTCGCGCCGGGCACGCCACCTATATCGTCGGACGAGGGGCGGTCGTCCCGGCCGCCTCCGGCACCGTCCAGCAACCGGGGAGGACAGCCAGCATGCCGGATCGAGCGGTGATCGTGGCGGCGGCACGCACGCCCATCGGCGCCTTCAATGGTGGGCTTGCGAGCCTGCCGGCCCATGAGCTCGGCAAGACGGCCATCCGCGCCGCCCTCGAGCGCGCCGGCCTCGCACCCGCCGAGGTTTCAGAGGTGATCGTCGGCCAGATCCTGACCGCCGCCCAGGGCCAGAATCCGGCCCGCCAGGCGGCGGTACACGCCGGCATCCCGGTGGAGGTGCCCGCCTACAACGTCAACATCATGTGCGGCTCGGGCCTCAAGGCGGTGGCGCTGGCTGCCCAGGCGGTGGAGAATGGCGATGCCGCCATCGTGGTGGCCGGCGGCCAGGAGAGCATGAGCCGCGCCCCCCATGCCCAGCATCTGCGCAATGGCGTCAAGATGGGCGGCCTCGAGCTCATCGACACCATGCTGGTGGACGGGCTGATCGACGCCTTCCACGGCTATCACATGGGGATCACCGCCGAGAACCTGGCCGAGCGCTACCAGATCACCCGCGAGGATCAGGACCGCTTCGCCTGCACCTCCCAGAACCGCGCCGAGGCCGCCATCAAGGCGGGCAAGTTCAAGGACGAGATCGTTCCGGTGACGGTCCGTACCCGCAAGGGCGAGACGGTGGTGGACCAGGATGAACATCCGCGTTTTGGCACCACCCTCGAGCAGCTCGCCAAGCTGCGGCCGGCCTTTAAGCCCGACGGCACGGTGACGGCCGGCAACGCCAGCGGCATCAATGACGGCGCCGCGGCGGTGGTGGTCATGAGCGCCCGCGAGGCTGAGCGCCGCGGCCTCGAGCCCCTGGCCGAGATCGTCGCCTCGGCGGTGGCGGGGGTGGATCCGGCCATCATGGGCATCGGTCCGGTGCCGGCCACCCGCCGGGCGCTGGAGAAGGCCGGCTGGCAGGTGGACGATCTCGAGCTGGTGGAGGCCAATGAGGCGTTTGCCGCCCAGTCGCTGGCGGTGGTGCGCGAACTCGGCCTCGATCCCGAGATCGTCAACGTCAATGGCGGCGCCATCGCGCTGGGTCACCCCATCGGCGCCTCGGGCGCCCGCATCCTCACCACCCTCCTCTATGAAATGCGACGGCGCGGTGCCCGCCGCGGCCTCGCCACCCTCTGCATCGGCGGGGGCATGGGGATCGCCATGTGCGTCGAACGTCCGTAAGGTGAAAGGGCGGCCCTCGGGCCGCCCTGATGCCATGGGAGAGGAGGTCAACATGTCTCGTGTTGCGCTGGTGACCGGCGGCACCCGCGGGATCGGGGCTGCCATCTCGCGGGCCCTCAAGCAGGCGGGCCATCGGGTGGTGGCCAACTACCACGGCAATGAGGAGGCGGCGCAGGCGTTTCAGCGGGAGACCGGGATCCCGGTCTACCGCTTCGATGTGGCCGATTTCGATTCCTGTCGCGAGGCCATCGGCCGCATCGAGCAGGAGGTGGGGCCGATCGACATCCTGGTGAACAATGCCGGCATTACCCGCGATACCACCTTCCACCGCATGACCCTCGAACAGTGGCAGGCGGTGATCCGCACCAATCTCGACTCGCTGTTCAATGTCACCCGCCAGGTGATCGAGGGCATGCGTGCGCGCGGCTGGGGCCGCATCGTCAACATCTCCTCCATCAACGGCCAGAAGGGCCAGTTCGGCCAGACCAACTATTCCGCCGCCAAGGCAGGCGTGCTCGGCTTCACCAAGGCGCTGGCGCTGGAGAACGCGAAGAAGGGCATCACCGTCAACGCCATCGCCCCCGGCTATATCGCCACCGACATGGTGATGGCGGTGCGCGAGGACGTGCGCCAGCAGATCATCGCCCAGATCCCGGTGGGCCGCCTGGGTACGCCGGAGGAGGTGGCCCGCTGCGTGGTGTTCCTGGTCAGCGAGGAGGCCGGCTTCATCACCGGCGCCACCCTCACCGTCAACGGCGGCCAGTACATGATCTGAGAGGCCTCGCTCCCACCGCCCGAGCGGCTTGACGCCACCCGGCCGCCTTCCTAGATCCACGGGCGCCTGGGGCGGAGTAGCTCAGCGGTAGAGCAGCGGAATCATAATCCGTGGGTCGGGGGTTCGAATCCCTCCTCCGCTACCAGCCCTCCCGCTGCTGTTCCCGGGAAGCGGACAGCCTGCCATGTGTGGCCGGGTGCCGGGCAGATGGCACACGGTGATCCCGTCAAAGCCTGACGACCGTCGCGGGCAGGCCTGACCATGGCCGCATCAATCCGGGCTGTCCGGGCCGAACCGACTCGAACTTTGGCGGAACGGCGCGGCGGCTGGCACCGCCCCCATCAACCGCGGTCCGATCATGGCTCCGGCCGGTGGCGGCCATGCGCCCGCCCCCTAGCCTCCGGCTGCGGGATCTGGTGTGTTTGCGCCTCCGGCTCCGGGGTCTGGCACGGTTGGGCTTGACCGGTGGGGCCCTCAGGCGCGGCCCATGTGGGTGGACAGCAGCCGCGGGTCGATGCCGAGGCGGGCGAGGGCCGCATCCCACTTGCGCGCATCCGGCAGATCGAACACCAGCTCATAGTCGGCCGGGGCCACCAGCCAGCCATTGGCCTGGATCTCCGCATCCAGCTGGCCCGGCGCCCAGCCGGCATAGCCCAGCGCCAGGATGCGCCGCCCGGGCCCCTCGCCGCGGGCGATGGCCTTGAGGATGTCGACCGTGGCGGTGAGGGCGAAGCGCTCGTCGATCACCAGGCTGGCCGCCTCCACCGCGTCGGTGGAGTGGAGCACGAAGCCCCGGCCGGTTTCCACCGGACCGCCGAAATGGACCGGCAGCTCCACCTCCGGGACGATGTCGAGCTGCTTGGCTACCTCGGCGAAACTCACCTCCTTCAGGGGCTTGTTGACGATCAGCCCCATCGCCCCCTCGGGCGAATGGCTGCACAGATAGACCACCGAGCGCTGGAAGCGCGGGTCCTCCATGTGGGGCATGGCCACCAGCAGCTGACCGGTGAGGTGCTCGCCCTTGCCGCCCGCGCGTTGCTCCATGCGCCGAGGCCTCCTGCCGTCCTCATCCACCCGCGGTGCGGCCGTCCCGCAGCCGCCCGGCGACCTCCATGGCCGCATAGGTCAAGATGGCATCGGCCCCGGCCCGTTTGAAGGCGAGCAGGCATTCCATCATGCAGGCGTCGGCATCGAGCCAGCCACGCTCGCCCGCCGCCCGGATCATGGCGTACTCGCCGGAGACGTGATAGACGAGGGTGGGCAGGCCGAAGGCCTCCTTCACCGCCCGCACCACATCGAGATAGGGCAGGCCCGGCTTCACCATCACCATGTCGGCGGCCTCGGCCACATCCAGCGCCACCTCGCGCAGCGCCTCGGCCACATTGGCCGGTGACATCTGATAGGTCTTCTTGTCGGCCGTCCCCAGCGCCGCCTTGGAGCCCACCGCCTCGCGGAAGGGCCCGTAGAAGGCGGAGGCGTATTTAGCAGCATAGGAGAGCACCACCGTCTCCTGGAAGCCTTCCCGGTCGAGGGCCTCGCGCACCGCCCGGATGCGTCCGTCCATCATGTCCGAGGGCGCCACGATGTCGCAGCCGGCGGCCGCCAGCGTCACCGCCTGACGCTGCAGGGCTGCCACCGTCTCATCATTGAGCACCACCCCATCGCGCACGAGCCCGTCCTGGCCATGGGTGGTGTAGGGGTCCAGCGCCACATCGCCGATGACGCCCAGCTCCGGCACGTGGCGCTTGATCTCGCGGATCGCCCGACAGACGAGATTGTCGGGGTTCCAGGCCTCCTCGGCCGCCTCGCTCTTCCTTTCGGGCGGGGTGGCGGGGAACAGGGCGACGGCGGGAATGCCCAGCGCGACGCAGCGCTCGGCCACCGCCGGCAGCAGATCGACGCTCAGCCGATGGATCCCCGGCAGCGAGGGAATGGGCTCGCGCCGCCGGTGCCCCTCGCAGACGAACAGCGGCTGGATGAGATCGGCGGGATCCAGCCGGTGCTCGGCCACCAGCCGCCGCAGCCAGTCGGTTCGCCTGAGCCGCCGCAATCTGAGGGCCGGGAAGGACGCGAGGGGGGGAATCGCCGCCATGGCCAGCCGCACTCCGCCGGGCTCCCGCAGCCCTAACTATGCGGCCACAGGTCGCGGGCAATCGCGCCGGCGGCTGCGACCTCCGGTCGCGACCTCAGCCGGCGGTGAGCACCAGCTCGATGCGCCGGTTGCGCGCGCGGCTCTCATCGTCCCGGTTGGGCACCAGCGGGCGACTGTCGGCCCAGCCCGCCACCAGCAGCCGCTCCCGCGGCAGCCCCATGGCCACCAGAAAGCGGGCCACCGCCGCCGCCCGCGCCGCCGACAGCTCCCAATTGTCGCGATAGCGGCCGCGCACCACCGGCAGATCATCGGTGTGGCCATCGATCCGCAACACCCAGGGAAGGTCCGGTGGCAGTGCCTCGAGCGCCCGGTGGAGCTGGATCGCTAGTGCGCGCAGCCGCGCTTCGGCCTCAGGCGTGAGCTCGGCCTTGCCCACCGGGAACAGGATGTCGGTGGGCAGCACCAGCCGGCCGGGCTCGAGCCGGACCACATCCTCCACCCCCGGGAGATTGGCCGCCAGCGCCGCGGTGACTTCGATCTGCGAGCGGCGGATGCGTTCGAACCCTTCGGCGATGGTCCGGGGCAGTGCCGCCGAACGCTTCACCTGCCGCCGCAGTTCCGCCAGCACCGGCGCAAAGCGGGCACGCTCGAGCTCCGCCTCGAGCGCGCGGATGCGCACATCCCGCTGTTCCACCTCCGCTTCCAGCCGAGCCACCGCCGCCTCCAGCGTACGGATGCGCCCCTGCGCCTGTTCGAGTGCCTTGCGCGCTTGGGCAAGCTCATCCCCCAGAGCGGCCAGGCGCTCTTCGAGCGCGGCCTTCTCACCGGCCAGCGCCTTTCCACGGGCCTCGGCTTCCGCCCGCGCCTGCTCCACTTCGGCAAGGGCGCGTTCCAGCTCCTGCACCCGCGCCACCGCGACCTCCAGCCGTTTGCGGGCCTTCTCCAGGGTGCGCGCGAGCGCACGTCCCTCCATGGTGCGCTCGGCCAGCTCGCCGCGCATGTCGGCAAGCTCGCCTTCGAGCTCCACCACCCGCGCCCCGGCCTCCGCCCGTGCCTTCCGGGCTTCCGCCAGCGCCTGTTCCAGCTCCGCCGTGCGCGCCTCCGCCGCCGTCCGCGCGGCGCGCTCCGCCGCAAGCGCCTGCTCCAGCTCGGCCACCCGGCCCGTTGCCGCCTGCAGGCGTTCGCGCGCGGTGGCAAGCTTGCCCGTAAGTCCTTCCGCCTGCGCCCGGGCCGCCTGCAGTTCCGCCCGCAGCGCTTCGAGCTCCCGATCGCGCGCTTCAAGCTGCCGTTGGAGGGCCTCGCGCTCGCCCCGCAGCCGCTCGCGCTCATCCATGAGTTCCGCAAGGCGTCTCTGCGCGGCTTCGAGCTCATCCGCCCGGGCCGCCGCCTCCGTGCGGGCGCGCTCGCGTTCCGCCTGGGCCTGCTGGAGCTGGCGCGCGAGTTCCCCTTCCCGGGCCTGGCGCTCGGCCTCGGCCGCCCGCAGCCGGGCCAGCTCCCGTTCCAGTTCGGCTACCTGAGCCTCGGCCCGCTTGCGGGCGGCCTCTACCTCCGCCTGCGCGGCGCTGAGCCGCTCACGCTCGCGTTCAAGCCGTTGGAGCTCGTCGCGGGCGCGCGCAAGCTCGCGCGCCAGCGCATCGCGCTCGCGGGTGCGGGCCTCGAGCTCGGATCGGAGCCGGGCCACTTCCTGTTCGAGCGCGCTCACACGGGCTATCGCCTCGCTGGCCGCCGCCATCTCGCGGTTGCGGGCCTCGAGTTCACCGCGCAGCGCCTCGAGTTCGCGTTGGAGTTGGGCCACGCGCGCCTGGGCCGCCTGTCCCTCGCGCTCGAGCTCGGCAATCCGCGCCTGCAGCCGCGCGCGCTCATCCCGAAGAGCAGCCAGCTGCTGTTCCACCTTGGCCAGATCCTCGGCCCGCGTGCGGCGGGCTGCCGCCAGCTCGCCATCCTCCGGCCGGGCTTGAAGGCGGGCCTCCAGCGCTTCCACCTCTCGTGCAAGGCGCGCGCGCTCGGCCTCGAGCTCGCGGATGCGTGCCTGCGCCGCCTCGAGCCGCCGGGTGAGCTGGCGACGCTCCTCTTCCAGCGCCGCCATCTGCGTGCGCGCCTCGGAAAGCGCCGCCTCGAGGCGCTGCACTTCGCCCTCGAGCTGCTGGCGCTCGCGGTCGAGGGCAGCGAGCTGAGCCCGCGCCTCCTGCTCGAGCTGCTGGCGCCTTTCGAGCTCGGCCCGGGCAGCCGCGAGCTCCTCCTGCAGACGGGCGAGCTCAGCCTCGCGCGCGGCGAGTTCGCGCTCCAGCTCCCGCACCCGTGCTTCGGCTCCCTGCGCCTGTGATTCGAGCGCCGCAAGCTTCTGCGCCAGTTCCTCGCGGCGGGCCTCACCCTGGGCCAGCTGGGTGCGAGCCGCCGCCAGCGCCTGCTCGAGCTCGCCCGCCCGCTCTGCCGCGGCCTTGGCCTGGCTGCGCGCCTCCTCGAGGGCACGCTCGAGCTCGGCAGTCCGAGCACGGGCCGCTTCACTGGCACGTTCGAGTTCCGCCAGCTGCTGCTCCAGCCGGCTGATGCGAGCCTGCGCCTCGCTCAGCGCCTGCTCGCGGCGGGCGAGCTCGCCCTCGAGCTCCTGGATGCGCGCTTGGGCCTGCGCGCGACCTTGGCGTGCGTCCGCAAGTGCCGCCTCAAGCTCGCGGATGCGGGCCTCGGCCTGCTGCTGGCGCGCGCGCAGGGCTGTGAGTTCCTCGTCAAGGGCCTGCGCCTTGGCCCGTACGGCCTCGAGCTCGGCCGCCTGCTCCCGCAGGGCCTCGATGCGGCGGCGCAGCTCGCGCCCCTCGGCCGGCGGCTCCTCCAACCCCAGGCCTGCCGCCACTTCGTCCAGGGCCCCGCGAAGATCAGCGATCTCGCGCGCCCCGTACCAGGCGAGGCCGACGATGACCACCAGCGGCACCGCCACCGCCACCAGCAGGCGGCGGCGATTGCGCCGCTGCCAGGCCTCGAAGTCGCGTTCGAGCTCGTCCATGCGATCCGTCATCGCCCTTCCCTTCCCACGCGCCTGTGCCCATAGGCGCGCTGTAACATGGTCACAATACGCGCCTCATGCCCAGGGTCGGCCCGCAGCAGCTCCGCCCATTCCTCCGCCAGAGTTCTGAGACCCGCCTCGCGCTCGCGGTGCTCGAGCCGCAGGTGCCAGGGCAGGAGGGTCAGGGCCAGGGCGACAAACCCCAGAGCCAGCGCTGCATCCCGCCAGGGCCCATCCACCAGCGCCCCGACTAGCAGCAGTCCGCCCCCGAAGACCAGCAACGCCCAGGCCAGGCGCGCGGCCCCGGCGGCGGCCCGGTGGTGACGGTCGGCCAGACGGGTGCAGACGGCCGCGGCCCGGGCCCGTGGCTCCACGGCGTATTCCCCCTCTCCCGCGATGGCCCGGGCGAGCTTGCCCGAGCGCCGGCAAAAGGCAAGAGGCGGGAAGGTCAGCGGGTAGTGAGCTTGATCTCGATGCGGCGGTTGCGACGATAGGCTTCTTCGGTATTCCGCGGGTCCAGCGGCTGGTAGTGGGCGAAGCCGCGCGCCGCCACCCGCTCGGGCGGGATGCCGTGGTCGATCAGAAAACGCGCCACCGCGATGGCGCGGGCGGTGGAGAGCTCCCAGTTGGAGGGAAAGCGGGCGGTGCGGATGGGCCGCTTGTCGGTATGGCCGTCCACCTGCAGCACCCAGGGCAGGTCATCGGGGATCTGCGGCATGATCTCGCGGAACACCCGCACGAAGGTCTCGAGCTCGCGCCGGCCCGCTTCATTGAGCTCGGCGCTGCCGGTATCAAACAGGATCTCCGACTGGAACACGAAGCGATCGCCGACGATGCGCACGTCCGGCCGATTGCCCAGCACCTCGCGCAGCTTGCCGAAGAAGTCGGAGCGGTACCTGGCGAGCTCCTCCACCTTGCGCGCGAGCGCCAGATTGAGGCGCGCGCCGAGATCGCGGATCACCTCGCTCTGGCGGGCGAGCTCCTCCTCCCGCACTTCCAGCGCCGCCGCGAGCTGTCGTAGCTCCTGCCCGAGCTCGCGGATCTGGCGGCTGAGGGTGGCCACCTGCACCAGCGCCGCGCGCTTCTCGCCCTCGAGCCGGCTGCGCTCGGCCTCGAGCTCGCGGATGCGGGCCTCCAGCGCCGCCACCCGTTCGGCCCCGCTTCGACGTTCCTCGGCGAGCTCGCTGCGGGCGGCGGTGAGCGCCTGTTCGAGCCGGGCCGCACGCGCGGCGATGCGCGCGCGCTCCTCGCGCGCCCGCTCCAGCCGTCCCTCCAGCTCCTGCACCGTCACCCCCAGCCGGTCCAATTGCTGCTGCAGGAGCTCGCGATCCGCACTCACCGCCGCCAGCCGCGCCTCGGCCTCCTCGCGGCTCGCCAGCAGACTGTCGAGATCGCTCGAAAGGCGCGCGATCTCCTGGCGCAGGCGGCTGGTGACGGCACGCTCCTCCTGCAGCTGCTGTTCGAGGCTGGTGATCTGGGCGCGCAGCCGTTCGACGGTGACATCGCTGCGCTGCAGCAGGCGGCCGAGGAAGAACTGGGCGAGAACGAAGATGGCCAGCAAGAAGATGACCACCATGAGCAGCGTCGACAGGGCGTCGACGAAGCCCGGCCAGATGTCGACGCGCTCACGGGCGGCCCGAAGGCGCGGCATGGCGCCTCACTCTCCCGGCAGCGCCTGGGGTTCGCCGGCGGCCAGCGCCACGGTCCGGGTGAGCACCCGGATTTCATCGCGCAGCTCGCGGGTAGCGATCTCGCGGCCGCGCACGCTCTCCTCCAGCAGCTGGGCGAGGCGGGTGTCGATGCTGCGCAGATGCCGGCGAAGTTCCTCGTCGACGGCGACGATGCCGCGCTCGAGCCGCTCGCCGATGGCCTTCTGGCTCTCCGCCAGCCGCACCAGCACCTGCTGGTCGCGCCGCAGCCGATCATCCAGCGCCGCCAGCGCCTCCGCCAGCGCCCCCAGCTGGCGCACCAGTTCGCCGCGGGCGGCCTCGCTGCGCCGCTGGGCCTGTTCCAGCCGCTCGAGATTCTCCGCGGTCTGCTCCAGCAGTGCCTGGACATAGGTGGGAATGGGCTCGCCCGCCGGCGCCGGCAGCCGCCGCCGCTCCTCCCGCACCGGCGCCGGCGTGCCGGCGTCATGGCGCACCAGCCCCGAGAGCCACTCCTCCACCTCATTGTAGAAGGCGTTCTGGGCCTGGGTCGCCTGAAGATCGACGAAGCCCAGCACCAGCGAGCCGGCGAGGCCGAAGAGCGAGGAGCTGAAGGCGGTGCCCATGCCGCTAAGCGGCGAGGCGAGGCCGGCCTTGAGGTCCTCGAACACGGCGGCGAGATCGGCGCCGGCGAGCTCGAGCCCGGCGATCACCCCGGCCACCGCCTCGATGGTCTGCAGCAGCCCCCAGAAGGTGCCGAGCAGGCCGAGGAAGATCAGAAGGCCCGTCTGATAGCGGGTAATGTCACGGCTCTCGTCCAGCCGCGCGGCGATGCTGTCGAGGAAATAGCGCACCGTAAGGGGCGAGAGCGCCCGCTCGCCCGATTCCCGCAGCAGACCCGCAAGCGGTCCCAGCAGCTGCGGCGGGCTCGCTCCCTCGGCAACCATGCGCCCCTGCTCGAAGGCGGCGATCCAGCGGATCTCCCGGCCCAGCACGAGGATGCGGCGGACGGTGTAGAGGATCCCCACCACCAGCACGCCGAGGATCAGCCCGTTGAGGGCGGGATTGTGCAGAAAGGCGCGCCAGACCACCTCATAGACCGCCGCCACCACCAACAGCGCCGCGGCGAGGAACAGCCACACGCGATTGAGAAAGCGCCTGGGATCGGTCATCCGCTGCTGCCGTCCGCGCCTGCTACCACCCGAGCATAGGGCTGCCGCCGTCCGGCGACCAGCCCGGGCCGTACTCCCGGATATGCGTCGGGGCACATCCCACGGACTCCTCAGTCCTCCCGCAGGCGGATGCGCACATGGCGCTTGCGGCCGGCGGAGAGTTTGATCTCGCCCCGCTGGAACAGCTCCGGGGTGACCACCATGCGCTCGTCCTCGATGCGCAGATCATCCAGCCGCGCGCCGCCGCCGCGGATGAGGCGGCGCGCCTCGCCATTGGAGCGGGTCAGGCCCGCGCGGGTGAAGAGCTCCACCACCGGCAGGCCGTCGCCCAGCTCGCTGCGGCGGATCTCCACCACCGGCACGGCGGCCACATCGCCGCCGCCGCCCTCGAACAGCGCCCTGGCGGCCTCGGCCGCCCGGCGCGCCTCGTCCTCGCCGTGGGCCAGACGGGTGGCCTCGAACGCCAGCACCTTCTTGGCCTCATTGATCTCGGCCCCGCGCAGCCGCTCCAGCCGCGCGATCTCGTCCATGGGCAGTTCGGTGAAGAGCCGGAGAAAGCGGCCCACGTCGGCATCCTCGGTGTTGCGCCAGAACTGCCAGTAGTCGAACGGCGACAGTTTGTCGGCATTGAGCCACACCGCACCGCGGGCGGTCTTGCCCATCTTCGCGCCTGAGGCGGTGGTGAGCAGCGGACAGGTGAGGCCGAACAGACGCCGGCGCTCCTTCTTGTGGGCCAGTTCGATGCCGCAGACGATGTTGCCCCACTGGTCCGAGCCGCCCATCTGCAGCCGGCAGTCGTAGCGCCGGGCGAGCTCGAGGAAATCATACGCCTGCATCACCATGTAGTTGAACTCGAGGAAGGTGAGCGGCTGCTCGCGCTCGAGCCGCTGGCGCACGCTCTCGAAAGTGAGCATGCGGTTGAGGGTGAGATGGCGGCCGTATTCCCGCAGAAAGGGGATATAGCGCAGCTCGTCCAGCCATGCGGCATTGTCCACCAGCAGCGCGCCGCCCTCGGAAAAATCGAGGAACTTGGAAAGGGATCTGAGGATGCCCTGCTTGTTGCGGGCGATCTCTTCGTCCGACAGCAGCCGGCGGCTCTCGTCCTTGCCCGAGGGGTCGCCCACCTTGGTGGTGCCGCCGCCTACCAGCGCAATCGGCCGATGGCCGGTCCGCTGCAGCCAGCGCAGCATCATGATGGTGAGCAGATTGCCCACATGGAGGCTGTCGGCGGTGCAGTCATAGCCGACATAGGCCACCACCCGCTGGCTTTGGAACAGCTGGTCGAGCCCCTCGGGGTCGGTGCACTGATAGATGAAGCCGCGCTCCTCGAGGATACGCAGGAAGTCCGAGCGAAACCCCGCCATCGACCGCCCCTCACCGTTCGATCGCCAGGGTCTCGCTGGCGGCCAGTCGCCGGTCGAGATATTCCTCACAGATCGCCTCGAGCCGGTCGAAGGCGTCGCGGAAGAAGTGGTCGGTGCCCTCGATGGTGCGGAATTCGACCGTGGTGCCGCGCTGCTGGGCGAGCCGGCTCAGGAACTGTTCCACCGCCTCGGGCGGGGTCACCATGTCGCGCTCGCCATGGACCAGAAGGCCGGAGGCGGGACACGGCGCGAGGAAGCTGAAATCATAGAGATTGGCCGGCAGCGCGCAGCAGATGAAGCCCTCCACCTCGGGCCGGCGCATCAGCAGCTGCATGGCGATCCAGGCGCCGAAGCCGAAGCCCGCCACCCATACGGTAGTACTGTCGGGATTGAGGGACTGCATCCAGTCGAGGGCAATGGCCGCATCCCGGAGCTCGCCCTGGCCATGGTCGAACACCCCCTGGGACCGGCCGACGCCGCGGGAATTGTAGCGCAGCACCGAGAACCCCCGCCGCGCGAACACGTGGAAGAGGGTGTAGACCACGCGGTTGTTCATGGTGCCGCCATGCAGCGGATGGGGGTGGAAGACGATGGCGAGCGGCGGGGTCTCGCCCTTGCCGTGGACATAGCGGCCTTCGAGTCGCCCGTCGGCACCCTGGAAGATGACTTCCGGCATGGTCGTCTGTGCCCTCCGCTGGATCGCGCTCGCGCAACCGTGGCGGGGCCGGAGATAGGGCCGGACGGCGGACCTGCGAGATCCGAATTGAATCGACCGGGCGGCCACCTATACTCCGCGCCGCGGTGCGGCCGGTCGTCGGAGCGGGCGGGTTGCGCGCCCCGGACGCACCGCCCGTGCCGCGCGAGATCTGGCCCGGGGGGCGGCCATGTTCAAGACACTCAAGGAAGATGTGGAATCGGTGCTGGCCCGCGATCCGGCGGCACGCTCGAAGCTCGAGGTGCTGCTGTGCTATCCGGGGCTGCACGCGCTGCTGTTCCACCGCCTCGCCCACGCCCTCTGGCAGCGTGGCTGGTGTCTCCTGGCCCGGCTGATCTCCCAGTTCTCGCGCTTTCTGACCGGCATCGAGATCCACCCCGGTGCTCGCATCGGCCGGCGCTTCTTCATCGACCACGGCATGGGGGTGGTGATCGGCGAGACCGCCGAGGTGGGCGACGATGTCACCCTCTATCAGGGCGTGACCCTGGGCGGGGTGAGCCTCGATCCGGGCAAGCGCCATCCCACTCTTGAGGACGGGGTGGTGGTGGGCGCCGGCGCGGCGGTGCTGGGCCCCATCCGCATCGGCCGGGGCGCGCGCATCGGCTCCAATGCGGTGGTGCTCAAGGACGTCCCGCCGGGTGCTACGGTCGTGGGCGTGCCCGCGCGGCCGGTGGGCCCGCGGCCGGCTGAGGAGCAGGTGCGCGAGCGCGAGGTGTTCCCCGCCTACGGCACCGCCCCGGGTGCGGATGTGGACCCGGTGCTGCGCCAGATCGCCCGGCTGGAACGGCGGATCGCCGAATTGGAAAAACACATTCAGCAGCTCGGCGGGCCCCAGACCGCCCGCGCGGATGAGCGCGAGGACGACGACGGCCCCAGGCGTGCCTCCGGCTGTGGCCGCTGAGGCCCGCAGGCGGCGGGTCTATCTCGACCACAACGCCACCTCGCCGCTTCGGCCGGAGGCACGGGCCGCCTTGCTCGAGGCCCTCGATGAGGTGGGCAACCCCTCCTCGATCCACGCCTTCGGCCGGGCCGCACGGCGCCGCCTCGAGACCGCACGCGAGCAGATCGCCCACAGGCTCCGGATCGATCCTGAGCGCCTCGTCTTTACGAGCGGCGGCACCGAATCCAACCTGCTGGCCCTGAGCCAGGCGCAGGGGCCGGTTCTGGTCTCGGCCATCGAACACCCGTCGGTGCTGGAGAATGCCCCCGGCGCCGAGCGGCTGCCGGTGGGGGCCGACGGGCGGCTTGATCTGGCCGCGCTCGAGGCCCGGCTTTCACGGGGTCCGGCGGCGCTGGTGGCGCTCATGTGGGCCAACAATGAGACCGGCGTGCTCCAGCCGGTGGCGCAAGCCGCCGCCCTCTGCCGCCGCTTCGGCGTGGCGCTGCACATCGATGCCGCCCAGGCGGCCGGCCGGCTGGAGCTCGACCTCAGCGCGCTTTCCTTCACCACCCTCACCCTCTCGGCCCACAAGCTCGGCGGTCCGCCCGGGATCGGCGCACTGGTGCTGGGCGAGGGGGTGGAGATCCGGCCGCTGTTGCGGGGCGGCGGTCAGGAGCGGCGGCGCCGCGCCGGCACCGAAAATGTGCCGGCAGCCGCAGGTTTCGCTGCAGCCCTGGCGGCTTGGTCGACGGCCGAGCGCACGCGTCTCGCGGCACTGCGGGACCGCTTCGAGGCGGAGCTCCTGGCGGCGGTGCCGCAGGCGCTGGTGATCGCCCGTCATGTGCCGCGGCTTCCCAACACCAGCATGGTGGCGCTGCCGGCGGTGCCGGCGGAGCTGCTGGTGATCCGCCTCGATCTCGAGGGGGTGGCGGTGAGTGCCGGCAGCGCCTGCTCCTCCGGCAAGGTGGCGCGCTCCCACGTGCTCGCCGCCATGGGCCTGCCGGAGGAGGTGGCAGGCTCGGCCGTGCGGATCTCCCTGGGACCCACCACCCGCGCGGAGGATGTGATAGCGGCGGTGGCCGCCTTCGCCCGCATCGCCCACGATCCCCTTGTCCCGCGCGCAAGCCGCACGACATGAGGCGGGGACCGTCGAGACGCGCCCAAGCGGAGAGCGCCGCCATGTCGGATGTCGCCGTCGATCCCGTGGTCCGCCTGACGCCGGCGGCTGCTGCGCGCATGCGCCATCTGCTCACCACCCTGGGCCAGGGGGCCGTAGGCCTGCGGCTCGGAGTCAGGCCCACCGGCTGTTCCGGCTACAGCTATGAGCTCGACTTCGCCCGCGAGATCGGCGAGGGCGATGTGGTGGTGGAACAGCAGGAGGTGCGCCTGGTGGTGGACGGGGCGGCGGTAGCCCTGCTGCGGGGCACCGAGATCGACTGGGTGGAGGACCGCCTGGCGGCGCGCTTCGTCTTCCGCAATCCCAACGAGAAGGCCCGCTGCGGCTGCGGCGAGAGCTTCACCGTCTGAGGCCGGCGGTGCCGCGGGTGCGCTTTCGCCTTCCCGGCGGCAGGGAACGCGAGGTGGCGGTGGCCGCCGGCAGCACGCTTCTGGAGGCGGCGCGGGCGGGCGATGTCGCCATCGAGGGGGCCTGTGGCGGCTGCATGGCCTGCGCCACCTGCCATGTGATCGTGGACGAGGCCTGGTTTGCGCGGCTCGAGCCGGCGAGCGAGGAGGAGGAGGAACTGCTGGACCTTGCGCCGGATGTGGCCCCCACCTCGCGCCTTGCCTGCCAGATCCGCCTGCACGAGGCGCTCGACGGGCTGAGCGTGTTCGTGCCCGCCTCGACCCTGCTGGAATGACGCCATGAGCGCGCTTCCCACCCTCGAGCTTCCCGGCGTGCTCCATGGTGCGCGGGTGGTGGTGGCCATGTCCGGCGGCGTCGACAGTTCGCTGGCGGCCGCCCTGGTGGCCCAAAGCGGCTATGAGGCGGTGGGCATCACCCTGCAGCTCTACGACCATGGCGCCGCCACCGGGCGCCCCGGGGCCTGCTGCGCCGGCCGGGATGTGCGCGATGCCCGCCGGGTGGCGGACCATCTCGGCATCCCCCACTATGTGCTCGATTTCGAAGCGCGCTTTCGGCGCGAGGTGATCGAGGACTTCGCCGCCACCTACGCCGCCGGCCGCACGCCGGTGCCCTGCGTGCGCTGCAATGAGCGCATCAAGTTCCGCGATCTGCTGGCCATCGCCCGCGGCCTCGGGGCGGCGGCTCTGGTCACCGGCCACTATGTGCGCCGCATCGAGGGACCCGCGGGACCGGAACTCCACCGCGCGCGCGATGCCGCCAAGGACCAGAGCTGGTTTCTGTTCGCCACCACCCGCGAGCAGCTGGCCTTCTGCCACTTCCCGCTGGGGGCGCTGACCAAGGAGGAGACCCGCCGGCTCGCCGCCGCCCTGGAGCTGCCCACCGCCGCCAAGCCCGAAAGCCAGGACATCTGCTTCGTGCCCGACGGCGACCACGCCCGGCTGGTGGCGCGGCTGCGGCCGGAGGTGGCGCGCGGTGGCGAGATCGTCCATGTGGAAGACGGCCGGGTGCTGGGCCGCCACGGCGGCATCCACCGCTATACCGTGGGCCAGCGCCGCGGGCTCGGGGTGGCCACCGGCGAGCGCCTCTATGTGGTGGCCATCGACGCCCGCCGCCACCGCATCCTGGTGGGGCCGCGGCGCGCCACCCTCACCCGCGCGCTGGTGATGACCGGGGTCAATCTGCTGACACCGCTTCCCGCCGGCCCCCTCAGCGCCCAGCACCGCTACAATGAGCTGGCGGTGCCGGCGCGGGCCGAGCGGCTTGCCGACGGGCGGGTGCGGGTGGTGTTCGCCGAACCCGAGTCCGGCGTGGCCCCGGGTCAGGCGTGCGTGCTCTATGACGGCACGCGACTGGTGGGCGGCGGCTGGATCACCGCAACCGAACCGGCGGCAGCCGCCTCGGCGCCGGTGATCTGAAGGCGGCCCCGGGCCCGGTGGGGCGGCTTCGGGGCGGCGTGCTGGCGCCGCAGCCACCGGGTGATCAGCCCCGATGCGAGCGCTTGCGCTGCGGTGGTGGCGGGCGCGGCCGAAAGGGCGCACCACCCTTTCGCCCCCCCAAGGGGCGCGCTAGGTATGCGCCGCGGGAGCCGGGCACCGTCCCCATGCCGGAGAAGCCATGCTGCTCGCCGTCGACGTCGGCAACACCAATACCGTCTTCGCCGTCTACCGCGAGCGCGAGCAGCTCGGCCAGTGGCGGCTCTCCACCGATCGCGAGCGCACCGCCGAAGAATATGCCGCGCTTCTGCTCCAGCTCATGGGGCTTGCCGGTGTTGCCCGCGATGCCATCGACGCGGTGGTGATCTCCTGCGTGGTACCCCAGGCGATCCAGCCGCTTCGGTGGATGAGCCGCGACTTCTTCGGCTGCCGCGCCCATCTGGTGGGTGAGGATCTGCCCTATCCGATTCCGGTGGATGTGGCCAATCCCGCCGAAGTGGGAGCCGATCGGGTGGTCAATGCCGCCGGCGCCCTGGAACGCTACCGGCCGCCCCTGGTGGTGGTGGACTTCGGCACTGCTACCACCTTCGATCTGGTGGATAAGCGCGGAGTCTACTGCGGCGGTGCCATCGCCCCGGGCATCGGCCTCTCGCTGGAGGCGCTCCACCGCCAGGCGGCGCGGCTGCCGCGGGTGGCGGTGGAACCGCCGGCGCGGGTGGTGGGGCGCGATACCGTGAGCGCCATGCAGTCAGGCATCTTCTGGGGCTATCTCGGGCTGGTGGAGGGGCTGATCACCCGCATCCGCGAAGAGGTGGGGGAGCTTGCCACCACCGTCGCCACCGGCGGTCTGGCACCGCTGTTCGCCCAGAAGAGCCATCTGATCGAACATGTGGATCCCGATCTTACCATGGCCGGCCTTTTGCGGGTCTATTTCGATCACCGCGCGCACATCCACGCCGGCCGCGATCATGGGGGAAGCCGCTGATGGAGGAGACGCTGCGCTTCGTGGCCCTGGGCGGCGTCGGCGAGATCGGCCTCAACTGCTATCTCTACGGCCTCGACGGCCGCTGGATGATGGTGGACCTGGGCATCGGCTTTCCCGAGAACGATGTGCCGGGGGCCGAACTGCTGGTGCCCGATCTCGCCTTCATCGAGGCGCAGCGGGAACGGCTCGCGGGTCTGGTGCTGACCCACGCGCATGAGGACCATCTCGGGGCGGTGCCCTATCTGTGGCCGCGGCTGGCCTGCCCCATCTGGTGCAGCCCCTTCGCCGCCGCGGTGCTGCGCCGCAAGTTCGCCGACATGCGCCTCGAGGCGCCGCCGCTGCGGGTGGTGCAGCCGGGCGAGGCCTTCGAGGTGGGCCCCTTCGGCTGCCGCTTCGTCCACGTCACCCATTCCATCCCCGAGGCCCATGCGCTGGTGATCGAGTCCCGCTTCGGCCGGGTGCTCCACACCGGCGACTGGAAGCTGGACCCGGCGCCGCTCATCGGCACCACCACCGACATCCCCACCCTCGAGGCGCTGGGGCATGAGGGCGTGCTGGCGGTGGTGGCGGACAGCACCAACATCATGGTGCCGGGCACCTCCGGCTCCGAGGCCGAGGTGCGCGACAGCCTCGCCCGCCTGATCGCCGACCAGCCCCACCGGGTGGCGGTCACCACCTTCTCCTCCCACATCGCCCGTCTGCGCAGTGCAGCCCTGGCCGGCCGCGCCGCCGGCCGCGAGGTGGTGGTGGTGGGCCGCTCCATCCGTCGCATGCTCGATGCCGCCCAGGAGTGCGGCTATCTCGACGACCTGCCGCGGCTGCGGGACGAACATGAGGCGCGCGAGCTGCCGCGCGAGCGCACCCTTATGCTGGTCACCGGCAGTCAGGGGGAGCCGCGCTCGGCGCTGGTGCGCATCGCCCAGGGCCAGCACCCGCGGGTGCGGCTCGAGGAGGGCGATACCGTCATCTTCTCCTCCAAGATCATCCCCGGCAATGAGCGCACCCTGTTCGAGCTCCACAACCGCCTGGTGCTGGCGGGGATCGAGGTGATCACCGAGGAGGACCATTTCGTCCACGTCTCGGGCCATCCCTGCCGCGAGGAGGTGGAGCAGCTCTACCGCTGGCTGCGGCCGCAGATCGTGGTGCCGGTCCACGGCGAGCCGCGCCATCTCCACGCCCACGTGCTCTTCGCCCGGCGCCACGGCATCCGCCATGCCCCCTGGATCCGTGATGGCGAGGTGCTGCGCCTGGCGCCGGGCGAGCCGGTGGTGGTGGACACCGTGCCCGCTGGCCGGCGGGTGGTGGAGAACGGCGACTTCCTGCCGGAGGATGACGAGCTCTTCCGCGCCCGTCGCCGGCTCGAGCACCATGGTGCCATCTTCGTGGCGGTGGTGCTGGACCGCTGGGGCAGTGTGCTGGCGCCGCCCACCCTCTCCAATGCCGGGGCGGTGCCGCCCGAGCGCTTCGAGACCCGGCGCGAGGCGCTGGAGGAGGCGGTGGTGCGGGCGATCGAGGCGCTCGAGGACCGCGCGGTGCTGGACGACGACAGGGTGCGCGAGGCCTGCCGCATCGCCGTGCGCCAGACTCTCGGCCTGCCGCGGCAGAAGCGGCCCATTGTCGATGTCGCCATCACCCGGCTGACGCCCGAGGTGCTGGCCGCGCTCGAGGAGGAACCGCAGGAGCTGCGCTGACATGATCGGACGCCTCAACCATGTGGCCATCGCCGTGCCCGATCTCGAGCGGGCGCGGGCGTTCTATCGGGACGCGCTGGGCGCCCGGGTCTCCGAGATCGAGGACCAGCCGGAACACGGCGTGCGCACCGTGTTTGTCACTCTGCCCAACACCAAGATCGAGCTTCTGGGCGTGCTCGGCGAGGACTCGCCCATCCGCGGCTTTCTCGAACGCCATCCCCAGGGCGGCATCCACCACATCTGCGTCGAGGTGGAGGACATCGAAGCGGCGCGCGCGCAGCTCAGGGCCCGCGGCGTGCGCCTGCTGGGCGGCGGCGAGCCCCGGATCGGCGCCCACGGCAAGCCGGTGCTGTTCCTCCACCCCAAGGACGTCTTCGGCACGCTCCTGGAGCTGGAACAGGCATGAGCATCAGCGGCCTGATCGTCACCTATGTGGTCCTCTGGTGGCTGATCTTCTTCACCACCCTGCCCTTCGGCGTCGAGGCCCAGCGTGACCCGGTTCCCGGCAGCGAGCCCGGTGCACCCGAGCGGCCGCGCCTGTGGCTCAAGGCGCTGGTGACCACGGTGCTGGCGGCGCTGGCGACCTGGGGGGTGGAATGGTTCATCGCCCAGGGCTTCATCGCCATTCGCCCGGCGACACCACCGTGATGCGCACCGCGTGCATGACCGCTCTGCGCCGCCGCTCTTGCCCCCCAGTCTCCCACCGCCCATGAAGGGCGCGCGTCGGGGGAGTCGGCCATGGCTGTCGAAGCTGGGACCGCCGCGCGCAGCGCGCGCCACGATGGGCTGGTGATCGGCCTCATCACCCTGGGGCATTTCTTCGCCCATTTCTACATCATCGCCCTGCCGCCGCTGTTCCCGGTGCTCGCCGCTGCGCTTGGCGTGGGCTACACCGAGCTCGGCGTGGCGCTGGCGGCGCTCAATCTGCTCACTGCCCTCACCCAGACACCCATCGGCGTGCTGGTGGACCGCTATGGCCCCGCCGCCATCCTAATCGCCGGCCAGATCGCCTTCGCCGTCGCCATCGCCGGCATCGGCCTGTTTCCCGACTATCGGGCGCTGTTGCTGTTCGCGGCGTTGGCCGGCCTCGGCAATGCCGTCTACCACCCGGCCGACTATGCCATCCTCAACGCCCGGGTGAGCGAGGCACGCATGGGACGGGCCTTCTCGCTCCACACCTTCGGTGGCTATGCCGGCTTTGCCGCCGCCCCGCCGGTGCTGGTGGCGCTGGATGCCCTGTGGGGCTGGCGGGCGGCGCTGGTGATTACCGGCACAGCAGGACTCCTGGTGGCGGCCGCCATGGTGGCGGCACGACGCCATCTCCATGTGGACCCGCACCCCGCCACCCGCCGGCGGGGCGCGCTGCGCGCCGATCTCGGCCTGTTCCTGAGCCGCCCGGTGCTGCTGGCGTTTCTGTTCATCACCTTCTACGCCACCTCGCACCTGGGCTTCAATAATTTCACCACCGCCTTTCTGGAGCGCCTCTACGGCTTCGATCTCGCCAGCGCCAACACCCCCCTCACCGCCTTTCTGGTAATGGGCGCGCTCGGGGTGCTGGCGGGCGGCTTCATCGCCGACCATGTGCGGCGGCATGATCTGGTGGTGGCGGGCTGTCTTCTGCTGGCAGCGACGGTGGCGCTGGTGGTGGCGGAGGTAGCGCTGGGGGTGATGGCCCTCACCCTGCTGTTCGCGCTTGCCGGCTTCGCCACCGGCGTGGTGGCGCCCTCGCGCGACATGATCGTCCGCGCCATCACCCCACCGGGCGCCATGGGCAAGGTCTTCGGCTTCGTGACCACCGGTTTCAATGTGGCCGGGCTGGTGGGGCCGCCGGTCTACGGGCTGGTGCTGGATCTGGGGCTGCCGCAGCTGGTGATGTGGATCGCCGCTGCCCTGGCGCTCGCCACCCTGCCGACGGTGCTCTCGGCCCGCGCTGCCGGCAGGCCCGCGGTGGAAAGCGGACGCGGGGCCTGAGGCCCCGCGCCTCGCATCCGCCCCGCCGGGGGCGGGCGTAGGTTTCCGGTGTCAGCCCGCCGCCTCGGCGCGGGCGCGCTCGACAATCTCCTTCTGCAGCCGCTCCGGCACCTCCTGATAGTGGGAGAAGCCCCACTCGAAGAAGCCGGTGCCTTGGGAGAGAGAGCGCAGCGAGACGATCAGGTCCTGCATTTCCGCCTGCGGGATCTGCGCTTTGACCTCATCCCAGCCGGGCCAGCCGGGCTTGGCATCATAGCCCAGGATCTGACCGCGCTTTTGGGTCACCAGCTGGAGGGTGCGGGAGGTGTAGTCGCTGGGCACCGAGATGGTGACGTCCAGGATCGGCTCCAGCAGCACCGGGCTGCAGCGCGGCAGGCCATCCTTGAGAGCGAGGCCGACCGCGAGCTTGAAGGAAAGCTCGTTGGAGTCCACCGGATGGTGCTGGCCATCGAACAGGGTGATGCCCACGTCCACCACCGGAAAGCCCAAAGGCCCCTTCTGCAGATATTCCTTCGCCCCGGCCTCGACCGCGGGGATGAACTGTTTGGGCACAGCACCGCCCACCACCCGGTTCTCGAAGGCGAAGCCGGCGCCGCGCTCGAGCGGGCGGATCTCGATCTTGACATCGCCGAACTGGCCGTGGCCGCCGGTCTGCTTCTTGTGGCGGCCGTGGGCCTGGGTACCCTTGCGGATGGTCTCGCGATAGGGGGTCTTGGGCGAGCTCACCTCCACCGGCACGCGGAACTTGTGCTCGAGCCGCTCGAGCGCCACCCGCAGATGCAGCTCGCCCTGGCCCCACAGCAGCGTCTGCTGCAGTTCGGCGTCATGCTCCACCCTGAGTCCGGGGTCCTCATCCACCAGCTTCTGCAGCGCCGCCGAAAGCTTCACCTCATCGCTGCGGTTCTTCGCCCGCACGGCGAAGGCATACATGGGCTGGGCCGGCTCCACCCGCGGCAGGCGCAGCTGCGGCGGCGCGCTGCCCTCATGGAGGAGCGCACCGGTGCGCGCCCCCTCCATCCGCGCCAGTGCCACAATATCGCCTGCCGCCGCCCGTTCCGCCGGCTGCATCTGGTGGCCCAGCAGACGATAGACGCCGCCCACGCGCATGTCGGAGAGCTGCATCCCATCGCGCACTTCCCCCCGCCAGATGCGCACCAGCGACAGCTTGCCGCTCTGAGGGTGGTAGAAGTTCTTGAGCACCTGGGCGACCGTCGGCCCCTCGGGGTCGATCTTGAGGGCCGCCGCATGCTCGTCAGGTGTGGGCGCCTCGCGGGCGATGGCCTCCAGCAGCCGGCGGATGCCCTTGTCCTGTTCGGCCACGCCCACGAACACCGGCACCACCAGATCCGCCCCCAGGGTCTTGCGCAGATCCGCGAGGATCTCCTCGGCGGTGGGACGTTCGTCTTCGAGCAGCTTTTCCATGAGGTCGTCGTCGAAATCCGCGAGCGTCTCCAGCATGTCGTTGCGCGCCTGCTCCTCGCGCTCGCGATACTCCTCCGGCAGCGGGATCTCCTCCGACGGCGCTCCCTCGCGATAGGCGTAGGCCTTCTCGCTCACCAGATCGATGAAGCCCACGAGCTCGGCCCCGCGGCCGATGGCGTACTGGTGGGGAATCACCGGCTTGGTGCTGAGCTCGCGCAGCTTGGCCACCAGGTCCCGAAAGCGCACCTCGGAGCGGTCGAGCTTGTTGATGAAGATCAGGTGCGGGATCTCGTGCTCGTCGAGGAACTGGAGGATCGGGGCGACGGTGATCATCCGCTCCAGCACCGGCTCCACCACCACCACCGCGAGGTCGGTGCCGATCACCGCATGGCGCATCTCCTGCAAGAACTCCACCGACCCGGGACAGTCCAGCACATTGTAGCGGATGCCGTCGCGCACGAAGTGGGCCACATTGAGTTCGGTGCTCATCTGGCGGGCCCGCGCCTCCGGGCTGGCATCGCCCACGCTGGTGCCGTCGCCGACGCGGCCCTTGCGCGAGATCGCGCCGGAGACGAACAGCATGCCCTCCAGCAGGGTGGTCTTGCCGGATCCGCTCGGGCCCACCAAGGCGACATTACGGACGGATTCTGCCCCCATCTCACCTCCTCGCGCCAGCGGCGCCGGTTGCGGCCGGCTGGGGCCGGCTCGGGTTCTCACGGCCAGTTTGACGAATCCGCAGGCGGGTGCAAGCGCGTGGGACTGGCGGCGGCCACGCCCGGCGGCTAAGCAGGCGCGGGGCAAGGTGAGACCACGGGGGAGGAGAGCATGGGCCGCTTCGGCGTCGGTCAGGCGGTAGCCCGCAAGGAGGACCCGCGGCTGGTGACGGGCCGCGGGCGTTATGTGGACGACCACCAGCCGCCCGGCTGCGCGCATCTGGTGCTGGTGCGCTCACCCTATGCCCACGCCGAGATCCGCCGCATCGAGCTGGACGCGGCGCGGCGCGCGCCCGGGGTGCTGGCGGTGTGGACCATCGACGAGCTGGATGCTGCCGGCCTCGGCCCGCTGCCCTGCAAGGCCCTCTATGACAATGTCGACGGCACGCCGATGGCGCGGCCGGAGCGACCGGTGCTGGCCCGCGGGCGGGTGCGGTTTGTGGGTGATCCGGTGGTGGCGGTGATCGCTGAGACCCGCGCGCAGGCGCGCGATGCCGCCGATCTCGTGGAGATCGACTATGAGCCTCTGCCCCATGTGGTGGCAACCGCCCGGGCCCAGGCCCCCGACGCGCCGCAGATCTGGCCCGAGGCGCCGGCCAATCGCGCGCTCGTCTGGCAGCTGGGGGATGCGGCGGCGGTGGAGGAGGCGCTCGCCCGGGCGCACCATCGCATCACCCTCACGCTGGTGAACAACCGCCTGGTCCCCTGTTCCATGGAGACCCGCGGCTGTCTCGCCGAATATGACGCCGACAGCGATCGGCTGACGCTGCTGGTGGGCAGCCAGGGGGTGCACAATATGCGCCGCATCCTGGCCGAGGAGGTGCTGCATATCCCGCTCGAGAAGCTGCGGGTGGTTACGCGCGATGTGGGCGGCGGCTTCGGCATGAAGATCTGGGTGTTTCCCGAATATCCCATCGCCCTCCACGCTGCCCGCACCCTGCGCCGGCCGGTCAAATGGGTGGGCGATCGCAGCGAGGCCTTCCTCGCCGACACCCACGGCCGCGATCATCTCACCACCGTCACTCTCGGCCTTGACGAGGATCTCCGCATCACCGCCCTCAAGGCCGAGACCACCGCCAATCTCGGCGCCTATCTCTCCCAGTTCGGCCCCTTCATCCCCACCGAAGCGGGCGGCTACATGTACACCGGCGTCTATGACATCCCCGCCGCCCTCTATCGCGTCACCTGTGTTTTCACCAACACCGCCCCGGTGGATGCCTATCGCGGTGCCGGCCGGCCCGAGGCCGCCTATGCGGTCGAGCGCGCCCTCGACCATGCGGCCCGGGTTCTGGGGGTGGATCCGGTGGAGCTCAGGCGGCGCAACTTCATTCGCCCCCAGCAGATGCCCTATGCCACCGCCCTGGGCTATACGTACGATTCCGGCGACTTCCCGCGGGTGCTGGAACTGGCGCTGGAACGCGCGGATGTGGCCGGCTTTCCCGAGCGGCGCCGGCGTGCGCGCGAGGCCGGCCGGCTTCTGGGCCTGGGTGTGGCCTATTACATCGAGCGCTGTGCCGGTGGGCCGGATGAGAGCGCGCGCGTCGAGGTGCTGCCGGAGGGGCGGGTGCGGCTCTTCATCGGCACCATGAGCAATGGCCAGGGCCACGAGACCGCCTACGCCCAGATCCTGGCTGAGCGCCTCGGGGTGGACTTCGAGGCGGTGGAGGTGATCCAGGGCGACACCGATCTCGTGGCCAGCGGCCGCGGCACCGGCGGCTCCCGCTCGATTCCCGTGGGCGGTGCGGCCACGCAACTGGCCGCCGACCGGCTGATCGAGAAGGCCCGCCGGCTCGCCGCCGAAGTGCTGGAGGCGGCGGAAGAGGACCTCAGCTTTGCGGATGGCAGCTTTCGCATCATCGGCACCGACCGGCGGGTGAGCCTGTTCGAGCTGGCGCTGCGCGCCGGCGAGGCGGGACTCGATGGCGAGGGTACCTTCCAGCCGCCGGCCCCCACCTTCCCCAACGGCTGCCATGTGGTGGAGGTGGCCATCGATCTTGCCACCGGCTGGCCCACCATCGAGCGCTATACGGTGGTGGACGACTTCGGCCGGGTGCTCAATCCGCTGCTGCTGGCGGGCCAGGTCCACGGCGGCATCGCCCAGGGCCTGGGCCAGGCGCTGATGGAGGAGGCGGTCTACGACCCCGAGTCCGGCCAGCTGCTGACCGGCTCCTTCATGGACTACCGCCTGCCGCGGGCGGTGGATCTGCCCATGATCGACTTCACCTATGTGGAGATCCCCTCCACCACCAACCTGCTGGGGATGAAGGGCGCGGGTGAGGCCGGCGCCATCGGCGCGCCGCCGGCGGTGGTCAATGCGCTGGTGGATGCGCTGGCGGAGTTCGGCGTGCGCCATCTGGACATGCCCGTAACCCCGCAAAAATTGTGGCGGCTCTTGCGGGATCTGGGCGTCAATCGCTAGCCGCGGCCGCCTGCCGCACCCGCACCAGCGCCTGCTCCAGCCGCTGCAGATCCTCCGGCCGCGACAGGCGGTGGTCGCCGTCCTTCACCAGCTCCACCGTCACATGCGGGCTTTCGAGGCGTGCGGCCAACTCCAGCGACAGCTCCCACGGCACCGCCTCATCCCGCATGCCGTGGAGGATGTGGACCGGCACCCGGATGGGGATCGCCTCCCCCTCCAGCAGCAGATGCCGCCGGCCGTCCTCGATCAGCGCCCGGGTGATGGGCACCGGCCCCTCATAGTCCGAGGGCTCCAACACAACCCCCTGCGCTAGCAGCTCGCGCCGCTTGACCTCCGGCCACGCCCGCCAGATGAGCCGTTCGGTGAAATCCGGCGCCGGCGCAATCAGCACCAGCCCCGCCACCTGTTGCGGGCGCGCGCGGGCTGCGAGAAGCGCGATCCAGCCGCCCATGGAGGAGCCCACCAGCACCACCCGTGCGGGCGCCGCCCGCTGCAGCACGCACAGGGTATCCTCGAGCCCGCCACCGATGGTAAAGGCCTCGAACGCCCCCGGGCTGGCCCCATGACCGCGATAGTCGAAGCGCACATAGGCCCAGCCCCGGCGGGCACAGACCTCGTCCAGGAAGGTGGCCTTGGTGCCGCCCATGTCGGAGCGGAAGCCCGCGAGGAACACCACCCCGGGCCCATCGCCCGAGCGCCGGGCCAGCGCCAGCCACCGATCCCCGCCACAGTCGAGCCGTTTCGCCACCGCCTCATCCCCGCGCCATCCCGCTCCCACTCTAGGGCGCGGGACGGCGGCAGAACAGTCGGCATCTCTTGCCGGATCCGCCGGCGGGTGCCATCTCTGGGGTGGCGGAGCCACCCACCGGCGGAACGGAGTCCCCATGGCACGCATCACCGTCGAGGACTGTATCCAGCAGGTCCCCAACCGGTTCGAGCTGGTGCTGCTGGCGGCCCAGCGGGCACGCGACATCTCTGCCGGCGCGCCGCTGCTGGTGCCCCACGACAATGACAAGAATCCGGTCATCGCGCTGCGCGAGATCGCCGAGAACAAGCTCGATCTGGATCATCTGCGCTATGAGCTGATCTATGGGCTCCGGCGCTACCGCAAGCTGGAAGAGGCTCTCACCGCCCGCGAGGAGGACGAGGAGGAGGACCTCGAGGCCCAGCTCGCCGAGCTGGTGCCGGTGGCCGAGGGCGGTGCGGCCGCCGGCAGCGCTGGCGGCGAGATGGAGTCCCTGCCGGAGACCCTCTCCTACGCGGAGTTCGACGTCCCCGACCGGGATTGAGGTGCGGGGGCATACGAGGGGGTGAGCATGATGGACGAGACCCCCGACATCGCCCCCAGCGCCGAGGCTGCGGATCCGGCCCCGGAGGTCGCGGATCAGGGACCTGCGGGCCCGCCTCCCGCGGCAGCTGAGGCGCCGGCACGTGGCAAGGCGGCAGGCGACCGTGCCGAAGGCCGCAAACCCGCCGCGGACACCGCGGCGGCCGCCAGGAGTGCTGCCCGCACTGAGGCTGCCCGACCGTCGCCACCGCCACCCAGGCCTGCGCGCATCCTCCGCCAGTATGAACTGGTGGAGAAGGTCAAGGCCTATGATCCCGATGCCGATGAGGAGCTGCTGAACCGCGCCTACGTCTTCGCCATGATGGCGCACGGCAGCCAGAAGCGGGCTTCGGGCGATCCCTATTTCCACCATCCGGTGGAAGTGGCCGGCATTCTCGCCGACTACCGCTTCGATGCCACCACCATCGCCGCCGCCCTGCTGCACGATGTGGTGGAGGACACCGAACACAGCCTCGCGGAGATCGAGCGGCTGTTCGGGCCGACGGTGGCGGCGCTGGTGGACGGGGTCACCAAGCTCGGCCGCATCCGCTACGCCTCCGTCCAGGCCAAGCAGGCGGAGAATTTCCGCAAGCTGGTGCTGGCCATGTCCAACGACATCCGCGTGCTGGTGATCAAGCTCGCGGACCGCCTGCACAACATGCGCACCCTCCACTACATCCGCGACCCCGCCCGGCGCCGGCGGATTGCCCTCGAAACCCTCGAGATCTATGCGCCGCTCGCCGCCCGCATCGGCATGCAGGCCATCAAGGACGAGCTCGAAGACCACGCCTTCGCCGAGCTCGATCCCGATGCCTATGCCAGCATCCAGCGGCGGCTGGAGCGGCTGCGCCGCCACGATCCCACCGTCGTTCCCCGCATCTGCCGCACCCTCGAAGAGCTGCTCAGCCGCGCGGGCATCGAGGCCGAGGTCAAGGGCCGCGAGAAGAAGCCCTATTCCATCTGGCGCAAGATGAAGCGCAAAAATGTCAGCTTTGAGCAGCTGTCCGATATCATCGCCTTTCGGGTGATCGTCGAGAACACCAACCAGTGCTACGCCGCCCTGGGGGTAATCCACGGCCGCTACAAGATGGTCGACGGGCGCTTCAAGGACTATATCAGTACCCCCAAGCCCAACGGCTACCGCTCGCTCCACACCACCGTCATCGGCCCCGAGGGCCGCAAGATCGAGATCCAGATCCGCGATCACGAGATGGATGAGGAGGCCGAGCGCGGAGTCGCCGCCCACTGGTCCTACAAGGAGGGCCGACCGGAGGTGGCCGGGCGGCGCTATCCGTGGGTGGAGGACCTGCTGGACATTCTCGCCAATGCCGGCTCGCCGGAGGAGTTTCTGGAACAGACCCGGCTCGAGCTCCACCGCGACCAGATCTTCTGTTTCACCCCCAAGGGCGATCTGGTGCCGCTGCCGCGGGGGGCGACGCCGGTGGACTTCGCCTATGCCATCCACACCGAGGTGGGGGATCACTGCTGGGCGGCCAAGGTGGACGGCCGCATCGTGCCGCTGGACACCCGCCTCGAGAATGGCGATCAGGTGGAGATCATCACCCGCGCCGATGCCTGCCCGTCGCCCGAGTGGGAGCGCTTTGTGGCCAGCGCCAAGGCGCGGGCGCGCATCCGTCGTTTTCTGCGCAGCCGCCAGCGGGAGTTCTATCTGGAGCGTGGCCGCGAGCTCCTAGAGCGGGCCTTCGCCACCGAGGACCGGGAGCTGAGCGAACGCGACCTAGAACAGGCGCGCCAGCGGCTTGACTATCGCAGCGTCGACGATCTGGTAGCCGCCGTCGGCGAAGGGCGGCTTGCGGCCCGCTTCGTGTTGGAACAGGTCCACCCGGAGGTGCGGCGCCGGCCGGTGGTGGACGAGACCAAGGTGATCCCCCTCAAGATCGCCGCCCGCCGCCGGGAGGAGGAACGCCGGCGCCAGGCCGAAGGGCGCGAGAGCCCCATCCTCGGCCTGCCGCCGGGCGTGCCCTACAGCTATGCCAGCTGCTGTCGTCCGCGGCCCCATCAGGCCATCGTCGGCATCATCCGCAGCGGCCGGCCGGTGGCGATTCACCGGGCCGACTGCCCGGTGCTGGAACGGGTGCAGGACCGCGAACGGCGTACGGTGGAGCTCGCCTGGAACCCCCATGCCAAGGGGGTGGCAGCACCGGCACGCTACCGCATCCTCGCCCTCCACCAGCCCGGGGCCCTGGCCGACGCCACCGGCGCCTTCGGCCGCCACGAGTCCAACATCGTCGATGTGCGCATCACCCGGCGCACGCCGGAAGTGTTCGAGATCCTCATCGATGCCGAAGTGAGCAGCAATGAGCACGCCGAGCGGGTGCTGGCGGCACTGCGGGCCCTCGAGCGGGTGGTCTATGCGGAGCAGGTCTATGGCTGAGCCGGTGGCGGCCGAGGCGGCGGCGCGCGAGCAGGTGCTGGCGGAGTTCCGCGAGGCCGGGGCGCTGCTGGAGGGCCACTTCATCCTCAGCTCCGGCCGCCACAGCCCGGTCTATCTCCAGTGCGCGCGGGTGCTGATGGACCCGGCCCGGGCCGAGCGGCTGGTAGCCCGGCTGGTGCCCCGCCTGCGCGCACTCGGGGCGGCCATGACGGTGGCGCCGGCCCTGGGGGGCATCGTCTTCGGCTATGAGCTGGCGCGCCAGCTCGGGGTGCTGTCGGTGTTCGTGGAACGGGTGGAGGGGCGCTTTACCCTGCGCCGCGGCTTTCACATTCCGCCAGGTACCCGCGTGCTGGTGGCGGAGGATGTGGTCACCACCGGCCTTTCCACCCGCGAGTGTATTGCCGCTGTGCGGGAAGCCGGAGGCGAGGTGGTGGCGGCTACCTGCCTCGTGGACCGCTCCGGCGGCCGGGCGGATGTGGGGGTGGAACTGATCCCGCTGATCCGGCTCGACCTTCCCACCTATGCGCCCGAGGAGGTGCCGCCGGAGCTGGCGGCGATCCCGCCGGAAAAGCCCGGATCCCGTGGCCTCCGGGCGCGCTGAACCAGGACCACGGGCGCGCTCCGACCCCGCAGGATCGCCCTCGCTCCCCACCCATCGCTTTGTGGTGAACGCTCGCGCCCTCGAGATGCCGTGAACGCCGCCCAGGTTCCGTCACAAAGTGTCCGCGCGGGACGGTAGTGTTGGCAAAGACTGCGACCGCCGCGTGTCACGGCTCCTAGCCGGGTGCGGGCGGCTCATAAGCCCAGGCGGCCGCCCGGGGCTCCCGTTCCGTCAGACGGCGCGCACCCGCACATAGCTTCCGGGCGCATCCTCCAGAGGCGCGAGCGGCCCCTTGGCGGGGTCGCGCGCCGGCACCCGCTCGCCGGCATGGGCCGCGTTCCATGCGGCCCAGTGGGGCCACCAGGAGCCCTCATGGTGTTCTGCCTTCTCGAGCCAGGTCTCGGGCTCGGGCGGAAGCTCGGGGTTGAGCCAGTAGCCATATTTGGTGGAGCCGGCGGGATTGATGATGCCGGCGATGTGGCCCGAGCCGGCCAGCACGAAAGTCCCGGGGCCGCGGTAGAGCTGGGTGGCGGCATAGGTGGTCTTCCACGGCGCGATGTGGTCCTCGCGGGTGGAGACCCAGTAGACCGGCATGTCGATGCGCCGCAGGTCGATGGGCACGCCGGCGAGGGTGATGCCGCCGGGCTCCACCAGCCGGTTTTCGAGGTAGCACTTGCGCAGATAGAAGCTGTGCATCGCCGCCGGCATGCGGGTGCTGTCGGAGTTCCAGTAGAGCAGGTCGAAGGGGAAGGGATCGCGGCCGAGGAGGTAGTTGTTGACCACGAACGACCAGATGAGGTCGTTGGCCCGCAGGAGGTTGAAGGTGGTGGCCATCTCGGCGCCATCGAGATAGCCCCGCTGGGCCATCATCTCCTCCAGCGCCGCCAGCTGCTCCTCGTCGATGAACACCCCGAGCTCGCCGGGCTCGCTGAAGTCCACCAGGGTGGTGAAGAAGGTGGCCGCCCGCACCCGCTCATCCCCCCGCGCCCGCAGCCAGGCGAGGGTCGCCGCCAGCAGCGTGCCGCCGAGGCAGTACCCGATGACCGTGGCCTCGCGCTCGCCCGTCTGGGTGCAGACCGCATCCAGCGCCGCCAGCGGCCCCTCGCGCATGTAGTCCTCGAAGGTCTTGTGGGCGAGGTTTTCGTCGGGATTGACCCAGGAGATGACAAAGACCGTGAAGCCTTGCTCGACCGCGTAGCGGATGAAGCTGTTCTTCGGCTGAAGATCGAGAATGTAGTATTTGTTGATCCACGGTGGCACGATCAGAAGCGGCCGGCGGTAGACCGTCTCGGTGCGCGGGGCGTACTGGATCAGCTCCATGAGCTCGTTGCGCAGCACCACCTTGCCCGGGGTGGTGGCGATGTTGCGGCCGATCTCGAAGGCATCCAGGTCGGTCATGCGGATTGCCAGCCGCCCGCGCCCGCGCTCCAGGTCCTCCAGCATGTTGCGCAGCCCCCGCAGCAGATTCTCGCCGCGGGTCTCGAGGGTGGTGCGCAGCACCTCGGGATTGGTGAAGACGAAGTTCGACGGTGCCAGCGCGTCGACGAACTGGCGGGTGTAGAATTCCACCTTCTGGCGGGTGCGCTCGTCGACATCGTCGCGACGGCGCACTGTCTCGAGAATGTAGCGTGAGGTCAGTAGATAGCTCTGCTTGATGAAGTCGAACAGCACATTGTCGTCCCAGGCGGGATCGCGGAAACGCCGGTCGCCGCGCTCGGGCGTCACCACCGGCTCCACCTCATGGCCGAACATCCTGAGGGTGGTGGTCTGCCACAGGCGGAGATAGTCCTGCCACATGTCGAACTGCGCCCGGGCGAGGGAGGTGGGATCGGACATGAGCTTCGCCGTGAAGTCGAGGAACGCATTGCCGATGGCGAGGGGATCGACGCCGCCATTGTCGAGCCCGCCCCGCCGGCTTAGGAAATCATGGACGATGCGCTGGCTCTTCTCGGCGATCTCGCCGAGCACCCGCACCAGCTCCTCCTGGTGCCGGGATGCCGCAGTCTGCTCGCTCATCCACCACCTCTGTCCTCACCGGGCCGGGCCCGGACGGCCTTCCGCCCACGCGCGTGAGCGTCTAAAGCTTCGGCCCGGCAGGCAGGATGTCAACCGCGGGAGCGAGCCATCGTGAAGCCTTTGGCTCGAACACGGGTCGAACACGCCACAATCCGGCGGGGGCCGGGCTGGGCGCTGCTGGTGCTGGCCCTCGCCGGCTGCACCGCGGTCTCGCCGCCGGCGGTGCCGCCGCGCCTTGCCGCCGAGCTCGACTGGGCTCGCCGTGCCCCCTGGCCTGCCCTCTGCCAGGTCCCGCCGCGCCCCGAAGCTGCCGAGCTCGCCTCCCGCACCCAGGTGCGCGAGGCGATCGAACGCGCCCGTGCCCGCACCGCCGCCGCAGCGGCCGAACTGCGCGGACGCTATGGCCTCACCATTGCCCGCGCCGAGCCACGGCGCGAGGCACCGGCCCCGCAGGCGACTGCGGTGATGGCGCCGGCGGTGGTGGAGATGGGCGCAGGCCGCACGGTCCGGGCCGAGACCGCCACCGGCAGCCTCGTCGATCTCCTGGACTGGATCGAGGAGGCGGTGCGACCCGGGGGCCGGCGCCGTGAGTAACGCGTGGGCGTGCCCGGCGTGGCCCCATCGGGCCCTCCCGAAGCCGCGGGAGGGCGGGAACGGGTGATGCAGCTCCACCGGCTTCCCGGCCCGCTGCCGCCCGAGGCCCGCGGTGCGGTGGTGGCCATCGGCAATTTCGACGGCGTCCATCTCGGCCACCGGGCGGTGATCGCCGAGGCCGCCGCCCTCGCCCGGGCGCGCGGGCAGCCACTCGGGGTGCTCACCTTCGAGCCCCATCCGCGCGAGGTGGTGGCACCTCAGAGCGCACCGCCACGGCTTACCGGCTTCGCCCAGAAAGCGGCGATCCTGCGCACCCTCGGAGTGGAGCAGCTGTTCGTGCTGCGCTTCTGCCGCCAGCTCATGACGCTGAGCGCCGAGGCCTTCGTCGAGGAGATCCTGCACCACACCCTCGGCGTGGCGGGCGTGACGGTGGGCGAGGACTTCCGCTTCGGCCGCGGCCGTGCCGGCTCGCCGGCGCTGCTGCGAACCCGGCTCGAGCCGCACGGGGTGGAGGTGGCGGTGCTCTCCAAGCTCGCGGTGGATGGGGTGATCTGCTCTTCCAGCACCATCCGCCGGGCGCTGCTGGAGGGCGATCCCGCCCGCGCCACCCGGCTTCTGGGACGCCCCTATGAGCTCGAAGGGCGGGTGGTGCATGGTGATGGCCTCGGCCGCCAGCTGGGCGTGCCCACCGCCAATCTCCACATCGCCGGCCGCCGCCGGCTGTGGCCCGCCCGCGGCATCTATGTGGTGCGCGCAGGGGTGCGGGAAGCCGGCGGCTGGCGATGGCATGCGGCGGTCGCAAGCCTCGGCACGCGGCCGGCGGTGGGCGGCGGCGATCTCCGCCTCGAAGTGCACATCCTCGATGCCGCGCCCTATCTCTACGGTCGACGCCTCAGGGTCGCCTTTCTCCACTGGCTGCGCGAGGAGCGCGACTTCCCGGACCTCGATGCACTCGTCGCCCAGATCCATCGCGACATCGAGGCGGCCCGCGCCTGGCACGCGGGACGTCTCATCCCCGAGCCCCGCAGGTCGATGTGAGAGCCATGGCCAATAAGGACTATCGCGAGACTGTCTTCCTCCCCCGAACCGACTTTCCCATGCGGGCACGCCTGCCGCAGCGGGAGCCCGAGCTGGTGGCGCGCTGGCAGCGCATGGATCTCTATCGGCGGCTGCGCGAGGCCGCCCGGGGCCGGCCCAAATACGTGCTCCACGACGGGCCGCCCTATGCCAACGGCCACCTCCACATGGGTACGGCCCTCAACAAGATCCTCAAGGACGTGATCAACCGCAGCCGCCAGATGGCGGGCGAGGATGCGGTCTATGTCCCGGGCTGGGACTGTCATGGCCTGCCGATCGAATGGCAGGTGGAGCAGGAGTACCGCCGCAAAGGCATCGACAAGGACCAGGTGCCCATCGTCGAGTTCCGCGCCGCCTGCCGCGCCTGGGCCGCCCGGTGGATCGACATCCAGAAGGACGAGTTCCAGCGGCTCGGGGTCGTGGGCGACTGGGAGAATCCCTACACCACCATGGCCTTCGATGCCGAGGCGGTGATCTATCGCGAGCTCCTCAAGTTCCTCCACTCGGGCGATCTCTACCGCGGCAAGAAGTCGGTCCTGTGGTCGGTGGTGGAGAAGACCGCCCTCGCCGAGGCCGAGGTGGAATATTATGACGTGGAATCGCCCGCCATCTGGGTGGCCTTTCCGCTGGTGCGGGTGCCGACACCGGAGCTTGAGGGCGCCCGGGTGGTGATCTGGACCACCACCCCCTGGACCATCCCGGCCAACCGCGCCGTCGCCTATGGCCCCCACATCCGCTATGTGCTGCTGGAAGTGGTGGCAACGGCCCCGCAAAGTCGCCTCGAGCCGGGCGCGCGGCTGGTGGTGGCGGCCGAGCTCAGGGAGGCGTTCCAACAGGCGGCCGGGATCGTGGAAAGCCGCATCCTCGCCGAGTTCGAGGGAGAGCGCCTGGCGGGGGCGGTGGCGCACCATCCGCTCCGCGGTCTTGCCGGCGGCTATGAGTTCGAGGTGCCGCTGCTGCCGGCCGACTTCGTGGCCGAGGACGAAGGCACGGGTCTCGTCCACATCGCCCCCTCCCACGGGGCCGAGGACTTCGAGCTGGGCCAGCGCTTCGGGCTGGAAGTGCCGGATACGGTCGCCGAGGATGGCCGCTACACCGAGGCGGTGCCGGGCTTTGTCGGCCTCCATGTGTTCGAGGCCAAGGAGCCGGTGATCCAGGCGCTCGAGCAGCGAGGGGCGCTGGTGGCCCGCGGCACCGTGCGCCACAGCTATCCCCATTCCTGGCGCTCCAAGGCGCCCCTCATCTTCCGCGCCACTGATCAGTGGTTCATCGCCATGGACGGCCCCTCCAGGCTGCGGGAGAAGGCGCTTGCGGCCATCGATGCCACCCGCTGGATCCCGCCCCAGGGGCGCAACCGCATCCGCGCCATGGTGGAGAGCCGGCCCGACTGGTGCATCTCGCGCCAGCGCGCCTGGGGCGTGCCGATTGCCCTCTTCGTCCACCGTGAGAGCGGCGAGGTGCTGCGCGATCCCGAGGTGCTGGGGCGGATCGCCCGCGCCTTCGAGGAAGAGGGGGCGGATGCCTGGTGGACCCGCGATCCGCAGGAATTCCTGGGCGAGCGCTACCGGGCCGAGGAGTGGGAGAAGGTGGAGGACATCCTCGACGTGTGGTTCGACTCCGGCTCGACCCACGCCATCGTGCTGGAGCGCCGGCCCGAGCTCCGCTGGCCCGCCTCCCTCTATCTCGAGGGCTCCGACCAGCACCGCGGCTGGTTCCAGAGCTCGCTGCTGGAGTCCTGCGGCACCCGCGGCCGCGCCCCCTATGAGGCGGTGCTGACCCACGGCTTCGTGGTGGATGCCGAGGGGCGCAAGATGTCGAAATCCCTCGGCAATGTCATCTCGCCGCTGGATCTGATGAAGACCCACGGCGCCGACATCCTGCGGCTGTGGGTGGTATCAGCCGACTATACGGAGGATGTGCGCATCGGCCCCGAGATCCTCCAGGGCCAGGCCGACCAGTACCGCCGCCTGCGCAACACCCTGCGCTGGATCCTCGGCAATCTGCGCGACTTCGATGAGAGCGAGCGGCTCGAGCATGGCGCCATGCCCGAGCTCGAACGCTGGGTGCTGCACCGACTCGCCGAGCTCGATCGGCTGCGGCGCCAGTGTCTCGAGGCCTACGACTTCCAGCGCTTCTACACCGCCCTCCACAGCTTCTGCGCCACCGACCTGTCGGCCTTCTACTTCGACATCCGCAAGGATTCCCTCTATTGCGATCTGCCCGAGTCGCCCCGCCGGCGGGCGGCGCGCACGGTGCTGGACCAGCTGTTCCACGCCCTGGTCCGCTGGCTCGCGCCGGTGCTGGTGTTCACCGCCGAAGAAGCTTGGCTCACGCGCTTTCCGGGCGAGACGGAATCCGTTCATCTCCAGCTCTTTCCCGAGATCCCCGAGGCCTGGTATGATCCTGAACTGGCACGGCGCTGGGAGCGGGTGCGACGGGTGCGACGGGTGGTCACCGGCGCGCTTGAAGTGGCGCGCAAGGACAAGCGCATCGGCTCAAGCCTCGAGGCGGCGCCGCGGGTCTATGTCACCGCCGAGGATGCGGCCGCGCTCGAAGGAGTGGATCTGGCCGAGCTCGCCATCACCAGCGGGCTCGAGCTGGTGGTGGGCGAACCGCCGGCCGAAGCCTACACCCTCGAGGAGGTGCCGGGCGTGGGGGTGGTCTTCCGCCCGGCCGAGGGCCAAAAATGCGCCCGCTGCTGGCAGATCCGCCCCGATGTGGAGGCCGCAAGCGGTCTCTGCCCGCGCTGCCGGGAGGCGGTGGCGCGGCTGCAGCCGGCGGGGAGCTGAAGGTGGCGGGTGTGCGTCTGCTGGATCTGCTGACGGTGGCCACGGTCTTCGGCGCCGATCGTGCCAGCAAGCTCCTCATCACCCGCCTGCTCGAGCCGGGCGAGGTGGTGCCCGTCACCCCCTTCTTCAATCTGGTGCTGGTCTACAATCCGGGGGTGAGCTTCGGGCTCCTGGGCGGGCTCGGGACCGCCGCCCCCTGGGCGCTGACCCTGCTTACCGTGGCCATCACCGTGCTGCTGGTAGTGTGGGCCTATCGCGAGGGGCGGCCGCTTGCGCGGCTTGCGCTCTGGACCATCGTCGGCGGGGCCCTTGGCAACATCTATGATCGCCTTCGCTTCGGGGCGGTGGTGGACTATCTGGATTTCCACATCGGTACCTGGCACTGGCCTGCCTTCAATCTCGCCGATGTGGCGGTGGTGGGAGGCGTGCTGTGGCTCTTGGGCGAGACGCTTTTCGAGCGGCGTCCGGGCGAGGGGAGCGCGGAGCGATGAGACGGTGGAGCCTGCTGACGCTGGCGGTGGCGCTGCTGGCCGGCTGCGAGGGCACCCTGCAGCAGCGGCTGGGCCTCGAACGTCAGATCCCCGACGAGTTCCAGACGGTGCGCCACCGGCCGCTGGTGATCCCCGAGGACTTCACCCTGCCGCCGCCGCAGACGGCTGCGACCGCCACGCCCCGCGACCGCCAGGAGGCCGAGGTGCGGGGCCTCCTCCTGGGCCGCGAACGGCAAGGCGCGGCGCCGCTGGATTCCGGCGACCGGGCGCTGCTCGCGGCCATGCCCGAGCGGGCCGATCCTGCCATCCGCCAGCAGCTCGCCGAGGAGGAGCGGCGTCGCCAGAGCCGCCGGCGGTTCCTGTTCGTCCTGCCCGCCCAGAAGGAGGCGCTGGGTCTCGAGGGCGAGGCCCTCGATCCGGTGGCCGAAGCCCGCCGGCTTGCCGCCGACCCGCGCATCCGCCGGGTGATCACGGTGCCGCAGAAGACGGCCGCCCGTGACGGCGGCGGGTCCTGAGGGGAGCGCCAAGCCCATGGCCACGGATCAGCCCTTCTTCGGCGCCGAGACCTTCCGCCTCGACAACGGCATGGAGGTGGTGCTGGTGGAGCATCACCGGGCGCCGGTGGTGGCCCACTGGGTGTGGTACCGCGTCGGCAGCGCCGACAGCCCGCCGGGGAAATCGGGCCTGCCCCATTATCTCGAACACCTGATGTTCAAGGGCACCGACAAAATCCCCCCGGGCGAGTTCTCAAAGATCGTCGCCCGCCTCGGCGGCAATGACAATGCCATGACCAGCCAGGACTTCACCGCCTACTTCCAGATCATCGCCCGCCAGCACCTGGAGACGGTCATGGCCATGGAGGCGGACCGCATGGTCAACCTCCGCCTGCGCGAGGAGGACGCCGTCACCGAGCGGGATGTGATCGTCGAGGAGCGGCGCCAGCGCATCGACAATGAGCCGGGGGCGCTGATGAATGAGCGCCTGACGGCGGTCCAGTACCTCCACCACCCCTACCGCCTGCCGGTGATCGGCTGGCTGCACGAGATCCAGGGGTTCACCCGCGAGGATGCCCTCGCCTTCTACCGGCGCTGGTACGGCCCCGACAACGCCATCCTCATCGTGGTGGGCGATGTCACCCGCGCCGAGCTGGAGCCGCTGGCAACCCGCCACTATGGCGCCATCGCACCGCGCGGGGTGCCGCCGCGTGAACGCGTGCGCGAGCCCGAACACCACACCCTGCGGCAGGTGGAGCTGAGGGACCCGCGGGTGCGACAGCCGAGCGTGGTGGCTGCCTGGCTGGCGCCCAGCTTTCGCGTCGACCCCGAAGGCCATGCCTACGCCCTCGAGGTGCTGGCGGAACTGCTGGGGGGCGGCACCACCAGCCGGCTCTATCGTGCGCTGGTGGTGGAGCGGGGCCTCGCCGCCGGTGCCGGTGCCTACTACCGCGGCACCGCCCTCGATCCCACCGGCTTTCGCGTGTATGCGAGCCCGCGGCCCGGGGTCGAGCTCGCCCGGGTGGAGCGGGCGCTGTTCGAGGAGATCGAACGGCTCCTGGCGGAGGGCGTAAGTGAGGAGGAAGTGGCGCGGGTGCGCCGGCGGATGGTGGCCGAAGCCACCTACGCCAAGGATTCGCCCAATGGCATTGCGCGCATTTTCGGCGCCTTCCTCACGAGCGGTCTTAAGGTGGAGGATGTGGAGGCCTGGCCCCGCCGCATCGGCGCCGTCACCCACCAGCAGGTGATGGCTGCGGCCCGGGCGGTGCTGGATCTCAGGCGGATGGCGGTGGGGCGGCTGCTGCCCGATGGCGGCGATGGAGCCCGCGCATGATCCGACTGTCACGACGCCAACTCATGGCGCTGTGGGGAGTGAGTCTCGTGAACCTGCCTCTTCACGCCCAGGCCCAGTCTCCATCCCGGCCCGCGCCCAGGGTGGTGGAGGTGGAGGCGCCCGGCGGCGTGCGCGCCTATCTTCTGCGGGAGCCCTCCACGCCCTTCGTCTCCGTGCGCTTCGCCTTCGAGGATGCCGGCGCGCTGCGCGATCCGGCGGAACGCGCCGGCCTTGCCCACATGGCCTCGGGGCTGCTGGATGAGGGCGCCGGCCCTCACGACAGCCAGGCCTTCCGCCGGTTGCTGGAGGACAATGCCATCCGGCTGGCGTTCGATGCCGACCGCGACACCTTCGCGGGCGAGCTCAAGACCCTCAATGAGACGCGCGAGCTCGCCTTCGAGCTGCTGCGGCTGGCTCTCACCGAGCCGCGCTTCGATGAGGAGCCCACTGAACGCATCCGCGCCCAGATTCTGGCAGATCTGCGCCGGCGCGAGACCGACCCCAATGATCGCGCCGGCCGCGCCTGGTTCCGCCGAGCCTTTCCCGACCATCCTTACGGCCGCTCGGTGCGCGGCACGCCCGCAACGGTGGCGGCCATCACCCGCGAGGACCTGCTGGGCCTGGTGCGCACCCGCCTCGCCCGCGGCAAGCTCCACATCGGCGTGGCCGGCGACATCACCGAGGAGGAACTGGCGCGGCTGCTGGCGGCGACCTTCGGCGATCTGCCCGAAGAGCCCGCTCCCGCGCGCCTCAATGAGGCCACGCCGGCGGCCAGCGGGGTGGTGGTGGAACGGCTGCCGGTGCCCCAGAGCGTGGTGGTCTTCGGCCATGCCGGCATCGACCGCCACGACCCCGATTTCTACGCTGCCTATGTGGCCAACTACATTCTCGGCGGCGGCGGCTTCAGCTCGCGCCTCACCGAAGAGATCCGCGAAAAGCGCGGGCTCGTCTATGGCGTCTACACCTATCTTCTGGACCTGGTGTACAGCCCCCTGTGGATGGGCGGACTCGCCACCTCCAACGCCCAGGTGGCCCAGGCGCTGGAGCTGGTGGAGCGCGAACGTATGCGCATGGCCGAGGGCGACATCGACGCCCAATCGGTGGCCGATGCCAAGACCTATCTCATCGGCTCCTTCCCGCTGCGCTTTACCAGCAATGACGGGGTGGCGCGGATGCTCGCCACCATCTCGCTGCAGCGCCTCGGGCGAGACTATCTCGAACGGCGCAATGCCCTCATCGAGGCGGTCACCCTCGAGGATGTGCGGCGCGTCTCGACGCGGCTCTTCACCCGGCCCATCCTCTTCGCCATCGCCGGTGAACCCGAGGGGATCGAGGGCGATCCGACGTGAGCCGCGTGCGCATCCGCCGCCTGCCCGACCATCTGGTGGACCGCATCGCCGCCGGTGAGGTGGTGGAGCGGCCGGCCTCGGTGGTGAAGGAGCTGGTGGAGAATGCCCTCGATGCGGGCGCGCGCCACATCACCATCGAGCTGGTGGCAGGCGGCCGCGAGCTGGTGCTGGTGGAGGACGACGGCTGCGGCATGAGCGCCGAGGAGCTGCCCCTCGCCCTGGAGCGCCATGCCACCTCCAAGCTCGCCGACGAGCGGCTGGTGCACATCACCACCCTCGGCTATCGCGGCGAGGCGCTGCCGGCGATCGCCGCGGTCTCGCGCCTGACCCTCACCAGCCGACCGCCCGGCGCCCCTTGCGCCCACCGCCTGGAGGTGGAAGGCGGACGCCTGGGCCCGGTGGTGCCGGCCCCGGGGCGCACCGGCACGCGGGTGGCGGTGGCCGACCTGTTCTTTGAATTGCCGGCTCGGCGCCGGTTCCTGCGCAGCCCCCGCAGCGAGGGCGAGGCGGCGGTGGAGGTGGTGCGCCGGCTGGCCATGGCCTGGCCCGGGGCGGGTTTCCGCCTAAAGCTCGACGGCCGCCGACTGCTGGACCTGGAACCTGACGGACCCACCCGCGCCGGCATCCAGCCGACGCGCATCGCCGCCCTTCTGGGCCGTGAGCTCGCCGACCACGCCTTCGAGCTCGAGGCCGAGCGCGAGGGGGTGGGGCTGCGGGGGCTTGCAGCACTGCCCACCCTCTCGCGCAACCACAGCCGCCATCAGTATCTGTTCGTCAACGGCCGGCCGGTGCGCGATCGGCTGCTGCTGGCGGCAGTACGAGCGGCCTATGGTGATCTCCTGCCCACGGGCCGGCACCCGGTGGTGGCGCTGTTCCTGGAA
>WFXL01000108.1 GCA_015490605.1 Rhodospirillales bacterium
AGTGGCTAGAGGTGGATATGTGATGACACCCTTGATATCCTGCACGGTCTTAATCCCTTTTTCATCAGGGCGAGTGGCTAGAGATGAGGAACTGAACGATGACATCCCGTTCTGATCCGCGGAGTCTTAATCCCTTTTTCATCAGGGCGAGTGGCTAGAGGCAAGAACGTGCCCACTGCCGAGCAAGTCAACGAAGTCTTAATCCCTTTTTCATCAGGGCGAGTGGCTAGAGCGGACGTCGGCTATCCAACATGGTATTTGGACGACGTCTTAATCCCTTTTTCATCAGGGCGAGTGGCTAGAGGTAGAGTGGGAATTCGATTCCGAGAATTCCTGCCCACGTCTTAATCCCTTTTTCATCAGGGCGAGTGGCTAGAGTGCGCGCCGCTGAGTCATCCTTCCGAATCGTGCACGTCTTAATCCCTTTTTCATCAGGGCGAGTGGCTAGAGGTAAAAAACATGGAAGTCGTCCACAATCTAACCCGTCTTAATCCCTTTTTCATCAGGGCGAGTGGCTAGAGGGACCCCACCCGGAAAGGCCCCATGAGTCAAGAGGTTGGAAGGAGGGGCCGCCAGAACATGAACGACAGCAAAAGTTTGGCAAAATCCGCCTCTCAGGCGAATGTGCCTGCATGGCTCTCCACCTTGTCACACAACGCCGATCCGACCCCGGTCGGACCGTTGTCTTTCTAGCACAATCGCCGCCGTGCGGCCAGCCCGCCGATGCGGCTGCCGCGATCAGGGGCGTGGCTCGGGTGCGCGTGGTCGGAGCCGCCGCGCGGCGGGCACCGATGGGGATGCGCCGCTTTCGCCTCTGTATCCGCGCCGGGGGCGCGGTCGGTGGCTATCTTCGCGGGTCTTGTCCGGGCGGGACCCGATGGCTTGAGGTTGGCGGTTATCTTTTTCCTGAAACAGATCGGGATCTTACGCGCCTTTCACCCGAAGAAGGACTGCACGCGCCGGGACGGGGGTTCAGTAGCGGCGCAATAGCCCCACCACCTTGCCCTGGATGCGCACCTGGTGGGGGCCGAAGATACGGGTCTCATAGGCCGGGTTGGCGGCCTCGAGGGCGATGGAGGCGCCGCGGCGGCGCAAGCGTTTGAGGGTGACCTCACGCTCCTCGATGAGGGCCACCACGATGTCGCCGTTCTCGGCGGTTTCGCAGCGCCGCACCACCACATAGTCGCCGTCGAGGATGCCCGCTTCCACCATGGAATCGCCCACTACCTGGAGCACATAGTGTTCGCCGTCGCCCAGCAGCATCCCCGGCACCTCGATGACGGTGCTGGTATCCGCCAACGCCTCAATGGGGGTGCCGGCGGCGATGCGGCCGTAGAGGGGCAGGCGGGTGGAATCGCGCACGCCGGAAAGCGGCCGGCGACTGCGGAAAAGCCCGCGCACCACATTGCGCGCGCCCGGCAGCGGGATCGCCGGGCCGGCGGGCGGTTCCTCCTCGGGCGCGGTCTCGAGCGGCGGCCGCACCACCTCGAGCGCGCGGGCGCGATAGGGCAGGCGGCGGATGTAGCCGCGCTCCTCGAGGCCGGAGATAAGCCGGTGGACCCCCGACTTGGAGCGCAGCCCCAGGGCCTCGCGCATCTCCTCGAAGGAGGGCGGCACCCCGTGCTGCTGCATGTAGGCGTGGATGAAGCGCAAGAGCTGGAGCTGGCGCTGCGTGAGCACCACCGGCCTCCTCGCGGCGAAGCGGGCGGGGGGATGTTGCATGGATGTTCTAACTTGGTTCGCCCCCCGCGTCAACCGGCGCGGGAACCCCCGGCCTCAGCCGCGGGTGATGGTCGCGAGGTCGATCACCTCCACGAGCGCGCCCGCCTGCCGCGGCGGGTCATGGCGCGGACGGCGGATGAGCACATCGGCCTGGGCGAAGGTGCGGTACATGGAACTGTCCTGGCGCCCGGCCGGCCGCACCTGCCAGCACCCCTCGCCGTCGGTGCCCTCGATGAAGCCGCGCAGATAGTCCTCGCGCTCGTCATTGGCCGGCAGGTCCACCGCAAGGCGCGCGCGCGCCATGGGCAGCGTCGGGTCGAGGCCGAGGCTCGCCCGCACCAGCGCCCGCAGATAGACCAGCGCGCACACCGCAGCCGAGACCGGATTGCCGGGAAGCCCCAGCAGCAGCGTCTCGCCCAAAGTGCCGAACACCAGCGGCTTGCCCGGGCGCATGGCCACCTTCCAGAAGTCCAGCTCGAGGCCCAGCCGGCCGGCGGCCTCCTGAACGAAGTCATACGAGCCCACCGAGGCGCCGCCGGTGGTGACCAGCACCTCCAGCCCGCGGGCCTGTTCGAGGGCGCGGGTGAGTTCGGCGGGATCGTCCCGGGCGATGCCGAGGTCCACCACCTCAGCCCCCCAGGCCTCGGCCATGGCGCCCACGGCGATGGAGTTGGAGGCGACGATCTGGGCGCCGCGGGGGGTGGCGCCGGGCCAAACCAGCTCATCGCCGGTTGCCAGCAGGGCGATCCGCGGGCGCCGGCGTACCGGCAGCCAGCCGTGGCCGAGGGCCGCCGCAAGGCCGAGGCTGCGGCCATCAAGCAGCGTGCCGGCGGCAAGCCCGGGATCGCCCGCGCGGAAGTCGAGGCCGGCGGGGCGCACGAAGCGGCCGGGCTCCACCGTCACCTCGGGGATCACCCGATCGCCTTCGGTCCGTGCCCGCTCCTGGATAAGGATGGCATCGGCGCCGGGCGGCAGCGGCGCGCCGGTGAAGATGCGCACCGCCTCACCCGGCCCCACCCGTCCCGGAAAGGTGCGCCCGGCCGGCACCTCGCCCACCAGCCGCAGCGGCCGCCCGGGCGGGTCGGTGTCGGCGGCGCGCACGGCATAGCCATCCATGGCCGAGACATCGTGGGGCGGCTGGGTGCGCAGGGCGACGATGTCGCGCGCCAGCACGCGCCCGCGCGCCCGCGCGAGGGGCAGCCATTCCTCGGGCATCAGCCGTGCGCGCGCGAGGATGCGCCGGCGGGCTTCCTCCACCGGGATCACGGCTCCTCCTCCCCGGCGGCATCCTCGGCGCGGAATTCGCCGCTGCGGCCGCCGGCCTTGTGCAGCAGCCGCACCCCCTCGATGCGCATGCCGCGGTCGATGGCCTTGCACATGTCATAGACGGTGAGGGCGGCGACGGCGGCGGCGGTGAGGGCCTCCATCTCGACGCCGGTGCGGCCGGTCACCCGGCAGGTGGCGCGGATGCGCACCGCCTGGCGTGCCGGCACCGGCTCCAGCTCCACCCGCACCGAACTCAGCGGCAGCGGGTGGCACAGCGGGATCAGCTCGGGGGTGCGCTTGGCCCCCTGGATGCCGGCCAGCTGGGCGACGGCCAGCACATCACCCTTGGCGATGCGGCGTTCCATGATGCGGGCGAGGGTTTCCGGCCGCATCACCACCCAGGCCTCGGCGGTGGCGGTGCGGGCGCTCTCCGGCTTGGCGGAGACATCCACCATCACCGCATTGCCGGCCTCGTCGAAATGGGTGAAATCGCCGCTCATGCCTCCTCCGCCCCGAGCAGGCGGCGCGTGGCCGCCGTCACATCCTCCTGGCGCATGAGGGATTCGCCCACAAGGAAGGCGCGCGCGCCGGCGCGGCGCATGCGCAGGAGATCCTCGTGTTTGTAAAGCCCGCTCTCGGCCACCAGCAGCACCCCGAGCGGCACCCGGGGGGCGAGGTGTTCGAAGGTGGCAAGGCTCACTTGAAGGGTGCGGAGATTGCGGTTGTTGATGCCGAGGAGATTCACCCCCTCAAGGGCGAGGGCGCGCTCAAGCTCGGCCTCGTCATGCACCTCCACCAGCACATCGAGCCCCCATTCGCGGGCGGCCGCCAGCAGATCGCGGGCGCAGCCATCATCCACCGCCGCCATGATCACCAGCACCGCATCGGCGCCGATGGCGCGCGCCTCCACCACCTGCCACGGGTCGATGAGGAAGGATTTGCGGAGGATCGGCAGGCTCACCGCCTGCCGGGCGGCGGTGAGGTGGCCATCCTCGCCCTGGAAGAAGGGGGTGTTGGTGAGCACCGAAAGGCAGCTGGCACCGCCGGCGGCATAGGCGCGGGCGAGGCGGGCCGGGTCGAAGTCGGCGCGGATGAGACCGCGCGAGGGCGAGGCCCGCTTGATCTCGGCGATGAGCGCGAGCCTGCCGGCATCGGCCGCGGCCGCCAGCGCCCGGCGGAAGCCGCGGGGGGTGTGGGTGCGGGCGCGGGCCTCGAGCTCGGCCAGCGCGCATGCGCGCCGGCGGCGGCTCAGGTCCTCGCGCTCCACCTCCAGGATGCGGGCGAGGACGTCGCTCACCCCTCCCCTCCCTCGCCACGGGTGATGGCCACGAGCCGCGCCAGCACCCGGGCCGCGCGGCCGGAGTCGATGGCGTCAGCCGCCATCTCGGCGCCCTCGCGCAGATCGCGCGCCCGCTCCGCCACCACCAGGGCTGCCGCCGTGGCCAGCAACACCGCATCGCGGAAGGGCCCGCGGACTCCCGCCAGCACCGCCCGGATGGCCTCGGCATTGTGCTCGGGGTCGCCGCCGCGGAGGTCTTCGATACGCCCGCGCGGCAGGCCGGCATCCTCCGGTACCACCTCGAAGGTGCGCACCTCGCGGCCGGTCCATTCGGCCACCCGGGTGGGGCCGGCGATGGAGAGCTCATCGAGCCCGCCGGCGCCATGGACCACCCACACCCGTTCGCTGCCGAGCCGGCCCAGCACCTCCGCCAGTGGCTCGACCCACGCCGGATCGAACACGCCCATGAGCTGGCGCCGCACCCCGGCGGGATTGCACAGGGGGCCCAGCAGGTTGAAGATGGTGCGGGTGCCGAGCTCGCTGCGCGGTCCGGCCACATGGCGCATGGCGCCGTGGTGGCGCGGCGCCATGAGAAAGCCGATGCCGGCCTCGGCCATGGCCCGCTCGATGCGCTCGAAGGGCGCGTCGATGTCGACCCCGAGCGCCTGCAGCACGTCGGAGGAACCGGAGCGCGAGGAGAGGCCGCGGTTGCCGTGTTTCGCCACCGGCACCCCGCAGGCCGCCACCACCAGCGCCGAGGCGGTGGAGATGTTGTAGGTGCCCTTGGCATCACCGCCGGTGCCGCAGGTGTCGATAGCCCCCTCGGGCGCACGCACCCGCCGCATTTTCTCGCGCAGCACGGTGGCGCCGGCGCGGATCTCATCCACCGTCTCGCCCCGCACCCGAAGCCCCATGAGGAAGGCGCCCATCTGCGCCGGGGTGGCATCGCCCGCCATCATGATGGCGAAGGCCTCGCGCGCGCGCTCGAAGCTGAGCGGCGCGCCGGTCGCCACCTCCCGCAGGATCGTGCGGAATCGTTCGAGTTCGGCCGTCACCGCTGGTTCTCTCCGCGGCAGAGATGGAGGAAATTGGCAAGCAGACGGTGGCCCGCCTCGGTCTCGATGCTCTCGGGATGGAACTGCACGCCGTGGATCGCAAGCTGCCGATGGCGCAGGCCCATCACCACGCCATCGCGGGTGGTGGCATTGACCACCAGTTCCGGCGGCAGGCTTGCGGGATCGGCCACCAGCGAATGGTAGCGGGTAGCCCGAAGCGGGCTTTCGAGGCCGGCGAAAAGGCCGCTGCCGTCGTGGTGGATCTCGTCCACCTTGCCGTGGACCACCGTGGGCGCGCGCACGATGCGGGCGCCGAAGGCCTGGGCGATGGTCTGATGGCCGAGACACACGCCCAGAAGCGGCACCCGGCCGGCGGCAGCGCGCACCAGCGCAAGACCGATGCCGGCGCGATCGGGATCGCACGGGCCCGGGGAGAGGACAATGCCGTCGGGTTTGCGGGCCAGCGCCTGGTCCACGGTGAGGGCGTCGTTGCGCACCACCTCCACCTCGGCGCCGAGCTCGCCGAGATAGTGGTAGAGGTTCCAGACGAAGCTGTCGTAGTTGTCGATCAGCAGCAGCACGGCGCCCTTCCGTCCGCTCGCGGATGGAAAAAGCGCGGCGGGGCGCGGGGTCAAGGGCCGGGGCGGCCGGGCGCTTGACTCGCGGATATAACCAAATCTACATATCCTCATCCCGATGGGAGATGAGGTCGTGCCCGAACCCCTGGACGCCCTGGTAGAACGCCTCAAGGCCGCCGCCGAACCCAGCCGGCTGCGGCTGCTGGCCATCTGCAGCCGGGGCGAGTGGACCGTGTCCGAACTCGTGCGCATCCTCGGCCAGAGCCAGCCACGGGTCTCGCGCCATCTCCGCATCCTTGCCGAGGCCGGGCTGCTCGAGCGCCTGCCCGAGGGCAGCCTCGCCTTCTACCGCCGCGTGCGCGAGGGTGCGGGCGCCGAATTCACCCGCCGGCTGCTGCAGCTGCTGCCGGCCGAGGATCCGCGGCTTGCCGCCGACCGCCGGCGCATGGAGGCGGTGCGGGAGGAGCGCCGCCGGCGGGTGGAACGCTGGTTCGATGCCCACGCGCTGGCGTGGGACAGCGAGCGCGATCTCGGGGTTGACGGCGCCACCGTCGAGCGGGTGCTCCTGGCCTGCCTTGGGCCCGCGCCGGTGCGGCGGCTTCTCGATGTGGGCACCGGCACCGGCCGCATGCTGGAGCTGCTGGCGCCGCGGGTGGCGGAGGGAGTCGGCATCGACATCTCCCACCGCATGCTGGAGGTGGCGCGGGTGCGGCTCGATCGGGCGGGGTTGCGGCATCTGCGGGTGCAGCAGGCGGACATGTATGCGCTGCCCTTCGCCGATGGCCATTTCGACCTCATCACCCTGCACCAGGTGCTGCATTTCGCCGATGATCCCGAGGCGGTGCTGGCGGAGGCGGCGCGGGTGCTGGCCCCGGGCGGGCGGCTCTTGGTGGTGGACCTCGCCCGCCACAGCATCGAGGCCTTCCGGCGCGAGCGCCGCCACCGCCGCCTGGGCTTCGGCGAGGAGGAGGTACGGGACTGGCTCCGGGCCCTGGGGCTCGAGTCGGATGAGCCGCGGCGGCTTGCCGGCGAGCGGCTGGCGGTGGTGATCTGGTGTGGCCGCAAGCCGGCACCGGATGCGGTGTGGGCCGTCGCCTGAGGCGAGGCCCATGGCGCCACCGTGATCGTTCGAATGGATGACAATCGCAGGAACCGGGCCATCGTCCAACGGGAGACGAGCATGGATCACCCCAGGCCGATTCCGCCCCTGGCGGAGCCACCGCCGCCCTTCGAGATCTCCATCGAACTGTTCCCGCCGCGCACGCCCGAGGCCAAGGCACGCTTCTGGGACGAGGTGGCGCGGCTTGCCACCCTGCGGCCCATTTTCTTCTCCGTCACCTGCGGGGCCGGCGGCACCGGCCGCGATGGCACCTATCCCACGGTGCTGGAGATCCGCCGGCGCTTCGGCATTCCGGTGGCAGCCCATCTCACCTGCGCCGGCCATTCGCGCGAGGATGTGGATGAGCTCGCCCGCGCCTACTGGCAGGCCGGGGTGCGCCATCTGGTGGCGCTGCGGGGCGATCCGCCCAAGGGCGAGCGCTATGTGCCTCGGCCCGATGGCTATGCCTATGCGGTGGACCTGGTGCGGGGGCTGCGGGCAATCGCCCCGTTCGAGATCTCGGTGGCGGGCTATCCCGAGACCCATCCCGATGCGCCCTCGCCGGCCTTCGACCTCGAGAATGTGCGCCGCAAGGTGGAGGCCGGCGCGGTGCGGGTGATCGGCCAGTACTGCTTCGATAGTGATGTGGTGCTGCGCTATCGCGATGCGCTTGTACGCCTGGGGGTGGAGGCGCCGTTCGTGCCGGGCATCATGCCGGTCCACAATTTCGCTCAGATCCGTCGCTTCAGCGAGGCCTGCGGCGCCTCGATCCCGCGCTGGCTCGCTGAGCTGTTCGCCGATGTGGACCCCCGCACCCCGGTCCACGGCATGATCGCCGCCGCGGTGGCGGCCGAACAGATGCGCCGCTTGGTGGCGGAAGGCTTCCGCCACCTCCATATCTACGCCCTCAACCGGGCCGATCTCACCCTCGCCGTCTGCCGCCTCGCCGGCCTCGCCCCAAAGGCGCCGGCGGCGGCCCATTCCCGCGAAGGAGGTGGCGCGTGAGCGAACTGCTGGAGACTCTGCGCGAGCGCGTGCTGCTGCTGGATGGGGCCATGGGCACCCGGATCCAGGCTGCCGGCCTCACCCTCGAGGATTTCGACGGCAAGGAGAACTGCTCGGAAGTGCTGGTGCTCACCCGGCCGGATGTGATCCGCCGGATCCATACCGAATATCTCGAGGCCGGCGCCGATGCGGTGGAGACCAACAGTTTCGGCGGCTCGCCCATCACCCTCGGCGAGTTCGACCTGGCCGAACAGGCCTTCGAGATCAACCGCCGCGCGGCCGCCATCGCCCGCGAGGTGGTGGACGCCTTCCGCGCCCGCGACGGCCGCCCGCGCTTCGTCTTCGGCTCGGTCGGCCCGGGCACCCGGCTTCCCAGCCTCGGCCACGTCACCTACCGCGAGCTCGAGGATGCCTATGAGGTGCAGGTGGCGGGGCTGGTGGCGGGCGGCGCCGATGTGGTGCTGATCGAGACCTGCCAGGACCCGCTGCAGATCAAGGCGGCC
>WFXL01000109.1 GCA_015490605.1 Rhodospirillales bacterium
GCACCAGATCCGCCAGCACCGCCTCCGCCTCGGGGCCCTGCAGCGCCAGCAGCACACGTTCCTCGAACAGCGGCTCCACCGTGACGGTGGCAGGAAGCTGCGCCCGCAAATGGGCCAGATCCACCGCCTTGCGGGCGGCGTTGACCACCGTGAAGAAACCGCGTTCGCCGTCGTGGGCGAGGATCAGATCATCGATCACGCCGCCGCGCTCGTTGGTGAGCACCGTATAGCGGCTGCGGCCCGGGGCCAGGGCCAGAAGGTCCGCCGGCACCAGCCGCTCGAGCGCGGCCGCCACATCGGGGCCGGTGATGCGGATCTGGCCCATGTGGGAGACATCGAACAGGGCGGCGTGCTGGCGGCACCAGAGGTGTTCGGCGACGATGCCCTGGTACTGCAGCGGCATGCTGTAGCCGGCAAAGGGCACCATCCGCGCGCCGAGTTCCCGGTGGAGGGCATGGAGCGGGGTGGTGGCAAGCTCGCTCATGGCTCGGGCTCCGCTCTGGGCACGCGATTCCCCTCATGGAAATCGCGCCCCCTCTGTCCCGAGCACCTGAGAGATTCCGGAGGCCCGGCCTCCGTCCCCTTCGGTGGGGTGCCTGTGGTGCACCCGCTCTCCAGAGGGTCCAACCCTGCACGGTCCTTTTGCCTGAGAGTTTCCGGGGCGGTTGCTCCTTCGGCGCCGGCCGCGGCCACCCACGGGCAGCCCGCCGGTCTCTCCCGTGCAGGTCTTCCGGACCGACCCGAGCCTACCTCAGCCGCTCATGGGGTCAAGACGGACGCCGCGGCCGTTTGCGCCCGCGCCGGGCCGCACTATGCTCCCGTGCGGCCGGGCTGGGCCGGCCACCCGGGGACGGGTCGAGGGCAGGCATCGTACGGAGGACGGGATGAGCGCGGAACCCCTCTGGCGACCGAGTCCGGAGCGTGCGGCGGCGACCCGGATCATGGCATTTGCCCGCGCGCGCGGATTCGACGGCGAGGATGCGGTCCAGCGGCTGTGGCAATGGTCGGTGGATCATCGCGCCGACTTCTGGGCGGAGGTGTGGCGCACCTTCGGGGTGCGGGCCTCGCGCGAGGCCGAGGTGGTGCTCGAGAACCCCGACGCCATGCCGGGGGCGCGCTGGTTTGTGGGCGCACGCCTCAATTTCGCCGAAAACCTGCTGCGGCGCGCGGACGATTCGCCCGCCATCATCGCCTATGCCGAGGGGCGTCCGCGGCGCGAGGTGAGCTGGCGCGAGCTCGGCGAGCTGGTGCGGCGGCTGCGGGCGGCACTTGTGCGCGAGGGCGTGGGCGTGGGCGATCGGGTGGCGGCCTATATGCCCAATGTGCCCGAGACCATCGCCCTGATGCTGGCCACGAGCTCCCTCGGGGCCGTGTTCTCCTCCACCAGCCCCGAGTTCGGCACCACCGGCGTGCTCGACCGCTTCGGCCAGATTGCCCCCAAGGTGCTCCTGACGGTCGACGGCTACCGCTACGGCGGCAAGGCGTTCGACATCCTCCCCAAGGTCCGCGAGATCACCCGTGAGCTGCCCTCGCTCGCACGCACGGTGGTGCTGCCCTATCTGGGCGGGGATGTGGACCTCGGCGGCATCCGCCAGCCGGTGCTGTTCCATGACTTCCTGCCGGAGGCGGCGCCGCCGCTGGAGTTCGCCCAGCTGCCCTTCGACCATCCCCTCTATGTGCTCTATTCCTCCGGTACCACGGGCAAGCCCAAGGCCATCGTCCACGGCCAGGGCGGCACGCTGATCAAGCATCTGTGCGAACAGGGGCTGCACACCGATCTGCGCGCCGGCGAGAAGATCTTCTACTACACCACCTGCGGCTGGATGATGTGGAACTGGCTGGCCTCGGCGCTGGCGCTGGAGGCCACGGTGGTGCTCTACGACGGCAATCCCTTCCATCCCTCGCCGGCAGTGCTGTGGGAGATGGCCGAACGCGAGGGGCTGCACTATTTCGGCACCAGCGCCAAATACATCGACGCGCTCAAGAAGAGCGGCCTCGAGCCGGGGCGGCAGTTCGACCTGGGCGCATTGCGGGCGGTGCTGTCCACCGGCTCGCCGCTGCTGCCGGAGAACTTCGACTGGGTCTATGGCGCCATCAAGCGGGATCTGCACCTGGCCTCCATCTCCGGCGGTACCGACATTGTCGGCTGTTTCGTCCTCGGCAATCCCGCCGGGCCCGTCTGGCGCGGCGAGATCCAGATGCGCGGTCTCGGCATGGCGGTGGAGGTGTTCGACGACGACGGCCGACCGCTGCGCGGCCGCCCGGGCGAGCTGGTCTGCACCAAACCCTTCCCCTCCATGCCGGTGGGCTTCTGGAACGATCCCGACGGCCGCCGCTATCGCGCCGCCTATTTCGAGCGTTTTCCCGGGGTGTGGACCCACGGCGACTGGGCCGAGATCACCCCGCACGACGGCATCATCATCTACGGCCGCTCGGATGCCACCCTCAACCCCGGCGGCGTGCGCATCGGCACCGCCGAGATCTACCGGGTGGTGGAGGATTTCCCGGAGGTGCTGGAGGCGGTGTGCGTCGGCCAGGAGTGGGAGGGCGATCAGCGGGTGGTGCTGTTCGTGCGCCTGCGTGAGGGGCTCACCCTGGATGATGAGCTGCGCCAGCGCATCCGCCGGGCGCTGCGGGAGCGCTGTTCGCCGCGCCATGTGCCGGCCAAGATCATCCAGGTGCCGGACATCCCCCGCACCATGAACGCCAAGGTGAGCGAAATCGCCGTGCGCGAGGTGATCCACGGTCGGCCGGTGCGCAATCTCGGTGCCCTCGCCAATCCCGAGGCGCTGGATTACTTCAGGGACCTGCCGGAGCTTACAAGCTGACCCCGCCGCCACACCCC
>WFXL01000110.1 GCA_015490605.1 Rhodospirillales bacterium
CCAGGCCCTCGCCCGCCACCTCGCCCCCCTCGGGCTCGCCCCGCGGGTGCGCTGGCGCCGCTGGACTCACCGCCTCAGCCGCCCCCTCTGCCTGCTGCTGCGGTTGATGGGGCGCAGCCGGCTGGTGGCGCGCCACGGCGTGCGCCTGAGGCTGCGGGATGCCCGCCGGCCGCGCTGGTTCGCGCGGCTGTTTCTCTACGCTTCCGCCCTCGACCTCGCCCTCGACCTGCTCACCCTGCGCCTTGCCCGCGGCCTCGTGGTGGGCGACCGCTCGGTGGTGGATGCGCTGGTGGACCTGGCCCTCGAGACCGGCCTCGAGGAGCAGGCGCTGGCCCTCGCCCGGCCGCTGTTGCGGCTCCATCCGCGCCCGTTCGAGCTGCGTCTGCTGCTGCGGCCGCCGGCGGAGGTGCTGCGCCGCCGTCCGGATGTGGCTGCCGACCCGTTCCTGTTCGCCCGCCACCGCCTCTACCGCCGGCTGGCGGATCGTCTGGTGCTGCCGGTGGTGGCGGTGGATGATGATGTGACGGTGACCCTCGGCCGGCTGCTGCAGCCGGCGGGAGAGGTGCCATGATCTATGTCTTCTACAACAACGATCCGCTGGCCCAGGACCAGGGGGGCGGCGCCGAACACATCCGTGCCCTCCACCGGGCGCTCCTGGTCTCGGGCCTGCCGTTTCGGATGGTGGCCGCTCGACTGCAGGATGAGCGCGAGGACGCCCATGTGATCTATGTGGCCCGTGGGGCCAATTTTCTGCGTTTCTGGCTCGGCTGCTGGTGGTGGTTCTGGCGCAACCGCCACTGCTTCCGCCCGGACGATGTGTTTCACTTCCACCGCAACTATGCCGCCTGGCCCAAATATGTCTTGGCGCCGCGCACCGGCCGGGTGGTGATCACCTATCACACCCCCAGCGGGCGGGTGCTACAGAGCCGCCTGGGCCCGTGGGCGCGGCCGCTGCGGGCGCTCATGCGCCGGCTCGAGCGGCTCGCGGTGCGGCGGGCGGATGCGGTGGTGTGCGTGTGCGAGCGCGACCGCGCCGCCCTCGCCCGCGAGATCGACGCCGCCGTCTTCGCCCGCGCCCGGGTGCTGCCGCCCTCCTTCGACGCTGCCCTGTTCGCCCGGGGGGCCACGCCACCGCCGCCCGAGTTGGCCGAACGGCTGCTGTTCGCCGGCCGTATCGCCCGCCCCAAGAATGTCCCGCTGGCGCTGGCGGTGCTGGAGGAACTCCATCGCCGCGGCCACACCGGCTACACCCTCACCATCGCCGGCGACGGCGAGGAGGCCCGCACGCTGCTCCGCCGCCTCGCCCGCAGCCCCGTCGCCCGGGCGGTGCGCTGGCTCGGCCGCGTCCCCCACGACCGCATGCCGGAACTCTATGCGGCCCACGGCGTGGTGCTGCTCACCAGCCAGTTCGAAGCCTCGCCCACGGTGGTGAAGGAGGCGCTGGCCATGCGGCGGGTGGTAGTGAGCACCGATGTGGGCGATGTGCGCCTTCACATCCAAGAGGGAGTTACGGGCTTCGTCCGCCCGGCCGAGGCCTGTGCCCTGGCGGATGCGGTGGAGGCGGCAAGCCGGCTCATCCGCACCGGCCGCGTCGGCCATGCGCACGGGCTCGAACGGCTGGAGGAGCGGCAGGCGATGGCGCGGGTGGTGGCCCTCTATCGCGAGCTGCGGGCCGGCTGATGCCGCCCCTGCGCGCCCTTCTGCAAAGCCTCACGCCGGTGGTGGTGCTGGGCGGCGGCCGTCTGCTTGCCGCCCTCGCCGGCTTCGCTGCCGCCGCGCTGCTGGCGCGGCGGGTGGAGCCGGCGACCCTCGGTCTCTTTGCCATGGCCATCGCGCTTGAGGCCCACGCCGCCCAACTCGCGGAGCTGGGGTTGCGCTCCTACGTCACCGCCCTGGCTGGCCGCGACGGCGCCGCCGCCCGCGCCTTTCTGCCCCGCTATGTCGGCGTGAGGCTCGCCGCCGCCCTGCTGCTGCTGCTCCTGGGCGCTCTCGCCGCACCGCTGCTGCTGCCGGCGGCCCCCGGCGTGCTGGTGCTGGCGCTGCTGGCGCTGCCGCTGGTGGCGCTTCACGCCGACTGGGCGGCGCTGGCCCGGGGGCGGACGCTGGAGGCGGCGCTGCTGGTGGCGCTGCGGCCGCTGCTGTGGTGCGGCCTGCTGCTGATCCTGCCGCCGCCCACCAGCGCCGGCGAGCTTGTGGCCCTGTGGCTTCTCGCCTGGGCCGGCGCAGTGGCGGCAGCCCTGCCGGCGCTGCGCCACCTGCCACAAGGTCGGGCTTCACCACCGCCACCCCTGGGCACCGCCCTGCGGCAGGCATTGCCGCTCGGGATCTCCTCCCTTACCGGCCAGCTGCAGCTGGCCCTCGACCTCTATCTGGTGGGGCTGGTGCTCGGGCCCGAAGCGGCGGGGCGCTACTGGCTTGCGGCCTCGGTGGCGGTGGCCGCCTCGGTGCTGGCCAATGCCGGCCAGCAATGGTCGCTTGCCCGCCTCGCCCGGGCGGCGACCGCGCCGGCGGCCCTCGCCGCTGCCCTCCGCCAGACCCTCCTGGGGCTTGTGCTGCTGGGGACGTTCGCGGCTGCGGCCCTGGCGCTGGTGGCCCCAGCGCTTGTGCCCCTGGCCTTCGGCCCGGGCCATGGGGAGGTGGCGGCGCTGCTGCCGGCCTTCGCCCCGTGGCTGTGGCTGCGCCATGCCACCGGCGTGCTGCAGGCAGCCCATGCGGCCGCGGGCCGGGGCCGGCGGCTCCTGCGCGCCGATGGTGCCGCGGTGGCAGCGCTGCTGCTGGGCCTTGCGCTTGCGCTGCCGCTGGGCGCGCTCGGGGCGGTGGCGCTGAGCCGGGCGGCCGCCGAGCTCGTGCGGATGGTCTCGTTGCTGCCGGGTGTGGGCCTCGGTCTTAGGCGGAGTCGGCCAGCCGCGCGGCTGCGGCCGCAGGCCTCGGGCTGAGCGCCTCCGCCGCCACCAGCTCCACCAGCACCAGCTCGGGCGGCCGCGCCAGGCGCAGCGGCAGGCCGGTGGTGCCGATGCCGGCGCTTACCACCAGCCGGCGCCCGCCCTCCTGGTGGAGGCCATGGGCCTGATGGCGCGGCAGCGCACTCATGGTCACCGGCGGCGGCAGACCCGGCAGCCGCACCTGGCCGCCGTGGGTGTGACCCGCCACCACCAGCCGCACTTGCGGCGGCACCCGGATGTGGATGTCGGGGCTGTGGGCCAGCAGCACCACCGGCCGCTCCGCCGGCAGGCCCGCCAGCGCGCGGGCGAGATCGGCCCGGCCGCTCACCGGATCGTCCACCCCGGCCAGCAGCAGCTCCCCCCAGGGGCAGGGGATCGCCACATGGTCGTTGGCAAGCACACGGATGCCGGCCTGCTCCAGCGCCGCCGCCACCTCGCCTGCGCCGCCGGGCCAGTCGTGGTCGTGGTTGCCCAGCACGGCGAAACAGGGGATGCGGGCCGCCAGCGGCGCCAGCACCGGCGCCATGCGCGCCGGCGCCAACGGCACCACCCCGAGGGTGCCGGTACACGCATAATCGCCCGCCAGCAGCACCAGATCGGGGCGGTGGTGGGCGAGGCGGCGGAGGATGCGGGCCAGCCGGTGCGGCGTCACATGCGGCCAGGCGAGATGGAGATCACTCAGCACGCCGATGCGAAGCCGCATCCCCGGCCGCGCCTCGGGCCAGGGGACATGATAGCGCCGCAGCGCAAGCCGCCGCGGCTCCACCGCCACGGCCCACCCTGCCACCAGGCCTGCTGCCGCCACGGCCGTCTCGATGAGGGCCACCCGGACGTGCTCCCGAAAGTCGCGTGGGACGGCGGTCTACCGCTTCCCATACGCCCTCGGAGGGCGGCGGCCAAGCACCCTTTCCCCACCACCGCGCCTTCCGGGTACGCGGGTGCGGCGCCGCGGTCACGCCCGCGCCCGCGGATGGGCCCGGGCATAGTCCCGCAGCAGGCGCTCGGTTTCCACCGCAGTGTAGCGCTGGGTGGTGGCAAGGCTGGCATGGCCCAGCAGTTCCTGGATGGTGCGCAGATCCGCCCCGGCCGCCAGCAGATGGGTGGCGAAACTGTGGCGCAGCGCATGGGGTGTGGCGCTCTCGGGCAGCCCCAGCGCCCGCCGGAGCCGGCGGATGCGCCGGCGGATCGGGTCCGGTCGCAGCCGGCGGCCGCGCACGCCCACGAACAGCGGCCCCTCGGGGGCAAGCGCATGGGGGCAGGCGGCCACATAGGCGGCCAGCGCCTGCGCCACCTGCGCCAGCACCGGCACCTCGCGCACCCGCCCGCCCTTGCCGCACACCCGGAGCACCCGAAGCCGGGCGGGATCGGCCCCCACATCCCGCCGGTTGAGACCGAGCGCCTCGCCGATCCGAAGCCCGCAGCCGTAGAGCAGCAGCAGCACCGCATAATCCCGCCGCAGCACCCAGGCGGGCAGATCCGGCTCCTCCTTCATCTCGCGGGCGAGGGTGAGGGCCTGTTCCACCGCCAGCGGCCGCGGCAGCCGCTGGGGTACGCGCGGTGTGCGCAGGGCCGTGATGGCCGGATTGTGCAGCCCGAAGCGGCGGTCGAGAAAGCGGAAGAAGCCTCGGACTGCCGCCAGCGCCCGCGCCGTAGAGGCGGGATCGAGCCTGCGCCGGTGGCGGTGAGCGAGCCAGGCGCGCAGATCGTTCAGATCCAGCCCCACAAGCGCAGCCAGGTCCAGCTCGCGGCCGAGATGGTCCCGTTGGAAGTCGAGGAAGTCGGCGAGATCATGGGCATAGGCGCGGCGGGTGGCGGCCGCGGCCCGCCGCTCATGGGCGAGCCACGCCCACCAGTCGGCGATGCGCGCCCTGAGATCCGGTGCGGCCGCCCGTGCCAGTTCCGGCGGATATTCCCCCATGGCGGGAGGCATGATAACCGAGCCGGCGGAAGCCGCCAGATGCAAGGATCCCGGTGTCCGCTCGCGAGCGCATCGTGCCGGTGCTGGTCCCGGTGCCGGTGGAGACTCCCTTCGACTATCGCTGGCCCCACCCCGAGCCGCCGGTGCCGGGACAGTGGGTGGAAGTGCCCTTCGGCCCGCGGCGGCTGGTGGGGGTGGTGTGGCCCGAGGCCGCCGGCGGCACACGGCCGGGGCGGCTGCGGGATGCGGGCGCTCCCATCCCTCTGCCGCCGCTGCCGCGCCATTTCCTCACCTTCCTTGAGCGCATCCACGGCGAAACCCTGATCCCCCTGGGCATGGTGCTGCGGCTGGTGGCAAGCGTGCCC
>WFXL01000111.1 GCA_015490605.1 Rhodospirillales bacterium
CAACACCGATCCTGGTGATGGTGGCGAGCCCATCTGCGCCGCCTGCCTCACAGTCCCGCCGGCAACCCATCGGCGCCGCGCTGCGGTCGCCTATGCCGGCACCGCCCGCCGGCTGGTGCTGGCCTTCAAACATGGCGAGCGGATCGATCTGGCACCGCTTCTGGCCGGCTGGATGGCGCGCGCCGGCGGTGAGTTGCTGGCCACCTGCGAGCTGGTGGTGCCGGTGCCGCTGCACCCGCGCCGTCTCTGGCTGCGCGGTTTCAACCAGGCGTTGCTGCTGGCCCGCCATCTGGCCCGCGACAGTGGCCGCCCCCTGGAATTCCATCTGCTGCGCCGCCACAGGGCCACGGCCTCGCAGCAGCGCCTTGGCGCCCGCCAGCGGCGCGCCAATGTGACGGCAGCCGCCTTCCACGTGCCCCAGAAGCTGCGGGCACGGCTGGAAGGGCGGGCGGTGCTGCTGGTGGACGATGTCTGCACCACCGGGGCCACCCTTGATGCCTGCGCGCGGGTGCTGCGGGATGCTGGTGCCACACGGGTGGATGCGCTGGTGCTGGCGCGGGTGGTGACGGACTCGGATCGTTGAGCCCGCGCCTATATTGTGGCCGGGGAACGCCCGGCAGGTGGAAGGGAGCCGACGCCGGTGTCGCAGGTCGTGGTCTATACCACCCCCCTGTGCCCCTATTGCTGGCGCGCCAAGCGGCTGCTTAGGGCCAAGGGGGTGGCCTTCGAGGAGATCGATCTCTGGCGGCAGCCCGAGCGCCGCGCGGAGATGGAGGCGCGCAGCGGTCGCCGCACTGTCCCCCAGGTGTTCCTCGATGACCGCCATCTCGGGGGCTGCGACGATCTGCTGGCGCTCGAGGCCTCGGGCGAGCTCGACCGCCTGCTGGCCCAAGCCGGCCTCGGGAGGGCCCCGTCATGATCCGCTATACCCTCACCTGCGGCGCCGGCCACGAGTTCGAGGCCTGGTTCCGCGATAGCACCGCCTATGAGGCGGAGGCGCAAGCCGGCCGCCTCCAGTGCCCCCTCTGCGGCGATCGCGAGGTGCGCAAGGCGCCCATGGCACCGGCGGTCCATGGCGGCCGCCGGAACACGCAGGAACGGGCGGCGCTGCCGGCACCGTCCGAACGGCGGCGGCAGCATCTGGCGCAGTTGCTGCGGGCCGCGCGGGCGCTGCAGCGCTATGTGGAGACCCACTTCGAGGATGTGGGCGAACGCTTTCCTGAAGAGGCCCGCCGGATCCACCAGGGCGAGGCGGAGGCCCGCGGCATCTACGGCAAGGCGAGTGCCGAGGAGGTGCGCGAGCTGCGCGAGGAGGGCATCGAGGTGCTGCCGCTGCCGCGCCTGCCCGAGCCCGACGCCTAGTCTGCCGGATTTTCGCTGCCTGCGCCGCGCTCATTCCCGGCGCCGCTGCGCTGCAGCGCCTCGAGGGTGGCGTGCACGGCATTGCGCCGGGGGCGCCACAGCCCGCGCCGGATCGCCTCGGCGAAGCGCTGGAGCATCTCCGCGAGGGCGTCGGGATTGCTCTGTGCCATGAAGGTGCGCACCTCCTCGTCTTCCACATAGGCGCGGAAGAGGGCGTCGAAATGGTGTTCGCCCACGCAGCGGGTGGTGGCGGCGAAGGCGAACAGATAGTCCACCGTGGCGGCGATCTCGAAGGCGCCCTTGTAGCCGTGGCGCATCATCCCCCGGATCCAGCGGGGGTTGGTGGCCCGCGCCCGCACCACCCGGCCGATCTCCTCCTCCAGCCGGCGCACCCGCAGCCGCTCGGGCCGGGCATGATCGCCGAACAACACCAGCGGCTCCTCGGCCGCCAGCTCGCCCACCGCCGCCGCAAGCCCGCCCAGAAACTGATAGTAGTCGTCGGAATCCAGCAGATCGTGCTCGCGATTGTCCTGGTTGTGGACCACTGCCTCCACCCGGGAAAGCCGCGTCTCCAGGAGTTGGCGCGCTTCCCGGCCGTGGGTGCCGCGGCCATAGGCATGGGCGCTCCAGCTCAGATAGGCGTCGGCGAGCTCGCGCCGGCTCTGCCAGGCGCCGGAGTCGATCAGCGCCTGCAGGCCGGCACCATAGGCCCCGGGGCGCGAGCCGAAGATGCGAAGGGTGGCGAGACGCCGGGCGGTGGCGGCATCGAGCCCACGGGCGGCGAACGCCTGTTCCTCCTCCCGTGCGCTCGCGGCCAGCGGGTTGAGTTCCTCCGGCTCATCCAGCGCCGCCACCCGGCGGATGGCATCGTCCAGGAGTTCGATCTGGGCGGGAAAGGCATCGCGGAAGAAGCCCGAGATCCGGAGCACCACATCCACCCGCGGCCGCCCCAGGACCGAGGCCGGCAGCACCTCCACGCCCACCACCCGGCCGCTGTCCGCCTCCCACACCGGCCGGCAGCCCAACAGCGCCAGCGCCTCGGCGATGTCCTCGCCGCCGGTGCGCATGTTGGCCGTCCCCCATGCGGAGAGGGCAAGCCGCCGCGGCCAGCGGCCGGTGGTCTGGAAGATGTGCTCCAGCAGTTCCTCCGCCGCCTGCCGGCCGAGCTCGAAGGCGGCGGGCGTGGGCACAGCCCGTGGATCCACGGCAAAAAAGTTGCGCCCGGTGGGCAGCACCTCGAGGCGCCCGCGGGTAGGCGCCCCGCTGGGGCCGGCGGCAACAAAGCGGCCCGCAAGGCCCTTGAGCAGCGCCGTCCGCTCGGCGGGGCCTGAGGCATCCAGGCGTGGGGCAATCTCACGCGCAAGCCGCGCCAGCACCGCCCGGGTGCGCCGCCAGCCCGGATCCGGTTCCAGGCGGCCCGCCACCAGCTCGAGGGCGAGCCGTTCGAGCCGTTCCACCGTATCGCCCACGCTGCGCCACACCCCTTCGCCGCAGGCGGCCAGCACCGCCGGCCGCGGCCCCTGCCAGGGGGTGGCCCCTTCGGCCACAAGCGGATCGAAGCCGAGCTTCAGATCCTCGGCCAGCGCCCGCAGCAGCGAGGCATCGCCGCCCTCGCCGCGCCCGCGGGGGCGCCGGACCAGCGCCAGCAGCAGCTCGGCCCGCACATCCCCCACCGGGCTCTCGCCGAGGCGGTGGAGGCCGGTTCGGATCTGCAGCTCCCCGAGCTCGCACAGATGATTGTCCAGGGCCTGCAGGCGCGCCTCCTCATCCAGCTCCTCGAGGTGGAGGTCGGAATCGAGACCCAGGAGGCGGCTCCGTTCCAGGATCTCCTCCCGCAGCGGCTCCAGCCGTCGGGGGTCGAGCTGCTGGGCGGTGGCATATTCGTCCACCAGCCGTGCCAGTTCGGCCAGCTCGCCGTGGAGCCCGGCCCGGCCCAGCGGCGGGGTGAGATGGTCAATGATCACCGCCGCGGTGCGCCGCTTGGCCTGGCTGCCCTCACCCGGGTCGTTGACGATGAAGGGGTAGAGATGGGGGATCGCCGGCAGCAGGGCGGCGGGAAAGCAGCCTGAGGAGAGGGCGGTGGCCTTGCCCGGCAGCCATTCGAGATTGCCGTGCTTGCCCAGATGCACCACCGCCATGGCGCCGAACTCGTGACGCAACCACAGATAGAAGGCAAGATAGCGATGGGGGGGTACGAGCGCCGGGTCGTGGTAGGTGGCGCGGGGGTCGAGTTCATAGCCGCGCGCCGGCTGGATCGCCACCACCACCTGTCCCAGCGGCAGCACCGGCAGGGCGAAGGCGCCATCCAGGAGGTGGGGGTCGGCCTCGGGTGGTCCCCAGCGGGCCACCACCGCCTCCCGCAGGGCTGCCGGCAGCTGGGCGAACCAGTGGCGATAGCGCGCAAACGGCACGGCGACGGGGACCACCCGCGGCCGCTTGCTGGGGACGTTGGTGGGACCCTCGCGCAGCCGCGCCATCAGCGCATTGCCCTCCGGCGGCAGCTCGGCCACCCCATAGCCCGCCTCCTTGAGCCAGCGCAGCACTGCTATGGCACTCGCCGGCACATCGAGGCCGACGCCGTTGGCAAGCCGGCCGTCGCGGGTGGGGTAGTTGGCGAGGATCAGGGCGATGCGGCGGCGGGCGGGCGGCGTGTGGCGCAGCCGCACCCAGGCGGCGGCAAGCTCCGCCGCCGCTGCAATCCCTTCCTCATGAGGCCGCCAGCGCGCGAGCGCGAGCCCGGTCTCGGGGTCGAGTTCCTCACTGTGCTTGAAGGCCACCGGCGGGCCGGCGATGCGTCCGTCCACCTCCGGCAGCACCAGCTGCATGGCAAGATCTCGCGGCCCCAGCCCGCGTGAATCCCCGGCCCAGACCTCCTGCGGTAGGCGCGGGGTGAGCAGCTGGATCACCGGCGCATCGAGACCCGCCAGGGCCGCGCCCGGGGTGCCGTCGAAACCGCCGGTGGCAAAGCCCACAAGGCTCAGCACCACATCCGGCGGCCGCCGCGCGCCGAGCGCCTGAAGCGCGGCGATAGCCGCCGGGTCCCGCAGGCTCGGGACGAACAGGCCGAGCGGGGCAAGGCCGCGGGCAGCGAGCGCGCGCATGAGGGCGGTGACCGCTGCGAGATCACCCGCCTGGACCAGCGCCCGGTAGAACAGCAGCCAGACGCAGGCGCGCCCTGGGGGCATGCGCGCAGCGAGCGCCTCGAGCGGCACCAGCCCCGCTTCCGGGTCGAAGCCGCCCACCCGCGCCAGCGGCTCTGGCGGCGGTACCTCCACCTGCCGGCCCAGATGGCGGGCGAGCCGGCGCAGAAGGCCGCGGGCATTGGCGATGCCGCCTTGCTCGAAATAGGCCTGGAGTTCCGCCAGCAGCGTCGGCGGGACGGTGGACAGGCGGGCAAGCTCCGGGTCCTCGCCGCCCTCACCCGGCAGCAGCACGAGCTCAAACGCCCCCTCGCGGGCGGCTGCGGCCAGCTGTTCCACCCCGTAGCGCCAGTAGCCGATCCCGCCCAGAAGCCGCACCAGCACCAGACGCGAGCGGCAGAGCGTCTTCTCCAGCAGCAGGTCCACCGAGAGCGGATGCCCCAGCCGGCTCCAATTGGCGAGCCTGAGGGTCCAGCAGCGGGCGGGATCGGTGGCATGGGCTGCGGCCAGGGCGGCGAGATCGCTGTCGGCGGCTGACAGCACCACGAGATCGGCGGGCGGCAGGTCGAGATCGACCGCCTCCTCCACATCGGCCGCACCGGCCTCGAGCGTGCGCAGGAGGTGCATGGTCAGGGGCGTCCTTGGGGCGTCACGGGCTTAGCGCCGGAAGGAGCGGCTGTGGAGCCCCCGGCGGCTGCGGGCGGGCGGCGGAAGGTTTTGGAGGCCCAGCGCCCACGCGCGGGACTTCACCTCCGTCGCGTCCCCGCCGCTTGATTTCCCCCATCCGCCTGCCTAAACCCGTGCGTGCGCCGTCCCCATCGTCTAGTGGTCAGGACACCAGCCTTTCAAGCTGGAAACGCGGGTTCGATTCCCGCTGGGGACGCCATGTTCCCCCTTGGTGCTGATGACCGTCCGGCCGGGCGATGCCTCGGCGCGGAGTGTGCGTGATGCGGAGGTGCACCGTGGCCGCCCCTGGCCCGCACCACTATGAGACACCGGCGCTCGAGCGGGCGGCGTGGCTGCGGCGCGATGGCGCCCGGCTTGCGGCGCTTGCGCGCGATCCCCGCAGCCTGTGGCTGTGGCTACGAGAGCTGCAAGTGCCGGTGGTGGGAGATGGGGCCGGACTGCGGCTCGCCTGGCAGCCACCGCCTTCCCGCCTGCCGGAACTCCCGCTGTTCCTCGGCCTGCTTCGGGAGCGGGCGGTGTTCGCCGCCGCCGGCAACGTGGTACCGTCCGGCGCGCGCTGGCTCGAGCTGCGGGAAGCAGCGCTGCAGCTTGCGCCGGAGGAAGCGGGGGTGGCGGCCCTCGCCCGCGCACTGCTGCATTGGCATGCCACCCACCGCCACTGCGGCCGCTGCGGGCGGCCGACGCAAGTGGAGGAGGGCGGCCATGTCCGCCGCTGTCCCGGCTGCGGGCTCGAGATCCATCCGCGCACCGATCCTGCGGTGATCGTGCTGGTGCATCGGGGCGATCGCTGTCTCTTGGCGCGCTCGCCCCGCTTTCCCCCGGGAATGTACTCGACCCTGGCCGGCTTCGTGGAACCGGGCGAGAGCCCGGAGGCGGCGGTGGTGCGCGAGGTATGGGAGGAAGTGGGGGTGCGGCTTGCGGCCCCCGTCTATGTGGCGGCCCAGCCCTGGCCCTTTCCCCAGAGCCTGATGCTGGGCTTCGTCGCCCGCGCCCGGACCGTGCGGCTGCGGGTGGATCCCCTGGAGCTCGAGGATGCCTGCTGGTTCACCCGCGAGGAGCTGCGGGATCCCGCAAGGCGGCCGGTGCGGCTGCCGCGGCGCGACTCCATCGCCCGCTATCTGATCGAAAGCTGGCTTGCCGGCAGAATCCCGCCTTCGGCCGGAGGATCCAAAAGCCGCCCGAGGCGGAAGGCGGCGCTGCGGGCGAAGTGAAGCAGAAGCGCCCGCCGCCTTGCCGGCGCCAGCGGCCGCTCCGGGGGCTCGCGCCACCAGACGGCCTCGAACCCGTCGCTTATCACCACCCCCACCTCCTGCGGCAGGCGCTCGCGGGGAAAGTCGTCGGGCACGGCAAAGGCGAACAGATCACACCAGGCGCCATAGGCCGGCCACTTGCCGTCGGCGCGGAAGTCCTCGAGGCAGGACTTCACCTCCACCACCAGAATGCGCCCGCGCGGGTCCACCGCCATGAGGTCGACCCGGCGCCCGTCGCCCACCGGCATTTCCGGCACGCCGGCCCAGCGCTGCTGGCGCAGCAGCCTGAGGGTCGCCCGCAGCACCCGGCGGGTGCACTCGGGACGCGCGGGCGGCAGGTCGCGGCTTGGCAACGGTTCGTTCACCAATTCGTGCGATCAGGGGGCGACCGCAGTCGGAGGTGGCATGGCCTTCGGGTTCCGACAAGCCCGCCAGCGGGAGGAGCGCGGGATGCCGCGGCGGCTGCGCCAGCTGGTGGCCTCCCGCGAGCTCGAAGCTGGCGGTGACCGGCTCTCGCGCACCGATGTGGAGGTGCTGGCGCGCGATCGCTCGCCCGCCACCCGCGCCCGCATCGCCCGCAAGTTCGGCCACCAGTACGACCAGCTTGCCGAGGGCTGCGGCGATCTCGCCCGCGGCGTGCTGGAGCTGTTGGTGGCGGATGTGGCGCGGGAGGTGCGCGCGGCTCTGGCCGAGGCGGTGGCCGACAGCAACCGGCTGCCGCCAGCGGTGGCCCGCCGGCTCGCCCGCGACGACATCGAGGTGGCGCAGCCGATCCTCGAGCGCAGCCCGGTGCTGGACGATGAGGAACTGCTGGAGATCGTCCGCACCCACGCCTGGCCCTATGCGCTGGCGGTGGCCGGCCGCCGGGTGGTGTCGGAGCGGCTGGCGGAGGCGCTGGTGGAGCATGGCAATGCGCGGGTGGCGGCGCGGCTTGCCGACAATCCCGGCGCCGACCTCACCCGCCGGGTGTTGACGCGGATGGTGGAGACCTATGGCGGCGAGCGCGAGGTGCGGGATCGGCTCGCCCGCCGGCCGGCACTGCCCTTCGAGCTGATGGCGCGGCTGGTGGAACGGGTGGGGGAGCAGCTCTCGTGGGAGCTGGTACGCAGCCGCCGCATGGATCCGGATGAGGCGCGCCGGCTGGTGATGGCGCTGCGTGACCGCATCGCCGTCGGCCTCACCGCCCGCGACCACCGCACCCACGAGCTGGTGCGGCGGATGCGGCGGCGCTTTCTGGCCGGCGATCTGAGCCCCGATGAGGTGCTGGAGTATCTGCGCGACGGCGACATCGCCGCGCTCGAAGCGGCCCTTGCCGCCATGGCGGATGTGCCGGTGACCGCGGTACGCCACATCCTCACCGCCTCCGACCGCCGGCTGCTGGCCGCCCTCTGCGCCCGCGCCGGGCTGCCCACGGCGCATCATCTGGCGCTGCGCATGGCACTCGAGCTGGCGGCCACCTGTTTCGCCGAGAGCCGTGCGCGAACCTATGATGAGGAAACCGCGCGCTTCGTCTGCGAGCAGTATGAGCGCCTGCGGGCGGACCCGGCGACGGTGGAGGCGCTGCTGGCCCCGGTGCTGGCCCAGGCCGGCTAGGGCCCGAGGGTTGGTGGGATGGCGCCACGAGCGCCACCGCTGCGGCCCGAGGGCGCCGCCGGAGGTCGCTCAGCTGGTGCGCTGGGGCCGTGTCCCGGGACTTTCGCGGTCCCGCAGAGCGCCCTTGTGGCCCTGGGCGAGGGGTGCCGGCCACCTGTCCTCGACCGTGCCATGCCTGACCCGCCCGCGTTCAGAGGCCACCGCCGAGACGTCCGCGTGTGGCGACGTCATCGCCATGGCCCATGTAGGGCAGTCCGCCAGCGGTTCGCCGATCCCGTGTCGGCGCACGCTCGCCAAAGGGAACGGGGAGCCGCCCATGGCGGCTCCCCGCGCGGCAGGGCCAAGGATCCGGCACGCGTGGTGATCTCAGCCCGCAGCCGGCAGCAGCAGACTCGCCACCTGCGTCAGCAGCTCCAGCAGCCGGGCCGGATCGCGGTCGAGGGTGCCGAACAGCACGGCCGCAATCAGTGCCACCGTGAGGGTGGCATAGAGTGGCGCCAGCACCGGCCGGCTCGCCACCTCATCCGGCCGCAGGCGCAGCTGGCGGCCGTCGGGCAGACGCACCACCAGCTGGCGGTCGCCGTCCCGCTCTTCCACATGCACCAGATCGATGGGAACGCCATCGCGCTTTAGGATCATTTGCCTGGGCCAGCGCTGCCAGATCTCGACAAAGCGCTGGAAAATCGCGGGGAATTTGGCCTTCATGGCGGACACTCCCGTGGGCGGGGACACCAGCTCTAGGATGACATTCCTCTAAACCCTCTGTCAACCACGCCGTGCTAGAAATCCGCTGGTCGCCGTGGCGACGCCCGCCCGCGGGCGTCATCAGCTTGTGGCTACGCGTGCGAGGCCCCATGCGCGATCTCGCCCTGCTCGCCCTGGTGCTGGCCCTGGTGCCGGTGATCCTCGCCCGGCCGCACGTGGGTGCGCTGGCCTACCACGGCTTCTCGCTGATGAACCCGCATCGGCTGGTGTGGGGCTTCGCCTATGGCCAGCCCTTCGGGCTACTGTTCGCCGCCCTCACCGGCCTCGCCTGGCTGCTCCATCCCGAGCGCCGCCGTCCCGCCACCACGCCGCTTTTCTGGCTGTTGCTGGTCTTCGCGCTGTGGGTGAGTTTCACCACCTTCGCGGTGGCTTGGGCGCCCGAGGCCGCCTTCGACAAATGGTGGCGCTTTATCAAGCTGCTGCTGATGCTCGTCCTGAGTCTGGCGCTCCTGGCGGAGCCCTCGCGGCTACAGCAGTTCGTCGCGGTGGTGGCACTCTCCCTCGGCTTCTTCGCCATCAAGGGCGGTCTGTTCGTGCTGCTCACCGGCGGCCGCTATCTGGTCTGGGGCCCACCGGAGACTCCCATCGGCGACAACAACGGCCTCGCGCTCGCACTGGTGACGGTGCTGCCGCTCCTGGTCTATCTCGCCGAGGGGGTCCGGGGATGGTGGCGCTGGCCGCTGTGGGCGGTAGTGTGGCTGGACGTCATCGCCATCCTCGGCACCCGCTCGCGCGGCGGTTTCGTGGCGCTGGCGGCGACCGCGATGGTGCTGTGGTGGCAGAGCCGCCATCGCCTCGCTCTGGGGCTTGCCGGCCTTGCCGCGGCGGCGGTGGCGCTGGCCCTGCTGCCACCCGACTGGTATGCCCGCATCGCCTCGATTGAGGACTATGCGCGCGATCCCTCCTTCGCCCTGAGGCTGCGGGTCTGGCGCTGGACCCTGGAGGAGGTGGTGGCGGCTGCGCCCCTGTGGGGCGGCGGCTTCGGCGTTTTCACCTTGAACGGCATCCGCCACAGCCAGGGCGATTATCTCAACGCCCACAGCATCTTCTTCGAGGTGCTGGGGGAGCACGGCCTCGTGGGTCTGGTGCTGTTTCTCGCGCTGCTGGCGGGTGGCGTGCTCACCGCCCTTCGCACCGCGCGGGCGGCCGCGGGATGCGAGGAGCTCGCCTGGGCGGTGCGCCTCGGGCGACTGCTGCCGGCAAGCTATGTGGGCTATGCCACAGCCGGTGCCTTCCTCAACATGGCCTTCTTCGACCTGCTCTATCAGCTCCTCGCCATCACCATTCTCGCCCGCGCCCTGGTGCGGGATCATCAGGCAGCCCGCTTGGGGGCAGCTGATCCGCTGGGGCGGGACCTTGCGGCCGGCGGGTGTGAACCTGCCACCGGCAGCGCGCCGGTCGCCACGTCGGCGCATCGGGCTCATGACAGCCACCTGCGGATTGGCGGGGATGCCTCGAAAATGCGGCACGATGGGGTGACGCCATTAACGTTCCGGTAAGATCGCCGGACCATGATCCGTCGGTGGCCCTGGTCCGGCGGGAGTGCCGATGAGCAGCGAGGAGGAGCTCAGACGACGGATCGAAGCGCTGCGCTTTGCGGCCGAGGACGGGCATGCCGAATCCATGTTCCTGCTCGGGGTCGCCTGTGCCCAGGGACGTGGCATGCCCAAGGACGATGTACTCGCGGCACGCTGGTTCCAGCAGGCGGCCCGCAAGGGTCATCCCCGCGCCCGCACCAGCCTCGCCTATATGCATATGACCGGCCGTGGGGTGCGGCGTGATCCCATCACCGCCTATGTGCTGCTGGCCCAGGCCGCGCGTGACGGCGACCGGCTCGCGGCCGATCTGATGATCAAGCTCCGTGCCCAGCTCTCGCCCCGCCAGCTGGATGAGGCGCAGAAGCGCATGGCCAAGATCGGTGTGTGATCCGGGCCGGTGGTTGCTGCGGAGCCCCATCACGGGCATCGCCCGCAGGACTTCCCCGGCCCACGTCAGACACGAGCGGCGATGTACTTACGCCTTCAAGAGTATCCCCCTTCAGGCTCCAGGACGAAATAAACGGAAGAACAGCGATGTGCTGGCGGCTTCAAGAGAGGGTGATGGAGAGCTGACAGAGAAAGAGGGAGAGTGACGATGAACTGATGAAGAGATGAAAACGGGATCGGGCTCCCGCCGCGCGATGGCGCAGGCCCGCCGGGGTTCGCCGAAGCCGGTTCGGGCACCCCGCAGGGACCTCGTGCTGCTCGCCGGCCTGATGCCCGCCCACGCCTTGCGCCCGGGCAAGGCCCATGTCTTCGGTGGATCCGCGGGCCACGCGGACGTCTCAGCGGATCACGCCCAGGGTGGGCGCGGATTTGGGCTGCACCGGAAGGCCCCGTGGGTGCGGCCGGCACCGCTCCGCAAGTGCCGCCTGACGCTCCGCCGTGCCGGGGTATGGGGTGCATGGGCGCAACGCCGGGTGTTCGGGACACCGATCACCGCCAGCGCCCGGTTGGCAGTGCCCGCTGTTGTCGGCTGGAAGAGCCCGCTGGGGCGGGTGGGTATGCCGGCACGAGCGGAGACGGGCCCGCCATGCGCAGCCCGAGGCTCGAGCCTGCATGCTCGCAACCGACACCACGCCGTCATCCGCGGCTTCCAGCTCGCGCGCCAGACGCTTTCGCGCCCGGACCGGCACGCCGCCGGTCCTTCGCCCCGCCGGTACCGGAACGCAACCGCTCCGCGCGGGCGAGGGCAGGTCCCGTGGCAGGGGACCACGAAAGGAAAGCCATGCCCGGCGCGGGCTCTACGGTCCGGATGGGATCGACCCTGGAGGCCGGGAGATGGCGGGGCTGTCAACCCGCGAGCCAGACGTTCGGTAGCGTCAACCGCGACGCCGCCGGCCATCCCCTGCCCGCGGAGGCTGCGGTCTTCCCTCGCGGGCGAGGGCAGATTCCGCGATAGGAGCCGGCCGAGTCCAGGTCGGAGGACAGTCGGCGGTGCGGTCCCCGGGACTGGAGCGGAATGGTCGTTGTGGCCGAGAGCCGGCGAAGCCGGCAGCCCGAGCGCCAGACGCTTGTGGGGTCGAACCGGGACGCCGCCGGACCATCGACTTGCCGGCGCCGGGATGCGGTCGCCCCTCGCAGGCGGTGGCAGCAGGCCTCCGGGGTGTGAGAATTCCGCCCTGGAAGGAGAGCCATGCTCGCTTTGGGCCCATGGTTGGCACGGGATGTCGTTGTGGCCATGAGCCGGCGGAGCGACCGGCCCGAGGGCCGGATGTTTGGGCTCAAACCGGGACGCGGCGGGGCCATCACCCTATCGGCACCGGCTCGTGGCCCCCTCGCGGGCGCGGGCAGGTCCCAACGCATGAGGACCCCGCCATTTCGCCAGGAATGCCATGCTGGCTCTGCGCCCGGGGCTGGCGCGGGATGGGCGCTACAACTGGGAGCCGAGGGAGCGGGTGGCCCGGCACCGGCCCTTCAGCCCGCCTCCTCGTCCTCAGGGCGGCGCGGTGGGGATGGCGCGTCCTCCGCCGCCGGCAGCCGATAGCGCTCATCCAGCCAGTTGAGGAAGTCGCGATCGCGGCAGCGGCGCGAGCAGAAGGGGCGATAGCGCGGATCCCGCGGGCGACCGCAGAGGGGACAGCGGCCCGGATGGCGGGAGGATGGGGCCAGGTCCCGGCTCATGCCGTCTCCACCACGAATTCATCAGCCGCAAGCGCCTCATCACGCCGCCAGACGGTGCCGCCGAGCCAAGAGAGATCGGCGAGCGCCTTAAGGTGTTCGGCCAGCTGCGGTCCCACCCGGACCGCCACCACCGGCCGCGCACTGGCGCGGAGCGCCTGGAACAGGGCCAGAAGGCGCGCCTCCGGTGAGGGCACCTGGCCGCTGCCACAACAGGTGGAACAGCGCCGGCGATAGCGCGCCGAGAGCGGCTGGCCGCGGCGGGCCCGGGTGATGTGGACCAGCCCCAGGACCGACATGGGATGGATCTGGGCCTGGGCGGGATCGTCGCGGAACCCCTTCTTGAGGGCATCATCCAGAAGCTTGCGGGCCGTCGGCCGCGGCAGGTCGACGAAATCCACCACAATGTTGCCGCCGAGATTGCGCAGCCGCACCTGGCGGGCGATCTCACGCGCGGCCGCAAGGTCGAGCTCGAGGGCATCGCGCCCCTCGCCGTCCACATCGATGGCCACCAGCGCGGTGGTCTCCTCGATCACCAGCCGGCCGCCGCCCTCGAGCGGCACCACCGGCTCCAGCGCCTGTTCGAACTGCTCCTCGATGCCGGTGGCGAGGAAGGCAAGCGGCCCCCGCACCCACTCAAGCCGCGGACGCACCGCCGGCGGCAGCGCCTGGAGCTCGCGCTCGAGCCGCGCGAGCACGGCGGCATCACCCGCCCGCAGGGTTTCGATGTCGCCCTCCAGAAGCCAACGCAACAGCCGGGCGAAGGCATCCTCGCCCACCTCCACCGGCCCCGGGCGCCCGCGCGCAAGGCCCGCCTCGATCGCCCGCCAGCGCTCCTCCAGCCGCCGGACCTCTGCCACAAGGGTCTGATCGTCCACCGCATCGGCAAAGCGCCGCAGCACCACCCGCCCGTCGGGGAACAGGCGGGCTGCACGCGCGCGCAGCCGCTGTTTGAGCTGGCCGCGGGCGCGGCCGGAGATGGTGCTTTCGCCGCCGCGCGGGCGCAGGATGGTGAAGAGGCCGAAGAGGCGCACATCCGCCGTCACCCGCGGGCCCTTGTCGTCGTCTCCCTCACGCAGACCCTGGACCACCAGCCGCTGGCCCTCGCGCACCAGCTCCTGGATGCGCCGGCGGCTGCGGGCGGGATCGAGGAAGCGGGCATCGCGGGCGGTGAGGAAGGCGGTACGGCCCCCGCCGATGTCGAGGAAGGCGGCGGCCAGACGTGGCTCCACCCGCACTACGCGGGCATAGAACAGCCGGTCGGTGACCTCGTCCTGGTGGGGTGAGGCTTCGGCGTACGCCCACAGCCGCCCGTCCACCACGAGGCCGGCGCGATAGCCGCGCGGATGCGGATCCAAAAGCCCCCACCTCATGACTCCGGCCTCCGATAGCCGAGCCCGGTGAGCATGGCCACCACCTCCGCCACCGGCAGGCCGATGACATTGGCGCAGGAGCCGTTGATCCAGGGGATGAAGGCCGCGGCCCGCCCCTGGATGGCATAGGCACCCGCCTTGCCGTGCCATTCGCCGCTGCGGATGTAGGCCTCCAGCTCCTCGGCCGACAGCCGCTTGAAGCGCACGCGCGTGAGCACCACCCGCTCGCTGCGGCGACCGTCGTGGCGCAGCACGCACACGCCGCCCCACACCCGATGGCGCCGGCCGGAAAGCAGCGCAAGACAGGCCCGCGCCTCGGCCTCGCTCAGAGCCTTGGGCAGGATCCGCCGGCCGGCGGCCACCACCGTATCCCCGGCCACCACATACCACGGCGGCGCGAGCTCGAGCCGGGCTGCCACCGCCTCGGCCTTGCTGCGGGCAAGGCGGCGGGCATAGTCGCGCGGCAGCTCGCGCGCGCGCGGCGTCTCGTCCACCTCCGGCGGCAGCACGAGGTCCGGTTCGAATCCCACCTGGCGGAGGAGATCGAGGCGACGCGGGGAGCTGGAGGCGAGAACCAGCGTCGCCCGGCGGGCAGAGGGAGTCACTTGAAGCGGTAGGTGATGCGGCCGCGCCGCAGGTCGTAGGGGGTCAGCTCCACCAGCACGCGGTCGCCGGCGAGCACGCGGATGCGGTTCTTGCGCATCCGTCCGGAGGTGTGCGCCAGCACTTCGTGGTCGTTGTCGAGCTTGACGCGGAACATGGCGTTGGGCAGCACCTCCACCACGGTGCCCTCCATTTCGATGACGTCGTCCTTCTTGGCCATTCCTCCGTCCTTGCTGCGGTGCACGCGGGAACTGCGACCGTCTTGTGGGAAGCCGGCGGAGAGCGGTCAAGGGGGCGCGTCCGATCCACGGGTGCGGGACCATGATCCGATGCCGCCGCTCCACGCCTCCCATCTGTCCACAATTTCCCGAGAACATCCACCGAACACGGGTGCACGGACGTGGAACAAATGACGGCGTTGTGACCATGGACCGATCCACTGCGCCCAAGGCCGTACAATCCCCCAAGCCGTCCCGACTCGCATTGAGGATCTCATTCCGCCTGCTGCTCGCCACGGTGGTGTGGCTGCGGGCCGTGATGGCGGCGGCCGATGAGGCGGCGATCCTGCGCCAGCACGGCTTTGCCCTCGAGCATGCCTCATGGTATGTCGAACGACTCGAGGACGGCCGTCCGCTCACCACCCGCACCCCCGACCGGCCGCTGGAGCCGGCCTCCCTCGCCAAGCTCGCCACCGCCATCGCCGCGCTTGACGTGCTGGGGCGCGAGCATCGCTTCCTGACCGAACTGCGGGCCCGCGGGGCGGTGGCGGCGGGGCGGCTTCGGGGCGATCTCGCGCTGGTGGGCGGGGGCGATCCGCTGCTGGACCCCGACCATTTGCTGGAGCTGGCCCTCGCCCTGCGGCAGGCGGGGGTGCGCCGCATCAGCGGGCGGCTGCTTCTGGACGACGGGCTCTATCCCCGCTTTGCGCGGCTCGATCCCGCCGAGCCCGCGGCCGTCTCCTGGAATGCCGGCGTCGGGCCACTGGTGGTGGGTTTCGCCCGGGTGGAGCCAGTGGCGGGAGCCCCACCCTTCCTGCTGCCGCCGGTGGAGATCCCGTGGCGGCTGGAGCCCGACCTCACCTTCCCCCGGTTTGCGGGCGGCATGCTGCGGGTGCCGGCGGATCCCCTGCCCAGGGCGCTGCCGCTGGCCGACCCGGGCCTTGCCGCCGCCCGTCTGTTTCACCGTCTGGCGGCGGATGTGGGGGTGGTGCTGCCGCCGCCGGTGCGCGGGCAGCTTGCGGGCGGGCGGCGGCTTGCCGCCCACGCGAGCCCGCCGCTCGATGAGGTGGTGCGGGGTATGCTGCGCTATTCCAACAACCAGCTCGCCACCATGGTGGGGCTGGCAACCGCCGCACGTCTGGGCCCACCACCGCGCTCCCTCGCCGATTCCGCCACGCGGCTGGTGGCGGAGTTGCGCCGGCGTCATCCCGGCCTCGCCCCCGAGGCGCTGGCGCTGCGCGACCATGCCGGCCTCGATCCGGCCGGACGGGTGACGGTGCGCGGCCTCGTGCGCCTGCTGGCGCCGGCGTTTGCGGACCACCGGCTGGCGGCGCTGCTGCCCACGAACGGCTGGGATGGTACCCTCCGGCGTCGCCTGCGGGCGGCCGATCTCGCCTTTCGGGTGCGGGCCAAGACCGGCAGCGCCGCCTTCCTGGTGGGCCTCGCCGGCTATCTGCTGCCGGCGGATGGCGCGCCGCTGGTGTTTGCCGTGGTGCTGCAGGATGATGAGCAGCGCCGCGCCTATCTCGCCGACCGCACGCCCGATCCCGCCCGGGCACGCGCGATCGCGGCCTGGAAGGCGCGCGCCCGGGCTGCCGTGGACGGGCTCGTGGCCTTCTGGCTCCGGCAGGCCGCCAACGGAAAACGGACGGGCACGCCCGTCCGTCTCCCTTCGGCGCCAGCGCCGGACCTCAGGCCTGGGCCGCCACCACCTCCACCAGCTGGACCTCGAAGGTGAGGTTCTGGCCGGCCAGGGGATGGTTGGCATCCATGGTCACCTCCTCATCGGTGACCTCCAGCACCGTCAGCGCGATGCGGTTGCCGGCCTGGTCGCGCGCCTCCAGCCGCGCACCCTCGTAGAGTTCTACATGTGGCGGGATCTGCGCCCGCGGCACCCGGTGCACCAGTTCCGGCCGGTGCGGCCCGTAGGCCTCCTCGGCGGGGATGGTGAAGGTCTTGCTCTCGCCCGGCTCCATGCCGAGGATCGCCTTCTCGAAGCCCGGGATTACCTGCCCGGCGCCGAGGGTGAATTCGATGGGCTCGCGGCCGGCCGAACTGTCGAACTCGCTGCCGTCGTCGAGCCGACCGGTGTAGTGGACGCGGACGGTATCACCGAGATTGGCTGCCATGGTGGCCATGCTCCTCCTGGTCGAACTGCACTTACCCGAACCGGGGAGCGTGGCCGTCGGCGTGGTGATGCCGGAACGAACGCCCCCCGCTCCGCACCGTCCTCGGCGACGAGCAGCGGAAGGCGACGTCGATCGAACCGGAACCAATGCGAAGAGGTGCTGCCCATATAGCCCGACGGGCCTGCCGGGTCAAACGCTTTCCTCCACCGCCGCGGCCTCGTGGGGGTGATCCCAGCGCAGCACCAGGCCCACATCACCCGGCAGATGGTCGCGCCAGTCCAGCAGCCGCGCTTCCAGCCGCAGCCCCCGGGGCGCCAGCTCCCGCAGATACCACTCATAGAGCCGACGCGGCTGGCCCACCAGGGTCTCGGGCCAGTCGGGCTCCTGCTGGATCACCCGCCGGCCGCGATCGCTCAAGAGCTCGCTGGGGAAACGGTAGATCAGGGCGCGGAACTCGCCGCGGCGGGCGGCCTCGAGCACGGTCCGGCGGATCTGGTCCAGAAGCTCCGGCGAAAGGTCGGCCTCCCGCAGCTGCTCGATCCGCCGCCGGCGGCGCTCGTCGGCGCTCTCCCGCTGACGGCGGGCCCGCTGGCGTGCGAGGCGACTCTGCTCGGCCAGCTCATACAGCTCCCGCGCCGTCGGCAGCCACCGGCCGGCCATGGCCTCCTCCAGCTCCCGCCGGACCTCGGCCGGAAGATCGGCTGCCAGCACGTGACCGCCCTCGCCCTCGAAGGCCCGCACCAGCGCCTCGAGCCGATGGGGCTCCACCAGCACCAGCAGGGCCGAGGTGCCGGGTGCCAGCCGGCGGGCGAGATCCGCCACGAACGCTTCCGGCACCCCCAGCTCCGCCGCCACTTCCCGGGCCACCCGGTGGTCGTGGTGGTCCGGCAGCAGCCGGCCCACGAGCCGCGCCCAGAAGCCCTCGGGCAGGTGCCGTTCGTGATGGCGCCCCAGCGCCTGCTTGAGGTGGAGGCGGCCGTGGCGGTCGCGCTGGACCACAGCGGCATCCTCGAGGTCCACCAGATGGGCGCGGGCGAGTCCCCGCAGGCGCAGCAGCACCTCATCCGCCCGGCGCGGATCCTCGAAGGCCACGGCCAACAGGCGTGCCATCGCCCCGACCCTCAGCGCCCGTCAAGCCCGAGCTCGGCAAGGCGCGCGCGCAGCGCCCGCTGGAGCTCGTCCACGCTCTCCACCACGGTGGTATGTTCGAATCCGCGCAGGCGCTCGGTGTTCTCCAGATCCACCCGGCGCGGATAGACGGTGACGGTGCGATCCGGTGCCGCGGTGATGTGCACAGGTCTGGTGTCACAGGCATAGACGATGATGGGAATGCGGCACTTGCCCGCCTGGGCGAAGACGTTGGTCACGAGATTGTCGGAGATGCCGAAGACGCATTTGGCGACCGTGTTGGAGGTGGCCGGCGCCACCACCAGCGTATGATAATAGCCCTTGTAGAAGCGTCCCACGGGCGCGGCCGAGGCTGACGTGTCCTTGATGAGGCGGATCTGCGGCGGAAAGGGATGGCGCTCGCGGGTGTACATGTAGACCACTTCCGCCGCCGCCCGCGAGAGGAACACATCCATCTCGCCGATCTCGCGCATGAGCTCAAGACACGGCAGGAAGTCGTGGCCCGAGCCAGTCAGCCCCCAGGCAAGCCGCGGCCGCGGGGGCGGCGGCTCGTCCTCCATCCAGCGCTCCAGGTCCGCGCGATCCACCATCGGGATCCGCCCTCCCGTTCAGGCCGCCATATGGCGTCGTGGGCGGTGGGCTTCGAGGGGGCCGAGCTCGGCCAGCTCATCCTCGCCGATCTCGAGGCTCTCGACCCGCATGCCGCGCACCTCCTCCAGGTGCCGCGCCGCATGGCGGCGGATGGCGGGATCGAACGGTGCTTCCACCACATGGATCGCACCGCCGCGTGCGGTTGCCTCCGGCCGCAGCTCGCCGTTTTCCACCACGAACTGGCCGGCCTTGAGCAGATGCCGCACCTGCGCGAAGGTGGCGGCGAGATCGCGGCCGCACTCATGGACCACCACATCCGCCACCGCGCCCGGGCCCAGATGGCCGCGATCCTCGAGCCCCAGCAGCCGCGCCGGGCCCGCGCGGGTGATGACGGCGATCTCGCTCAGGCTGTATTCGCGGCGGATGTCCGCCAGCACCGACACCTCGCGCACCTCGGCCGGCAGCCGCGCCAGCATCGCTTCGCGATAGGCGCGCTCGCCCAAAAGGCGGATGAGTTCGGGATAGGTGGTAAAGGGCGCACCATTGGGGTGATCGGTGGTGAGGGCGATCCGCCAAGGGTCGTCCATCAGCAGGAACAGTTCAAGCCCGATCACCCACTGCAGCGCATGGACGAAGTTGCGGTGGCGGTAGCGGAAGGGCACCACCCCGCAGCCCGCCTCGCACTCGATGTCCATGAGGCACGAGCGCTTGGGCCGGGCGTAGGCGGCGTTACGCGCCTGGCTCATGATATCGGCCGAGGCGGTCACCGTCTGGCCGAACATCACCTGGCCCACATCGAGGCTGATGTTGGGATGGCGCCGCAAAAGCTCCATGATCTCGGCGGCGCCGCTGGAGAAACCCTTGGGCCCCTCGCGGCCGTAGGCATGGAACTGGAGGTGGGTGAGATGGGCCCGCCGCCCCTCGAGCGCCTCGATGGTGGCGCGGGTGGTGGCGGCACTGCCCGGCAGGCCCAGGTGGAGCCCGTGGATGTGGAGAGGATGGGGCAGACCCAGGCGGTCCACCGCCTCGGCCAGGGCAGTGAGGATCTGGCGCGGCGTGAGGCCGTAATGGGGCCCGGCCTCGTCCAGATCGATGGACCTGAGCCCCCATTTGAACGCCTCGATGCCGCCGGGATTGACCAGCTTGACCGCCATCGCCCGGGTCGCCCGCAGCATCCAGCCGACGAGATCGCACACCGCGCTGCGCTCGCCGCGGGCAAGCAGCTCCAGCAGCAGATCGTCATTGCCGAGGAGCACATAGGCGCCCCGATCCAGCACCGGAATGTCGGCCATCTCGAGATGGGCGCCGCGGGCGTTGATCGGCAGCATCGCCGGCTCGAAGGCCATGGTGTAGCCCATGTGGGCATAGGCGTAGCCAGTCTGAAAGCTCGAGGGGACCGCCCGGCCCGAGCCCGCACGGAACGGCCCCGCGGCAGCGATGCGGTGGCGGTGGTGGTCCTCGCCCATGAGCTCGCGGGCGATCACCATCTTGCCGCCGCCGATGTGGCTGTGGAGGTCGATGCCGGCGGCCATCACCAGACAGCCGTCCACCCGGACGATGCGATCCGCCGCCTCATCGGGAAAGGGGGCGACGATGCGCGCGCCATCGATGTGGACATCGGCCACGGCATCGCGATCATGCACGGGGTCGACCACCCGGCCGCCCCGGAGGATCGTCTTCACGCATCCAGCCTCCCGATCCGGGGGCTCACGCGGGGATGGGCCGCCCCAGCCGCCGCGCGAGCTCCAGGAACCGCCGCATCATAGCGGGGCGATGGGTGCGGATGAAGCGGGCGCCCTGCTCCACCGCATGGAGGGCGGCCAGCTGGGAGAGGGCATCGCGCTCTTCCATCGGCCCGCCCAGAAAACCCTTGCGCGAGACCGCCACCATCACCGGGAAGGGGGCGAGCCGCGCCACCAGCTCGCGAAAGCGGCGCAGGAGGGTGAAGCTGTCTTCGGGATCGAGGCTGATGAAGCGGCCCCAGCCGGGGTCGAGCACGATGGCGTCTGCCGCCACGCCCGCCGCCACCGCCCGCCGGGCCTGCACCTCAAGGAAGGATGCGATTTCCGCCACCACATCGCCATAGTGCGCCGGCCGTTCGCTCGCATGGGGTAGCGGTGCGTCCTTGGCATGCATGAGCACAAGTCCGCCGCCGGCCTGCGCCACCACCTGGGCGAGTGCCGGTTCGGCCCTGAGCGCCGAGACGTCGTTGATGGCCCAAACCCCCTGTGCCAGCGCGCGCGCGGCCGTCTCGGCATGGTAGGTGTCCACCACCAGCGGGATCTCGCCGGCAAGCGCGGTGATCACCGGTTCGATCCGCCGCCACTCGTCCGCTGCCGCCAGCGGCCGGCGGCCGGGGGCGGTGGACTCGCCCCCCACCTCGACGAGATCGGCCCCTTCCGCCACCATCGCCCGGGCGCGGGCGACGGCGGCCGCGGGCTCCAGATGGAGGCCGCCGTCGGAGAAGCTGTCGGGCGTGACATTGAGCACGCCGACGATCACCGGGCGCGTGCGGGCGAGAGCGGTGATGTCGCGAAACCCACCCACCATGGCCATGACCCCGCCGCAGGCGGCGACCGCGCGGGAGATGTCGGGCGGCATGGCGGTGGTCAAGCTCGGCGGTAGCCTTGCCCGCCACCCGGCGCTGACCGCCTGGCTTAAGGCCTTGCGCCATCTGCCCCGGCCGCACGCGCGGCTTGTGGTCCCGGGCGGCGGCCCGTTCGCCGATGCGGTGCGGGCGCTGGAAGGTCCGCTGGGGCTGGATGCCCTCACCGCCCACCGCTGCGCCATCCTCGCCATGCAGCAGTTCGGCCTGGTGCTGCTGCAGCGGGTGCCGGGCCTGCGGGCGGTGGAGCGGGAGGAGGATTTCGCCGCCCTGGCCCATACTGGCGGTGCCGGCGTGTGGCTGCCCTGGCTTCTCGCCGGCCGCGCCCCGGAACTCGCCCCGTCCTGGGATGTGACCTCCGACTCCCTCGCCGCCTGGCTTACCGCCCGCCTCGGGCTGCGGGTGCTGCTGCTGGTCAAGGCGCGCACACCCCGCGGGTCGTCCACGCCTGCGCAGCTGGCCCGGGAGGAGCTGGTGGATCCCGCCTTTCCCCGCTATGCGGCGGGTCTCACGGTGCGGGCGGTGGCGGTGGAGCCGGTGCCCGATGCCGCCTCACTCACCCGCCTGCTCACCCCCTGACACCTCGCCGGCGGCGGATCTGGGACGGTCGTAGCGGATATAGGCGAAGCGCAGATCCTTCTCGGGCGTACCCTCGAGCGGCGGCTCGGGACGCCACATGATCACCTCCTCGATCTTCTTCGCCAGCGCGAAATCCTTGTCGGTAATACCCTGATGGTCGTGGGTGCGCAGCCGCACCTCCACCCAGGCGTAGGAGGCGGTGATGTCGGGATGGTGCCATGCGGCCTCGGCCAGATGGCCCACCGCATTGATCACCATCAGCGTACCCTTCCAGCTGTGGGTGCGATAGCGCCGGCGGATCCAGCCGCGCTCCACATACCACTGGGGCAGCTCGCGCGCGAGCCGTGCGGCCGCCTCCTCCTCGCTGTAGATCTTGAGGGTGCGTTTGGCCGCCATAGCACAAGCCTCCCTGTTGGCCCCGCACAGCCGCCAGCATAACATGAAGGCAAGAGGCCACAAGGGAGGCGGCGGTTGGACGAAGCGCAGGGCGTGAGCCTGGCGGCCGTGTCGGTCCGGGCCCCGGCGCGGCTGCATCTGGGCTTCCTCGACCCAGCCGGCACCCTCGGGCGGCGCTTTCTCGGCCTTGGCCTTGCCATTACGGCGCCTGCCACCGAACTCCGGGTGGCCCCGGCGGCCGGCGATCGGATCCAGGGGCCCGAGGCCGAGCGTCTCGGCCGGCTGCTCGCCCGTCTGCGCCAGCGCTGGCGGATCCCGCCGGTGGATGTGCGGGTGGCGCGGGCGATCCCGGCCCATGCCGGCTTCGGCTCCGGTACCCAGCTGGCGCTGGCCCTGGGCATGGCCCTTGCCCGCCTGTTCGCCCTGCCCACAACGCCCCGCAAGCTCGCGCGCCTTCTCGGTCGCGGCCGCCGCTCCGGCCTCGGGCTTGCCGCCTTCACCACCGGGGGCTTTGTGCTGGATGCCGGCTGCGGGGCGGATGGGGCGCCGCCGCCGTTGCTTTTGCGCCTGCCCTTTCCGCGCGGCTGGCGGGTGCTGCTGCTGCGCGACCCATCCCGCGAGGGGCTCGCGGGTGCGGCCGAGGACGAGGCCTTTCGCCAGCTGCCGCCCTTTCCCGAAGCCACCGCCGAACGGCTCGCGCGCCTGGCCGTGTCCTGCGTGCTGCCGGGGATGGCAACGCAGGACCTGGCCCTGTTCGGCCGCGGGCTCAGCGAGATCCAGGACCGGCTGGGTGACTGGTACGCCCCGGTCCAGCCGGCCGGCCGCTGGCTCAGCCCGGAGGTAGGACGGGCGCTCGCATGGCTTCGGGCCCATGGGATCGCGGCTTGTGGCCAGAGCTCTTGGGGCCCCACCGGCTTTGCGGTGCTGGCGGCAGCCGAGGCCGGGGCGCTGCGATCCCACCTGCGCGCCGCCTTTCCCGCACTGGCGGTAGAGGTGGTGCGCGGCCGCAACCGCGGCGCCTCGCTGCGTACGCTGCCGGCCGAGGGTGCCACCTTGTCCTGAGGGCAGCCGACGCGATATCGGCACGGGGTGTGTGCGCCTTATGCGCGGAGGATGGTGGCGGCCATGCTGGGACGGCTGTTCGCCCGCCTGCGGGGAAGCTCGAGACGGCGCTGTGTGCGCGGCGAAGAAGTGGTCCACGGCGACTATCGCATCCGCCCTGAGCCCTTCGAGCAGGACGGGCGCTGGATTACCGCCGGCGTGATCATCCGCGACACACCCCAGGGCCGGCGGGAGTACCGCTTCGTGCGCGCCGACAGCCACGCCAGCGCCGAACAGGCCCTCGCCTTCTCCGTCACCAAGGCGCGGCAGATCATCGACCAGCTGGGCGACCGCCTGTTCGACCTGCCCTCTTGAGAGGCTACCAGCCTCGTCGCCGGCACCCGCGATCTCGGGGATGGGGGCGGATTCCCCCTTGGCGCGGCCGCGCTGGCGGGACTAACGTGCCGTCAGCCGAGGATCTCCGAGGGGAGCGGAGGGTGCGATGGCCATCACCGTGTTCGACCGGTCGAAACTGCCGAGCCGCCATGCGGTCGACGGTCCCGAGCGGGCGCCGCATCGCGGCTTCTACTACGCCATGGGCCTCGATCGCGAGGACCTGACCCGGCCGATCGTCGCCATCGCCGCCGCCTGGAACGAGGCCGCCCCCTGCAACATCGCCCTCGACCGCCAGGCGGAGGTGGCCAAACACGGCGTCCACCGTGCCGGCGGCACGCCGCGGATCTTCCACACCATCACCGTCACCGACGGCATCGCCATGGGCCACGAGGGCATGAAGTCCTCGCTGGTCTCCCGCGAGGCCATCGCCGATTCGGTGGAGCTCACCGTCCGCGGCCACGCCTATGACGCGCTGGTGGCGCTGGCGGGCTGCGACAAGTCGCTGCCGGGGATGATGATGGCCATGGTGCGGCTCGACATCCCCTCGGTGTTTCTCTATGGGGGCTCGATTCTGCCGGGCAAATGGAAGGGGCGCGATGTCACCGTTCAGGACATCTATGAGGCGGTAGGGCAGTACGAGGTGGGCGGCATCTCCGAGGAGGAGCTGGAGCGCCTCGCCATGGCCGCCATGCCCTCGGCTGGTGCCTGCGGCGGCCAGTTCACCGCCAACACCATGGCCTGCGTGTCCGAGGCCATCGGCCTGGCGCTGCCGGGCTCGGCCGGCACCCCGGCGCCCATGGAGGCGCGCGACCGTTTCGCCGAGAAATCGGGCGAGGCGGTGATGCGGCTTCTGGAGCTCGGCATCCGCCCGCGCGACATCGTCACCCGCAAGGCGCTGGAGAATGCCGCGCGGGTGGTGGCGGCCACCGGCGGTTCCACCAATGCGGCGCTGCACCTGCCGGCGATCGCCGCCGAGGCCGGCATCGACTTCGATCTCGACGATGTCGCCCGCATCTTCCGCGAGACCCCCTATATCGCCGACCTCAAGCCGGCCGGGCGCTACGTCATGAAGGACCTGGCCGAGGCCGGCGGCGTGCCGCTGGTGATGAAGGCACTGCTGGATGGCGGCTATCTCCACGGCGACTGTCTCACCGTCACCGGCCGCACGGTGGAGGAGAATCTGCGGGAGGTGGCGTGGAACCCCGATCAGGATGTGGTGCGGCCCACCCGCGATCCCATCACCCCCTGGGGCGGGGTCGTGGGCCTCAAGGGCTCGCTCGCGCCCGAGGGGGCCATCGTCAAGGTGGCGGGCCTCGAGAGCCTCAGGTTCCGCGGCCCTGCGCGGGTGTTCGACGGTGAGGAGGCCTGTGCCGAGGCGGTGCGCAACCGCCGCTACCGCGAGGGCGAGGTGCTGGTGATCCGCTATGAGGGACCCAAGGGCGGGCCCGGCATGCGCGAGATGCTGGCGGTGACCGCCGCCATCTATGGCCAGGGCATGGGCCACAAGGTGGCGCTGGTCACGGATGGGCGCTTTTCCGGCGCTACCCGCGGCTTCTGCATCGGCCATGTGGGCCCCGAGGCGGCGGTGGGCGGCCCCATCGCGCTGGTGCAGGATGGCGACATCATCGCCATCGATGCCGAGAAGGGCACTTTGGATCTGGAGGTGTCGGAGGAGGAGCTGGCCCGCCGGCGGGCGGCCTGGCAGCCGAAGCCGACCCTCTACGGTTCGGGTGCCCTCTGGAAATACGCCCAGCTGGTGGGGCCGGCGGCGAAGGGGGCCGTCACCCATCCGGGCGCCCGGGGTGAGGTGAAGCGCTACTGGGAGCTCTGAACCGCGGCGGCAGTTCGCGGGCGCACGGGGGAGCCGCGCGGCTCCCTTCGCCTGCCAGCGGCATGGAGGGCTGATGGTGGACAAGGCGTTCGACGTGGTGGGTCTCGGCAATGCCATCGTCGATGTGGTGGCCTACACCGAGGACGGCTTTCTCGAGGAGGCCGGGCTTGCCAAGGGTGCCATGACGCTGGTGGACGAGGCCCGCTGCCTCGAACTCTATGAGCGCCTGGGCCCGGCTCATGAGGTCTCGGGCGGCTCCTGCGCCAACACCATGGCGGCGCTGGCCGCCCTCGGCGGGCGCGCGGCCTTCATCGGGCGCGTGCGGGACGATGAGCTGGGCCACATTTTCACCCACGACATCCGCGCCGCCGGCGTCCACTTCACCACGCCGCCCTCGCCCGAGGGGCCGCCCACCGCCCGCTGTCTCGTCTTCGTCACGCCCGATGCCCAGCGCACCATGGCCACCTATCTCGGCGCCTGCGTCGAACTCTCGCCGGCCGACCTCGACCCCGACCTTTTGGCCCAGGCCCGGATCCTCTATCTTGAGGGCTATCTCTGGGACCGGCCGGAGGCCAAGGCCGCCTGCCTCGAGGCGGCACGGGTGGTGCGGGAGAGCGGCGGCCAGGTGGCGCTCACCCTCTCCGATCCCTTCTGCGTCGAGCGCTGGCGCGAGGAGTTCCGCGAGCTGGTGGCCGGGCCGGTGGACATCCTCTTCGCCAATGAGGCCGAGATCACCCGCCTCTATGAGACGGAATCCTTCGAGCAGGCGGTGGCGGCGGTGCGCGGGCGGGTGGCCATCGCCGCACTCACCCGCAGCGCCGACGGCTCGGTGGTGGTGACCGACGGGCGCATCCTCGAGATCCCCGCCTATCCGCCGACCGAACTGGTGGATACCACCGGCGCCGGCGATCTCTATGCCGCCGGCTTCCTGCGCGGCCTAACGGGCGGGCTCGATCTGGCGCGCGCCGGCCGCCTCGGCGC